>NZ_CP053435.1:4730000-5080000 GCF_013127955.1 Spirosoma taeanense
ACCCGAGTTTGCGTTGGTGTTCGTACCATTTGAATACGTGCCTGTATTCGTCGTTGTTCCGGTTGTCGTGCCCGTTGAGTTCGTTGTCTGGGCATTTGCGTTGAGGGCCAGGCCGGCTGCCAGCATGAATCCCATCATCACCACTTTTTTCATAGTTGAGTCGTTTTTTCCTATCGAATTAATCGATTTATGTAGTTCTAACTCTGCTAAGGGCTTGTTGTTCAAATTTTTCTAAATTTTAATAATGGCAAAAAGCTCCCCTGATCACAACCTCCCGGTTAGTGGATGGTCGTAATCAGGGGAGCTTCCCTCTTTTTGAGATTTTATCGAATTCCTAAGCCAATGGTTAGGCCATAGGTGTATGGGCGAATTTGAAAGAGATTCTGTTTGTCTGAAACGGGGTTCCATCCGTACTGAACGGTTGGCTCGACCCGAAGCCATAACCTGGAAGTCAATGGCCGTTCGACACCTATCGATGCCTGCACAAACCCACCCGGCTGCCAGACCGGCGCTACATAACCGCCGACGGTTGCCCCGGCAGTCACGAACGGGCGCCACGAGCCCCCGGCCGACAGCCGCCATAACAAATCGGCGTTTAGTCCGGCATAATGATACCGGGTCGTTTCGGCCACCGGTCGGGTAGTCCGAATGGGCGTTACCCGAACCGTCTGCGCGTCGATCAACTCAATTCTTGCGGAGTCGGGCGCAATCGGGCTTACGCTGTAGTTCAGCGACTGCTGCATCTGGCCGTAGGTTAAGCCCGTCCGTAAACTTAATTGCCGACCCAGCGTCCACTCGACGCCTATCTGCGTTCGCCAGCCCGTCCGGCCCGACGCGAATGTTTTCTCCTGCCGGATATTACCGACGTATACCTCGTCGGTAGCGACGGGATTGATGTTCCGGTAGCTGTATAGGGGCATCACCGAAACATAGAGGCCGGGGCGATTCCGGGCTGAACGCAGCAAACTGGCCTGCGTCGGGACCGATGCTGCATTTATCTCGGGCCACCGATTAGCCCATGGCTGGAGTCGCACCGGTAGGGCGGTCAGAGCCGCTACAGACCATGCATCGGGCCGGGCGGTTCTATCGGATAGAGTTGGTAACGTAACGTCGGTTTCGTACCCACTTCCGGTTGTTAGCGCCGATTTCTCAGAAAGCTGACGACGGTCCATTGCAGTTATTCTCCGTACCGGCGATGCCTGGAGTCGACTGTTCCGAAACGACGTAAGGTTCTCCTCGGGCGGCATCCTGGCCGGCCGGTTTTTCTCCGCAATTATTTTGGTTACGTTGACGCGGTTCTGGCTCGGCTGATCAGCTCGTCCGGTCTGTTCCCGATTGATCCGCTGCGGACTGCCGGGACGGGGACTCCCTGCATCGGACCGAGTGGGCACCAATGCCTCCGAATATGTGTCCAATGCCGGTTTAGCCACCCGCTGACCTTCGGGGGCAGGCTCGTTGCCCAATGAGGGAACGGGTAGGCCATCGCCGTTGATTTCGGACTTACCGACCCCGGTTCCGGCAACGGGTTGTCCAACCTCAGCTTTTACAGATGTTTTATTAGCGTAATGGATTTCGGAGATGAGCCAGCCGCTGCCACTTAGCAGCAACAGCCCAACAGCAGCCAACCACCACCTTCCGCCCGATACAGGCTGGGGCGACGGTCCATTTACATTCAGCAGAATTCGTTCCAGCGCATCCGGAGCCGGCTCCGCTTCGTAGTCGGCCAGCCGCTCCCGGAACAAATCATCCCAGTCGGGATCGTTCCATGCCGGATCGTCCCAAGAATTGGTATCAGGAGTGTTCATAGCGGACAATACCGATTTGTTTGAGTTTTTCGCGCAGGGCGCTTTTGGCCCGCACCAGCTGCGATTTCGACGTGCCTTCCGAGATGCCCAGCAGTTCGGCAATTTCGGGGTGATTATAGCCGTCGACGACGTGTAAATTGAAAATCATACGGTATCCATCGGGAAGTTCCTGCACCAACGCTGAAATTTCGTCAGCCGACAGGCGGGCGAGGGTTTCGCGATGATCGTCGGTGGCGTAGCTCACCGCAGCTGCGTACTGGTCGTCGAGTCGGTCGGTCTCTGCGCGTTGTTTCTGATTTTTATGGTAGGCGTTGATGGCGGAGTTGACCATTACGCGTTTCATCCAGGGAAGCATCCGGTCGGGCTGCTCCAGGGTATGAATCTGCTGAAAGATGCGGATGAAGCCTTCCTGAAACATGTCCTCGGCCTCAGCCTGGCTGCGGGCATACCGGCGGCACAGGCCCATCAGGCGACCCTTGAATCGCTGATAAAATGCCGTTTGTGCCCGGGGGTCATTGCGCTGACACGCCCGCAGGAGTTCCAGGTCCGTCATACTTGAATTTACCAACAGGCTATCGAGCGGGGATCATCCAAAACAAAAAGTCGGTTATCCGCTGCAAAATAGTCCGTACGCTCATTCTTTAATATCAATGGTCACGGTGGCCGATGATTTATTATTCTGGGTATCGGTCAGTTCGTAGCTGAACGAGAGCTGCCCTACTTTCGGGCTGCCACTCAGCGTATAGGTGATAATGCCCTGTTTACTAACGGTTAGCTTGAGATTAGCCGGATTGGCACTGATTTTCATATCGGCTAATGGCGCACAGATTTTATCGTTGAGCAGCACCGGCAGCACTACCGTTCCGGCTTTGACATCGGCTGCGGGTTTGCTGATCTGGATTGTCCGGCTATCGGGCGCAGCCGTCAGCTGACAGTCGGCCTCGGGTGCTTTCACATTAATCCGGATAGTAGCCTGCAGACAGCTTCCGTTGTCGCAGCGCTGGTAGATCAGCTCGTCGTTACCTGTAAAGCCCGGTCTGGCCCAGTAAACGATGTATTGATTCCGCTGCACAACGGCTAGACCGTTGGACGGACCTTTTTTGATCGTAATCGGTACGGTACGGACGGGCTGGCAGAGCTGGTCGTTCAGCAGGGGCGCAATCAGCACCGAGTCGCTCACGAACTGCGGTCGCAGGCTCACCTGATCGTCTTTGAGGGTCAGGCTGCATTCTTTATAGATGTCACCAACCAGAATTTTCACCGTGGCGACATAGGTACGCGGCTGCTGGACCGTAGCCGTAACTTTATAGAGCAGTTCGTCGTAGCCAACAAAGTTCTGGTTCGGCGTGTACGTAATCCTGGTGCCATTGAGGCTGAGTTTTCCATTTTTGGGGGCCCGGACCAGCGCCACGCTTTTCAGATCAACGGTTGCGTTGCAGAAGCGGGCATTTTCCAGCACATCGATCGTAACAGGCGTGTTGGCCGACGTTTTTACGCCATCGGGCAGCAGGCCGGCATGGCACGGAAGCTGGCTGCTGTCGGCGGCCATGGTAATCCGAAAGGCTTTGCTGCTCAGGTCCGAGTCGGTTGTTTTCAGAGCGAACTGATCCTGGCCGGCCGTAAACTCCGGGTTCGGTGTATAGATCAGCAGTCCCTCGGGGCTAAACGACGCTTCGCCCGACTGCGGGCGCTTGACGATCGTGAACGTAGCGGCTGACTTCAGATCGACGAACGACTTAAGGTCAATGGCTACCGGTTCGGCGGGGAGTGTATAAAATTCCGTTTCGTCGCTGTTGTTGACCGTTACAGCAGGCGCCAGGTCCTGCCCAACGCGGTCGCAGGCCAGAAACCCCATCGCCAGCAACAGGCTCAGCAAGAAACGAAAGGAGGTAAACGAGTTCATAGCATAATCTGATAGGCACTTGTACCGATATAGACAAAAGCGGCCCATCAAAGGGTTGCATGGCGTATTGATAATCAACACAAAATGCATTACACCTGGCAAAAAACAGGCAGCAG
This sequence comes from Spirosoma taeanense, assembly GCF_013127955.1. Classification (NCBI taxonomy): domain Bacteria; kingdom Pseudomonadati; phylum Bacteroidota; class Cytophagia; order Cytophagales; family Cytophagaceae; genus Spirosoma; species Spirosoma taeanense. Next base: position 4,733,825 of record NZ_CP053435.1, read on the forward strand.
GCAAATCCTGAACGAATGCCTGCTGCCTGTTTTGAATTAATTACAATCCCGGTATCGTTCCGGCGATACCGGGACACCTGTTACAGATTACCGCGTTTCATTTCCTTCACGGCGAAGTCGGCCGCGCGGGCGGTCAGCGCCATGTAGGTGAGCGACGGATTCACGCACGATGCCGAGGTCATGCAGGCTCCATCGGTGTTGAAAACGTTCTTCACCGTATGAAGCTGGTTGTGGGCGTTCAGCACCGACGTCTTCGGATCGCGGCCCATGCGGGCGGTTCCCATTTCGTGGATACCGATACCGGGGTGTTTTGACTCGTCGTTGTAGGGCGTTACGTTCTTCAGACCAGCGGCTTCGAGCATCTCGGCCGCGTCGTTCATCATGTCTTTCCGCATTTTCTTTTCGTTCTCACCGTAGGCGGCATCGAACACGATCAGCGGCAGGCCCCACTTGTCTTTCTGGTCGGGCGAGAGGGTCATGCGGTTGTTCGGGTCGGCAATCATCTCGCCGAAGCCGCCGAGGCTCATCGTCCACGGGCCGGGCTTGGTCAGGCTTTCTTTGAAGTCGGCCCCGAAACCTTCCATACCGTTACCCCGGTTCCAGCCACCCCGGGCAGCACCGCCCTGATAGCCAAAGCCGCGCACGTAATCGCGCTTGTCGCCGGCCCAGTTGCGGTAACGCGGCACGTAGACCCCGTTGGCACGCCGACCGAAGTAGTACTGATCTTCCATGCCTTCAAACGTACCCGAGGCACCGACCGCCAGGTGGTGGTCCATGATGTTCCGGCCGAGTTGATCGGAGTCGTTGCCCATTCCGTTCGGGAAGCGGTGCGACTTGGAGTTCATCAGAATTGACGTGCTGGCAAAAGCCGACGCATTCAGGAAAATAACCCGGGCGAAAAATTCCCGCACTTCTTTCGTGTTCTGATCAATGACCCGAACGCCGGTTGCCTTGCCTTTTTTCTCGTCGTAGAGCACTTCAGACACAATCGAGTCGGGCAGCAGGGTCAGCTTGCCCGTTTTCATGGCCGCTGGCAGGGTAGCCGCCTGCGTGCTGAAATAGGCGCCGTAGGGACAGCCGCGCATACACTGGTTTCGGTACTGGCAGGCCGCCCGGCCCAGGTCGTAGTGCATCTGCTTAGGCTCGGTCAGGTGAGCCGTCCGGCCAATGGTTACGGTACGTTTGGGAAACGATTTCTCGATGCGCTTCTTGGCTTCCTTCTCCACGCAGTTGAGCTGCATGGGCGGCAGGAAGTTGCCATCGGGCAGAACGTCGATACCGTCCTTATTTCCCGAAACGCCGACGAACCCTTCAACGTAGGTGTACCAGGGTGCCAGGTCTTCGTACCGGATGGGCCAGTCGACTCCAATGCCTTCCTTGAGGTTGGCCATGAAGTCTTCCTTGTTCCAGCGGTAGCTCTGCCGGCCCCACATCAGCGAACGGCCGCCTACGTGGTAGCCGCGAATCCAGTCAACCTGACGGTTTGGTTTTTCGAGGTAGGGGTTTTCCTTATCGTTCTCGAAGTGGTGACGCCATTCTTCGTTGGCCGTGTAGCCGGTGCGCATGTTGGCCCAGTACTCTTCGGCGGCCTGCGTGGTAATCCGGCCCCGGTGCGGGAAATCCCAGGGGTTGCTGGTGGCGGTTACGTATCCTTCAATGTGTTTGATGTCGCGTCCCCGCTCCAGCATCAGCACTTTCAGGCCCTTCTGGGTCAGTTCTTTGGCTGCCCAGCCGCCCGATATACCCGACCCGACGACAATGGCGTCGTAGGTCATATCTTTTTTAGCGTCGATATTCAGATTCATGTGTCTATGAGTTTGTAGCGTTACAGCGTCCTGCGGCTGCGGTGTTCATGCCGCAACGGGCCGACCTGATAACGGAATTAGATTGCCCACGCCTTCTGGCCGGGTTTGAGCGGCACGCATCCATCGTAACGACCCGGTACGGCCACGTATTCGAGCGCCTGCGTACAGCCCACTTCAGACGTGAAATAGCCCGTCAGCGTCAGGTCTTTCAGGATGGTGAAGAACGGCGTGTATTTCTTCTTGGCCTCGGGCATCTGCAGGTCGGCCTGGGAGTTCTCGACTTTCGTCACTTCACGGGTGCCGGCCATCTCAGCTTTCAGCCGCTTGGCGTCGGCTTCGAGCGCCTTCACGATCTGGATACGCTGGGTCGGGTCGAGCTGCACGAAAGCTTTGCCATAGGCGTCCTGACTCAGCTTGTTGGTCTGGGCCAGCCCTTCGAGGAACCGCTTCTGATCGGCCTCTTTATAGCAGTCTTTTATGAGAACGTCAATAATTTCATTCACCCGGGCGGCTTTTGCGCCGGGGGTGCTGGTTGTTGGGATGATGGTATCGGCCAGTTCGGCGACCGTAGCATCCTGATCAGCCGTAAAGAAGACGGGTTTGCCGGTGAGGGCACGACGGGCAACCGAAGCTTCGAGCGTATCGGCCAGCGCTGGCAGCGACAGGGTCGCTCCAGTCAGCAGGGCTACCCGCATAAGGGCGTCTCTTCTGTTCATAGGCGTAGAGTGCGTTAAACTTTCAAATAGAACGAAGTAAGGAAACACAAATGTATAACAATCAAGGACTGGATTGTAGAATTCAGGGACAATGTGCCGAAAAAATAATGAGTATAAATTAAAGTGACAGTTCTTTAATCGGCCCCTCCCGAACGATCGCTCTCTTCAGATTATCAACTACTTACAAACTACTTTGTAATCAATCCGGGTCAGGATAGGCTGAACCGGCACCGGGCGCATAGCAGACTGGTACAATTTTAGCCCTTCATGCCGATCCCGGCGGTTTATGATTTTCGCAGGCAGTGTTCACGGGCAGGTCAGTTGCCGGGCTCAGACGCCAAAGGGATACCCTTCCGGCATCAGGCCCGCGTTAGTGTGCAGATCGAGCGGATGCAGCGCCCGCGTCTGATCGAGGTACAGAAAAGCATCGTAACGACGGGCCAGTACAGTTGGCACGTAATTGCCGTATTGCTCGCGCTCGGGTCGGTACACAACGCCGATGGCGCGGTGACCGCGTTCTTTGGAAAAGCGTTCGTCGGGCTGCCCGTCAAAAATCAGTAGCCGGTCGGTGGCCTGTTCGCGGTGGAGCAGGGCTTCCACACTGCCGGACCGGGCGGGCGGTACGGTCATGGACTCCATCGACGCGCCCCAGTGGCGACCGGCAATCACGCTCCCCTGATAGGAACCGAACCCCACCAGCACAACATCGTCGGGGGCCTGCTGCTGCCGGACAAGCTGCCCCACATTCACCATGCCTTCCTGCGCCATGTCGGTATAGCGCGCGTCGCCAATATGGGTGTTGTGTTCCCAGACAATGCATTTGGCATCCGGGCCGTGGTGGGTCATCAGCCGGTTCAGGGTTTCGACCATGTGCGTATCACGAATGTTCCAGGAGTTCTCCTCGTAAGAATACATGCTCTCGTAGTAGCGTTCGGCATTGACGGCCACCCAGGCGTTCATTTCGGCATTGAGGGCAGCCTCGGGCTCGTGATCGTAGGACGAAGCTTTCCGGCGGATTTCGCTCAGCAGTGCGGTTACTTCCCGGCGACAGGACTCCGATAGCTGGGCCACTGCCTGAGCGTACCGCCGTTCGTCTTCGCCGTAGGGCTGGAAGCACTGAACGACCTCATCAACCAGCCGGGCTGTTTGCGGGTCCTGCTGCTGCTTCAAAACCTCGTTCAGGACTTCGACCGACTCCCACAGACTGTACACGTCCAGACCGTAAAAACCGACTTTTCTGCCATCGGGCTGGTGTTCATTGTGCCGACGCAGCCAGTTGGCCAGAGCGGCAATTTCGTAATTAGCCCACATCCACGTAGGCCAGCGCTCAAAGCCCTGCAGGACGGCCATTACGTCGGTACCAGCGCCGGGATACGCTTTCACGAAGCGGTTGATGGCGTAGCAGTCGGGCCAGTCGCCTTCAACGGCAATGAACGAAAAACCGCGCTCCTCAATGAGTCGTTTGCTGATGCGCGCCCGCCAGGTATAGTACTCGTGCGTGCCGTGTGAGGCCTCGCCCAGCAGGACGTAACGAGCCTCGCCAATGCGTTCCAGCAGCGGGTCGAGATCGGCCTCGCTGCGCAGACGAAAGGATTGCGACTGAGTTTGCGGTTGGTCAGTCATAGCCGTTCCGGTTTCAGTTATTAAGAACTGATGGCGCGGGCTTCACTCCCAGGCCGACGCCTACGTATCCAACCAACTGTATAGACAAAAGTTTGACCGTAACGGCAATGTTCATTACGCCTGAATCAGCGCCCGTTCTTCGGCGGTCAGGTCGTATAAAGCAAATACGAGTTCGTCTAGCTGACTCTCCTGCGTCGACGTATCGGCCTTCGGGTTTTCGCGCTTAGCCGCCAGAATTTCATCGACCAGACCAATCAGCGGAGCCTGCGCTTCGGGCGTTACGTCGGGAATTGGGATTTGTGCGATATAGACCGGCTTGTACTCGAAATAACCGTTTTGTTTCGTGGATGAAATCTGACGCATCAGGAAGTCCGTTGCCCGCGAGTTCATAATCGCCAGTACATACTTGTTATCCGTTCCAATGATCGTTGTCTTGTCATTGGCGTATGCTCCTGATTCATTCCAAACGCCTGCAGGCACTTTACTGGTCGCCGGAAGAAGGATGTGAGGCTTTTCAAATTCTCCAGAGCAATCAACCTCATATTGAATTTCGTACCATTTATAAGTTCCTTCTTTTCTTCCTTTCCAAATTTCTTTATACCCCTTTGGTTTTGGCGTTAACTGCGCTTCAAATTGCTTCAGATGGGCGAGGATTGCCGGATACTCGTTTATCAGAATACCCCGGCGGGCGAAAATCAGATTCTTATCCGCTACGGGCGTCTGGTAGCGTTTGATGTCGCGGCCCGCCAGAAACGGCTTGATGACCTCGGCGCTGCGGGGGTCTTCGTCAATCAGTCGCTGGCGCGTCTGGGCGTTGATAACAAAGGCTTCGTTCAGACCGGTTAACACACCCCGAAAAATCTTGTCGTTGACGTATTCGCGCAGGGGTTTGCCCGTCTGCCGGAGTTTGGCGAGCAGGTTCTGCACCGTTGCGTCGGAGAGTACCCAGCCGCCATCCTGCAGCGACTCCATCGGCACCTCGAACGTCCGGTCGGCGAGATAACCCGCCAGCCCCGCCTTGCCGAACTTCAGCGTATCGACCTGCGCGGCCCGCAGCGTTCCAACAGCATCGGCGTTCCGGATCGCCAGAATACTCGGGTAGGTCGTGGCCTCGTCAAACACCGGCAGATCGCCAAAATCGGTAATCTGCTCGACGGCTTTAGTGCGGAGCCATTTGCGGAGGCTGGCCCCGTAGCCCGCCCGCATCCATTTGTTCGGCAGGATATAGGCAAACTGCCCGTTGGACCGCAGCAGGTTCAGCCCCTGCTCGATGAACATCACGTACAGGTCGGCCGTACCGGCATACGTATTCGGAAACGCCTTTTGAAACTGCACCTTGTAGTCGCCCAGTTCCTCCTGCCGGATATAGGGCGGATTGCCCACCACCACATCGAAGCCAACGTAATTCCCGGCTTCGTCGAGCACTTCGGGAAACTCGAACCGCCACTCAAACGCCTGCTGAAATACGCGCTGTTTCTCATCGAAGGCACGCCGTTTGGCTTCCAGCTGATCGGTCAGGCTCTGAAGCCGGTCGTCCTGACTAAAGAAATCGAACGTCAGCGCCGACTGCGCCAGTTTGGCTTCGAGCTGGCGAATGTCGGCATAGTCTTTCTGGTCAACGAGCGCGATCTGGTGCATGAACTCCCGAAACTGCCGGATGCGTCCCCGAATCCGGTCTTTCTCGGCTTTATCGCGGCAGTGCTTATAGGCCAGTACGTCCACGCTATACCGCTGAAAGGCGGGCAAAAACTTCTCCCGCATACTCTGGTTCCGCAGCGTATCGACCCGGAAGCCCGTCCCGAACCGACTCACCAGCGAGTTGCCCGCCTTGAGGTTGATGTCGAGGTTAGGCAAAGTTTGCAGCTGACGAGAGGAAGAGGGAACGCTGCTCTTTCCTCCCGTTTCTCCTACGTAATAAGCACTTTTGAGCAGCTCGATCCAGAGCCGCAGCCGGCAGATATTGACCGAGTTCGGGTTAATATCGACCCCAAACAGGCAGTTTTCGATGAGTGTCTGCTTTTCGTGAAAGATCGTTTCCTGCACGCGCTGGGTTTCCGTGAGTTGCGCCGAGCCGGACGCGCGGTGGTTGGGTGTCGTAATACCCCGCGCTGCGTTTCCAAGCCCCGGCGCGAAATACTGAAACGGCTCGCCATCCTCGTCGGTAATGACCAGCTCGTCGTTTACGATGCTGATATCGTAATGGCGCAGGCGTCGGCCGTCGCGGTCGGTCAGGATACCCAGCTCGGCTTTGAGGGCAATGAGTTCGTTGAGCGCCGACACCAGAAAGTGGCCACTGCCCACGGCCGGGTCCACAATCCGCAGTGAATTGATTAGCGCGTTGGCTTCGCCCATACTGATTTCACCCAGCCGGTTGTACAGAGCCGTTACATCGGCGCACGCCCAGCCAAACCGCTCGTTGAACCGGCTCAGAACGGCCTTGCGGATAGCCTCGCGCACCATGAACATCGTCACGAAACCGGGGGTAAAAAACGAGCCGTCGCGGTAGCCGTTCAGCTTCTCGAAGATCAGCCCCAGCACAGCCGCGTTGATGAGCGGCTTGTTTTCGGGCTGTACCTCGGCGGGACCATCGGACGAGAAGTCGTAGGCATCCAGAAATACCAGCAGGTATTGAAGCGTTGGCAACTGACCGGTCAGGCGCTTGCCGTGCTGGTCTTTCAGGGCGGTCTGCCCGAACAGGGGCAGTTCGAGCCGGTCTTTCAGCCCTTTGATCTTGAGCGTTCTGCGTTCCAGTTCGGTCAGCTCAAACAGCGAACTGTTCAGGTACGGCACCGGTCCCGGCCGCGACCGGTCGAAGCGGTTCACGATTCCGGCTGGTCGGTTAGCTTCCGGCACAGCCAGCACCTCAAAAAACAGTTCGTTCAGCTCGTCGAACTCCCGGAGGTGCCGCGAGGTCAGGAATTGCACGCTCCGGTCGCCCCGGTGGTAGCGCACAAGCTGCCCTTCCAGCAGTTTCAGAAACAGAATCCGGTTTAGCCACGTAATGCACAGCCCCAGCCCGACGTTGAACAGCTGCTCGTCTTCATCGGCCCCGTACTGTTCGGGATGATCTAGATCGGCCAGCGCATTATCGACCCGCAACTGGTTGATTGTGTTTTCCAGCAGTGAGCCTTCATTCCGTTCTTGCTCCGGCAGACGCTGAATGAGCTTACGGCCCCGGCTGGCTGCCCCACCCTCCATCGTTTCATGCAGCCCCATAATATGGAGCAGTTCGTTGTAGAACTGGCGGTTAAGTGTGTTGGCATCATTGGCAAACGGCAGCTTGAGCAGATGTTCCGGCGAAAACAGCTTATAGACCGGAATCAGCAAACGGTTGCCTTCTGCCGGGGGCAGGACCAGCGCGTCGGCGGTTTTACGCAGATCGAGGCACGTAACGGGCACCTCGTCGTCCAGCTCGCGCAGAATCCGGGCCACTTCGGCATAAAAGAATGTATTGTCTTTTTTCTGTTGCTGCTTGATCTGGTAGAGCTTCCGCAGCTTGGCGTTGTCGTAGAAAAAATGCCGGAAGTCGTTTTCATCGAAGATAAACCAGTTATACACATCTGTGATGATCAACTGGCTGATGGCGATATTCTGGTGGCGTTCGCGCTCTTCGAAATAGTAGAGAATCAGCTCATGCAGCGCCTTTACGTTGTTCTTGAGCGTGGTCATCATCTCGGCTGCAAACGCCTTCTTCGTTTCAATGATAACGCCGGGCAATGAATCCTGGCTGCTGGGCCCGCGATGAATGACCAGATCAATCCGCTCGCGGGTATTGATTTCAAAGTGGTCGCCGTAGAACGCTTCGTGAAGAAAGCCTGCCACGATGTTTTTCTGATGCTCTTCGGATTCGTCCTCATCCATGCGCGCGAACAGCCGCGCCAGCGCCCGCCGGAAGGTATCCATGCGGTCCTGGGTAATGGATTGTTTAGCGTACGCCTTGTTAAGCGATTGAGTGGGTTTACGGAGCTGAAGCCTCATAGGGGGACAAAGATAACCCCGGCCGAAAGACCGGGGCAACGGATAGCCAATAAAGCTGATGCTGACAGCGCACCACCGGTAGCGACTGGATTAAAGTACGTTTGGATTTAAGCCTAATTCGACCCGCTTCTACTTTCCAAACAGCTGATCCCACAAGCCTTTTGCCTTTTCCTTGGCGGCTTCAATCTGAAGGGCCGCTTCCGCTTTGAGTTCGTCGAGTTTGACCTGCGCAGCTTCGAGCTGTACGGTCGCTTCGACCTTCAACTCTTCAAATTTATCCTCGGCCGCGTCGGCAAACTCATCAACTTTGACAGCCGCTACCGCAAAGGCGGCATCCGCCTGCTCCTGTAGTTTAGCCAGCGTTTCGGCGGTGGATACTTTCGCGGCTTCAAAATGCTCCGTGGCTTTTGCCTTGATACCGTCTATATCAATGTCTTTCCCAAACTCCTGCGCTTTCGCTACCACCTGATCTTTTAATTCATCAAACTGCGCAGCAGCCGCTTCGAGGTGGTGCCCCGCTTCGGTTTTGAACGCTTCGAGTTTCTCGGCGGTGGTGGTTTTGGCAGCCTGCACCTTTTCGACATCCGTCGGTTTGGGGTTATTTTCCATAAGATACTATAGGATTGGATTTGGTTAAACGTAAGAAGAAAGCCCTAATAAACTCAAAGCGAACGTGCCAGGCCAGAAACCCCTATTTTCCGGTTCGTCCTATCTTAACCTAGTCGTCGCACGATTAAGCCGTTCACCAGTTCGAACAGGTTGGCGGGTTTGAGCGTCCGCCAGTTGGCGATATCGAGCGTACCGCCGAAGTTAATGTAATAATCGAGGTGATATTTTTTCCATTCACGTTCGATGAACTCGGGCGAGTGGATAGCGGCAATCCAGCCATCTTCGACATCCTCAAACCACTCTTCATAATAACTGTCGTCGGAGCCGTGGAAGTTAAGGATGTTTTCGCTGATCAGGATAAAGTATTTGATACCCTCGCCCACGAGCGGGTCCACGACCTGCCGCTTCAGGTACATGACGTCGTTATGGAGCGTATCGTTCCACTCGCCAAAGAGTTCGATCACCACAAACTGCCGGTCGTAGTTCGCAAACAGAATCTTGCAATAGAGCGTTTCCGAGCCGATTTCGTCCCAGAGCGGGTGGATATAATAGCCGTATATGTCGTTTTCGTACTGCTGCATGTTATACTCCCGCTCGTGGAACGGCGATCGTTCGTCTTCCGATGCGGTATAGTATTTCTCCCAGCCGTAGAACGGTTCAATGTCTTGCATGGTCGAGGTAACAGGCCCGATGGTTTCAGGGTGGGCCAGCCTCAGGAATAACGCCAGATTTCAAGCGTTTGTTGAATGAGATTATGGGTATGTTTACAACATGAAACCCGTTAGCAGGAATATTCTTATTACCGGCGTCTCGACCGGTATTGGCTACGGCGCAGCCCGTCAGTTCATCCGGCAGGGTTATACCGTTTTCGGCAGTGTACGTAACGCGACCGACGCCGACCGGCTACAGGCTGAATTCGGCCCAGCTTTCCGTCCGCTCCTGTTCGACGTAACCGACGCCGGTGCCGTAAATGAAGCCGCCCGGCAACTTACGCAGGAACTCGCCGACGGTGGTCTAGGTGGGTTGATCAACAACGCTGGTATCGCCATTGGCGGGCCGCTGCAATACCAGCCTCTCGATACGATCCGTCGGCATTTTGACGTCAATGTGCTGGGGCTAATACAGGTAACGCAGGCATTTCTGCCCCTGCTGGGCGCCCGGCCAAACCATCCGGTACGGCCGGGCCGGATTCAGAACATCAGTTCGGTCAACGGGCAGGTAGCCATTCCGTTCATGGGGGCTTACGTAGCCTCTAAACACGCGCTCGAAGGACTCTCGCACAGTCTACGCCGGGAGCTGGCTCTGTTTGGTATCGAGGTCGTGATTGTAGGGCCGGGCGCGGTCAAAACGCCTATCTGGGGCAAAGGAACGGACATCAGCGCCTACGAACAGACCCCCTATTACCCGGCCATGCAGAAGTTTCTGAAGCAGGTTCAGCGTGCCGAAGACCAGGGGTTTCCGGTCGATTATCTTGGCGAACAGATTGTCCGGATTCATGAGACACCCCGGCCGCGCATCCGCTATGCGCTGGTGCCCAATAAACTCACCGGCCTGGTTCTGCCCATCCTGCCCGCCCGACTCATGGACTGGCTGATTGGCCGGTTCAGCGGTCTACGCCCAACGTCCTGAGCAGGACCTGGCGTGGGATTTACGTTTAACGATGTTTCTGAACCGATGCTTAAACCTGCTTTTCAAAAAGACGATACGCTGCTCGCCGATATCGAAACCGCCCGTAGCCAGCCCAACCGGCTGCATATCTGGTGGCTGGGGCAGAGCGGTTTTCTGCTCCAGTACAACCGAAAACAGCTCCTGTTTGACCCTTATCTGTCGGATTCCCTGAGCCACAAGTATGCGAATACCGATAAACCGCACGTCCGTGTTTCGGAACTGGTCGTTGATCCTGGCCGGTTAACGGGCATTGATGTGGTTACGTCCAGTCATAACCATACTGACCACCTCGACGCCGATACGCTGAAACCCTTGTTAACCGCCAACCCAACCGTACAGCTCGTCATTCCCGAAGCTAACCGCGCGGTTGTTGCCGACCGGCTCGGCATCGAGCCCAACTGGCCGGTGGGCATGAACGATGGACAAATCATTACGGTAGCCGACGTTGTGTTTCATGGCGTTCCGGCCGCCCACAATGAACTCGAACGCGATGCCGAAGGGCGCTGCAAATTCATGGGTTTTGTCGTGGAGATCGGTCCGTACCGGGTGTATCATTCGGGCGATACGCTCTGGTACGAGGGCATGGTCGACCTGCTGAAACCGTTCGCGGTCGATGTAGCCTTTCTGCCCATTAACGGCAACAAACCCGAACGGCGCGTGGCGGGTAACCTGAACCCCGACGAAGCCGCCCGGCTTGGCCGCAACATCGGGGCCCGGCTTGTTGTACCACATCACTACGATCTGTTCGCATTTAATACCGCCGACCCCGCCGACTTTGTGCGAGCCTGCAAACAGCAGGGTACGCCCTACCGGGTTATGCAACTGGGTGAACGCATTACGGTGTAATCTGGCCCCGGCGGGTCAGTATGAGTAAATCTGACTGGGGGCTGAGTTTACCCCGTAACAGTCACCTTTTCAGCGGCCTGTGGAGAGAACAGGCAAACCCAGGCAGTACAGCATTTGTCATTCCTATGAAACTTCTTCTTTTCCTACTTGCTCCCCTGCTGGTTTGCGCCCAGACGCCCAAGCCGAACTTCAAGATTCAGGTGGTTGATAATCAGATTGACATTGGCTATGGGCTGGCCATTGGCGACGTCGACGGCGACCGTAAGCCTGATATTCTGATGGCCGATCAGAAAGAGTTTGTCTGGTATCGGAACCCCGGCAACAAAACCAGCCCGTGGACACGCTACGTTATGGCGGCCAACCTGACCCCGCAGGATAACGTCTGCATTGCCGCCCGCGATCTCGATGGCGACGGGCGCGTAGAGGTAGCCGTAGGGGCCGGCTGGAATCCGGCCGAAACCAGCGACAGTACGAAATCCGGCGCTGTTTTCTACCTGATTCGACCCAAAGACCCAACGCAGCTCTGGGAGTCGGTACGGTTGCCGCATGAGGTAACGACCCACCGGATGCGCTGGGCGAAAACGGGCTCTGCTTATCAACTGGTTGTTGTGCCGCTGCACGGGCTGGGCAACAAAAACGGCGAAGGCCGGGGCGTTCGGGTCTGGGGTTATGAGCTGCCCAAAAATCCACGCGGTGCCTGGAAGCGACACCTGGTTGATTCAACGCTGCATTTGACGCACAACTTTGAAATCTGGGAAGATGGCCCGACTACGGGTCTGATTCTGGCCGGAAAGGAAGGCGGTAAAATTCTGGAATGGAAAAATGGCGCGTGGCGTTACATGCCCGACGAGGCCGCCCGTAACGCGCTCGGCCTGCTCACCAACAACGTAGAAGGCATCGGCGAAATCCGGCGGTTCAACAACGGCAAGGGTATTGCGACCATTCAGCCCATGCACGGCAGCTTGCTGCAGGTCGAAAATGGCTATTATTCGCTCAAAACTCCGCGCGCAGTCATCACCGATAAGGAAATCAGCGTGCTCACAGACAAGTTCAGCCAGGGGCACGCGCTGGTGTGCGGTGATTTTTTGGGGGTGGGCCACGACCAGATCGTAGCGGGCTGGCGCAATCCGAATGCCGAAGGGAAAGTTGGCGTCCGGCTGTTTATGCCCCAAGACACGGATAATTTCCAGGGTTATCCGCTGGACGACAGCGTACGAATGGCCTGCGAAGACCTTCAGGCCGCCGACCTCGACGGCGATGGTGATTTGGATCTGATCGCATCGGGCCGGGCAACGCTGAACGTCCTGATTTACTGGAATCAACTAAAACCCTGACCGTTTGCCGAGCTGATGAGGCTGTGCACAGCCGGAAGCAGAGGTTACCGCTTGTGTAACTGGCCGGCCATTGAACGTAGAGCCGACGCCAGACCTTCGAGCCGGTAGGCAATATCACCTTCCGACCCCATCCGCGTACTGAACTCAACGGTTTGCGTAGCCAGCGTTTCCAACAGGCTGCTCAGCTCACCGGAGTTGATTTGGTCGCTGCGCAACTGGGTTTTCACCCGTTCGAGCGTATCAGCAATCTCGACCGTGTTATCGCTTTGCCGCAGTTCTTCCAGCCACTGGTCAATAATTCCCGTGCCGTTCTGGGGCGTAGCATTGATCAGATCGGCCTCCAGAACACCCATCGTTGAGTCGAGCAGATCGGTTGATTCTTCGTGATTGAGCATGGTCGTAAAGGATTGAGTAAAATCAGGAAACCATTAGTGGCCGTCCATCAGAACTGACTGGCGAAGTTACGTAAGGCAGTGGCCAGTTGCCGAAGCTGACGGGCGTCGGCCTCTTCAACGACGGGTTCGTGCGAAATAGCCGACGTATGACTGGCCATATTCAGCAGCAGCAGCCGGATTTTATCCCCGTCCAGATCCCCCGATTTCAGGAGGTCCCGCAGCATTTCCAGTTCTGCTACAATCCGTTCGGCACCGACGTCGCCCCGTAAGGGGTTCAGCCAGCCTTCGATCAGCAATATGCCCCGCTCAGGAGTGAGCATGGTGGTATTCCCATCCCCGAACGCCCCCAGCGTGTCGGTCAGCATCCGGTGTTCTAGTGTGTTTTCTGCTCCTTGCATAGTATCGTGAATGAAATAGGTCTAAAAAACAGTCGGGCAATGGGCTGTAACCGCTACAAAACAGGTTATAATTTACGGCCGAGATTCCGTAGAAACGCTGCCAGACTTTCCAGATTACCCGTCCAGTTCCCTTCAGCGCCCGAAGCTTCGGCGGCCTGCTGTGCCTGACCGGCCAGTCGCTCTATCACCTGCCGAACATGTTCATTGTTAGGTTGCGAAGCCTGCAATTCGGCCCGCAACTCGTTGAACGAACCTTCGAGCTGACTCAGTTTTGGGTTACCCTGTAACGCCTGCAGCCAGCCGTCGATGAGCATGACGCCCTGAGCCGGCGAAAGTCCGGCCTGATCAGCGTCCCGGAAGGTTACCAGCGTATCCTCGAGCATTCGCTCTTCGAGTATGTTCGATCCCATAATTTTCAGAGTACAACCTAACCAGTCCGCCGACTTTCGCGAGTCGGCGGACTGGAAATTATTAAAGTTGGGCGGCAAACAACCGCAGCGACGTTGCTACATTTTCGAGCTTGCCAGCGGTTTGCTCCTGAATATTCGTTCCCTGTGCAATCTGCGACGTATGGTCAGCCAGCGTAAGCAACAGGTCACGAATCCGGTCCGGGTCCGGGTTAGCGAATTGTAATTGTCCGCGTAACTCTTTCAACCGACCTTCAACGATTTCGGTGCTGGTATTACCTTCAATGACTTTCAGCCAGCCATTGATGAGGGTTACGCCATCGGCGGGTGAAGCCGACGTTACGTCGCCCAGGCCGCCGGTTGTCTGCTCAAACAGACGTTGATCTAATGCGTGTGATGCCATGGTTTGTCAAATTCAACGAGTCTTACATTGCCGGGTACTTCGGCCCCAAATCGTACCGCTTTACGATACGGTTGAAAATTGACCCGCGAAGTTGCGCAGGGCGGTTGCGAGCGTTGTCAGCCGCGAAGGCACGTCTCCTTCGGTTTTGGTTGCCATCTGCTCAGTTTGATCGGCCAACTGGTTCAGCAGGTTCTGCAGCCGGGTAGGATTCGGCGCACCGGTTTGAAGCTCTTCGTGTAGCGCCCGCAGCGGCTCCATGACGTCGCCGGCGGTATGGTTATTTTTAATGGATGAAAACCAGTCAGTAATCAGCGACATGCCTTCCTGGGGCGAAGCTGCCTGACCCTGATCGAAAGCCCGGATGGTATCGTCAATCAGCGTAGTTGCCGATGAGCCGTTCGTTTGAGAATGTTGATTAGCCATAATTCGTTGAGTACCGCCCAAGCGGTTTTGTTATGTCAGAATAAAACCAGTCTGCTACCGGTTTGTTTGCCGGTCCGTAAAAGAGTGGCTGCATGAACGAGCCTGCCCGGGTCAGGGCCGTCTACTGTTCACGCAGCCACTCTTCCTGTTCAATTAATACTGGGATCGCCCTCCCGATGAGCCGCTGCCCGAATCGGCCGTACCGCCCGAAACTCCGGAGCGCTGCGTACCGGAATTGGCGCTGTAATCGTCCCCGTTGGAGCCGGTACCGTAGCCCGAACCATAGGGACCACCATCCTGCGGCCGGCCACTGTCGCCCGATGAAGCCCCGTAGGCGCTGCCGCTCTCCGATTCTCCCTCCTCTTCGCCCATCCCCGACGAACTGCCCGTGGTTGCGCTCATGCCGCCATCGCTGCCGGTGGTATCATCCATACCCATAGCGGAGTCGTTGGTGCTGACCGTACCGCCCGTGCTGCGGTTCGACAGGTCGTCGTCATGATTGGTGCCGAACGCCGACGCGCCGGTGCCGCTAGTCGTCGATTCTCCGCCAACGGTGCTGGTCATGGGTGCCTGCCCGCCCGTCCTGGCCGGACCGGCAGAACCGCTCATCTGATCGGCAAAGCCCTGAAGCGCTTCTACCAGCGCCTTCAGCCGGGTTTGCACATCCGTTTCGGCTGAATCAGCGGCCGATTCTACCTGATCAATCAGGTCGCGCAGTAGCTCCGATATATGGTCACCATCGGGGTTGCCGCTCTGGAGTTCAGCTTTTAGATCGCTCAGGCCGCTGGCGACCGTATCGGTACTGTTCTGGTCGCTGTTGCGCAAAGCGCTGATCCAGCTGTCAATGAGCGAAATACCATCCATCGGCGAAATGCTCGTTGCATCGCCATTAAAGGCGTTGATGGTGGTCGTAATCAGGTTCGAAGCGTGTTGGTCAAGTGCCATAGAATAATCGCGGTTAACTGGGAAAGCAGGCCCGATTGCGTTCTTCGTCCGAAGCCCTGCTTTACCGGACTGATTGGTTTATTGATTAATGGAACCGGTTACCTGCCGGTGCAGATTTTCGAGCGTAGCAATCAGCTGCGCGAGTTCGACCTGTTCGGCGCTGGCTTCGGCCGAGGCCGCTACTTTCTGCGTCTGGTCGATCAGATCCTGCAGCAGCGTCGCAATGCGCTGATTGTCGGGTCTGTTATGCCGCTGTAAGGTGTCGAGTTCGGCCCGCAGACTTTCAAGCGTATCGGCAATATCGTCGGTCACTTCATCACCGGTCTCGTCGAGCCGGTTGAGCCACTGGTCAATCAGCGACAGCCCGTCGGTAGCCGTTGTATCGTCAATGGCACCTTCAAACGTGTTCACCGTCTGCTCGATGAGCGAAATCTGGTTTTGGTCTTTCGAGATCATCGGAATTAGGTTTATTGATTACCTGATTGAACAGAGCCAGCTCCATATAGACCCCGCGCAAAATCGTTCAGGGCCGTGGACAGGTTCTGCAGTTGCTGTTTATAGGCTCCATCGGCAGCATTATTACCCAGGTCAATGGTTGCCCCGGCGAGATCCCGCATAACGCGCTCCACCGTTCGCATATCGTTGTTGTTGAGTGCATCGCGAAGCTTCTCGAGCGGCTCCGCCACCCATTGCGTGCTTACGTCCGAGCGCACCACGCCAATCCAGTCCTGAATCAGATTGACGCCTTCATCGGGCGACGTTGCGGGTGCGCCACCACTCAGCATCTGTAGCGTATTGTCCAGGATCGAGTCTATTTTCTGATCGTGCTGTGCCATGTGTGTATTGTTGTTCGGGGTTTTGTTGACTAATACAGAGCAGACGCGTGGCGCTGACGCCCGGGGCTCAAAGCGCGCCCAGATCCTGTGCGAACGAGCGCAGTAAATCGGCCAGTTGCTTCAATGAATTGGTGTAATGACCTTCGGCTGAGCGCGACAGGTGTTCGGTCTGCTGAGCCACCTGATTGAGCAGGTTGCGGACGCGGTCGGCATCAGGCTGCATATTACTCAGTTCATCGTAGAGCGCCTGCAGGCCTCGTGCGGCTGGTTCGGCACCGTCCGTATGATTGAGAACTGAGATCCAGTCTTTAATTAAATCGGCGCCGGTCGCGGGTTGCAGATCCCGTTGCTGCAGGGTCTGCAACGTCCCTTCGAGCATCGCCGACGGATGAGCGTGTGCCATAACGTTGAATCAATTAGTTTTGATTTAAAGAACCGCTCTCCGTATGGATTGTTCTTTGGAGTGCCTGTTTTCACACAAAACCTATTGACTGAATCGAATTCGAATGGACGCGACTCGTTTACTACCCGACGTGCAGTATCAGTTTGCCCGCAGCGGGGGGGCCGGTGGTCAGAATGTCAACAAAGTAGCCACGAAGGCGGAGTTACGGTTCAACGTTCGCCAGTCGCCCCTGCTGACCGATGCGGAGCGGGCTGTCCTGGAAGATAAGCTGGCTACTAAACTAACGACCGAGGGTGAGCTGGTGCTGACCCACCAGACCGAACGGACACAGCTGGCCAATAAAGAGAAGGTAACGCAGAAGTTTTATCGGCTCATTGAAAAGGCTTTTGAAAAGCCAAAGCCCCGGAAAGCCACAAAACCCTCGAAGGCATCGGTAGCGGAGCGTATCGCCGGGAAAAAGCGAAAAGGAGAGGTAAAGGAAGGACGCCGAAAAGTGGATTACTAAGCCCGGTAAACCAAATCGGCCCCGATGTGTCGGGGCCGATTTGGTAAGAATTCAATTTTACAGCTCGCGGATCTGGATGTTGCGGTACCAGACGCGCTCTTTAGGGCTGTGATTTTGCAGAGCGATTTTGCCTTTAGCATGTGGCGTAGCGTAAGGCCAGCTGGCAAATTTGCTTTTGGCGACCATTTCTTTCCACTGGTCGGTTCCGTACTCATACTCAACGACTTTCTTACCGTTGAGGTAGTGTTCAACGTGATTATTGTTCACCACAATCCGGCCTTTGTTCCATTCGCCCGCTGGCTTTGCGGCATTCATATCAGAGGGCGGCTGAACGTCGTAATTGGCCCCCGTCAGCTGGCTGTCTTTGAGTTTATACGGCTTGCCTTCGCCATCCAGATACCCTTTGTCGTCGATAACCTGATACTCCGGTCCCGACATGTAGGTTGATTTGATATCCGGGCTGTCGATTACTTTATACACAACCCCGCTGTTGCTGCCCTTCGGAATTTTGAAATCGAACTCCAGTTCAAAGTTTTCGTATTCCTTATCCGTTACGAGGTCGCCCCCCGTACCATCGGGTGTCATGGTTCCGTCCTCAACAGACCAGCCAACGACCCCGTCTTTATGGTAGCTGTGCCAGCCTTTAATGGCCTTTCCGTCGAACAGCGACGTCCATTTAGGTTTCTTGATGGGGGGCGCGGCAAACACCATTGTGCTGAGTAGCAAGCAGGGAAGAAGGAATTTTTTCATGAGCTTCCGGAATGTTTTACGGGTTAAAGGTATAAAAAATCCCTTAGCCTATGATTTTCTAAATCGCTGGCTAAGGGATTTCGGATTGGAAACTATGCGCTCATCTGCGCACCTAGGTCGCCATTTCACGGGCGGCTTCCGGATCGTTGTATTTCCGGTCCAGACCTTCGGTTGACTTCTGATCAGAGCGGTCGTTACCCTGAATCATGTCCTGAGCCGTCACGCTGCTTTCGTCCATCATTTCGCGGGGCAGCTGCTGGGCTTCCTGACCTTCTTCAGGCCGCTCACCCGGCTGATACTCGTCTGCATCTTTTGCGTTTACGTCGTACGGGCGCGCCGAATCACCGGTATCCGGCTTAACTTCCATTCCCTGATCGTCGGGTGCAGCGGCTAAACCCTGATACTGGTTCCCAGGCACAGCCGCGCCCGGTATCAGGTCGTCGGCCGACGAGGGGGGCATCGGTGGCCCCGCCGTAAACGTAACAAAATTTAAAGCGCTTTCACCAGCCTGCCGGACTGAGCGGGCGTTAATCTCATGCGAACGATCGGGCTGATCGGGCTCCTGGATTTCGGGCTGCTTCGGCTGTGGCGTACCCGGCAGGTCGGGTATCTCCGGTCCCGGATCGGGATTGTAGGGCGGTGTTTCGGGGATACCCGGCACAGGCTGTGTCGGATCGCCGGGCGTACCCGGCGTTGGCGGAATCATGTCGCCCGAAGGATAGACGACAGATGGCACATAACTGCCATTCGCCACCTGCCACAACCCGAACGTGGTCGTTGGCGTAGCATCATTACGCTGTTCGGTGCGACCATTCGGTTCGTCTTCGGAAGGCAGACCTGTATTGACCGTTGCGCCCGCATCGGGATTACCCGTAATATCGCCCACGGCAATCGGATCGTCGGGCATCACGCTTGGGTCGAACATCGTACCCGCCCGCAGAGCGGCATCCGAGTTTTCGTATTTTTTCTTGTCATCACCCTGTAAGGCCCGTTCCTCGTCGCTGCCCACCCGAATGCGGGGCATGTCATCCGAAACGTCGGCGTCTGTATCTCCGATCGGGACCAGTTTGCCATCCACCAACTTTACCATGTTGGTTTCGGCTTGATCGGCACTGAACATGGTTTCAGCGTGTTCGCTCGAAACGTTGTCGGCCTGTCTGGCGCCATCGGAAAGATTTGCGTTGTTTTCCATGATCGTTGTGAATGTTTTGGTCTATGGAAAACCACCGGAGACAGAAAAGGTTTGAGGCCCTCAAGCCGCACCGATAATATCTCAGTATTACTTGAGTGCGTCGAACAGGATCTCCGCCGGGTGCTGCGCTTTCCGGCCGGTACCGTCCTTGATCTGGTGACGACAGGACGTTCCGGCTGCCGAAATGATAACGGATTCGGTTGTGTTCCGCACCGCCGGAAATAACACCAGCTCGCCAATCTGCATCGACAGATCGTAATGCTCGGCCTCGTAACCGAATGAACCGGCCATGCCGCAGCAACCGGATGGAATCAGCTGCACCGAATAATTTTTAGGTAACGACAGCACTTTCTTGACCGGCACCATGCTCGACAGGGCTTTCTGGTGGCAATGGCCGTGTACTTTTACCTGACGCGCTTCGGTCGTGAACAGGCTCCGGTCAATCCGTCCGGCATCAGCTTCGCTAGCCAGCCATTCTTCAAATAGAAAGGTATTTCTGGCGATACGCTGCGCGTCGGCTTTCAGCTCGGTCGGGACCAGATCGGGGTACTCGTCGCGGAACGTCAGGATAGCCGATGGCTCCAGACCAATCAGGGGCGTTTCGTCGGTAACGAGGTCTTTGAGCAGGGTTACGTTCCGAATGGCAATCTTCCGGGCATCTTCGACCAGACCTTTCGACAGATACGTCCGGCCACTCTCGACATGCTCCGGAATACGGACGCTGTAGCCTAATCGCTCCAGCAACTGAATGGCTTTCTGGCCAACTTCCACGTCGTTGTAGTTGGTAAACTCGTCGCAGAACAGCAGAGGGCCTGGAGCCGATGGCCTGGGTACAACCTTATTCGCGCCCTGCCCCCGGCCCTTCGCCCAGTGCCGCAGGGTTGTGCGGGCCAGCTCGGGCATGGTCCGCTCGGGATGAAAACCAACGGCGCGGTTCGCCATGCGCCGGATCGCAGGGGTATTGTACATGGCGTTGTAGGCCCAGGGTGCCAGACTCGCCAGCGACATCAGGCGGGTAAAGTTTCCAACCAGCCGGGACCGGATCGGAACGCCCCGTTCGGCATATTGCTGCTGGATGAACTCGGCCTTCATACGGGTCATATCGACACTGCTGGGGCATTCCGCCTTGCAGCCTTTGCAGGACAGGCACAGGTCCAGTACCTCGTTGACGGCTTCGTAGTCGCGGTAGGCAGGTTTTTCCTGGTTCGTATAAAAGTGCCGCAGGATGTTGGCCCGCGCCCGGGTCGTATCGCGTTCGCGCCGGGTGGCCATATAGCTGGGGCACATTGTTCCACCCGAAATTTCGGTTTTCCGGCAGTCGCCCGAACCCGAGCACTTTTCGGCCAGTTCGAGCAAGCCGCCATCCCGCGAAAAATCAAAAATGGTTTTGGGTTGCGGCACGACTACGTCGGCTTCCGAACGTAACGACTCGTTCATGGGGGGCGTATCGACCACCTTGCCGGGATTGAACGTATTGTGCGGGTCCCAGAGCGTTTTGACGACTTTGCAGAGCAGATAATTTTCGGGGCCGAGCATGAACGCGATGCACTCGCCCCGCAGCCGCCCGTCGCCGTGTTCGCCCGACAGCGAGCCGCCGTATTTTTTCACCAGTTGGGCCGTATCCATCAGCAAGGCCCGGAACTTGGCCCGTCCTTCGGAAGACTTCAGGTTGATGAGCGGTAGCGCGTGGATTTCACCGGCTCCGGCATGGGCCGAATATTCCAGTTTCAGGCCGTGCTGCTCCCAGGCCATGCGGTCCAGCTCGTCAATGTAGTCGGGCAGGTCGTTTACATCAACGGCCGTATCCTCAACCACATTGGCCGGTTTATCGTCGCCGGGAATATTGTACATGATACTCAGGCCCGCCTTACGTAACGCCCAGGGTTTTTTCGTGTCTTCGTCGAACAGAACCGGGTAGGCGTAACCTAACTCTTTTTCCCGCAGGGCATGAACAAACGCGTCGGCCCGCTGCGCAACGCCTTCCGCTGTTTCATCAAAAAACTCAACCATCAGGATTGCCTTCGGGTCGCCTTCAACAAAATAGCGGTTCTTGGCCTGCTCAATGTTAGTTTTGGTGAGTTGCAGGATGTAATCGTCCACCAGTTCGGAAGCCGAGCAGCCGTGCGCCAGCGCCACCAGATTCGCTTCCAGCGACTGCCGGATGGTATTGAAATGAGCGCAGACCAGGGCCGTTTCTTTCGGCGGCAGCGGCAGCAGATTCAGTTTGGCTTCGGTAATAAAGCAAAGCGTACCCTCCGAACCGGCAATCAAATGCGCAAAATTGAACGGAGCCTCGGCCTGGAAAAAAGGAAGCAGGGCATCCAGCGCGTAACCCGTATTCCGGCGCGTTACGGTCGGTTTGGGATAGCCGTCGCGGATATTTTTCTGGACGGCAGTATCCGACAGCCAGTCGCGGAACTGAACGTAAAGCCGCTGTTCGAGCGGACTGACGACGTTTTCGCCCCGGCATTTGGCCTCGAACTGCAACCGGGTAAGCGGCCCGAACGTTACTTCGGCTCCGTCGCTCAGCACCGCCCGAACTTCCAGCAGGTGATCGCGGGTGGTGCCCCAGATAATCGAGTGTAGGCCACAGGAGTTATTGCCGATCATACCGCCGATCATGGCCCGGCTGGCCGTGGACGTTTCGGGGCCAAACAGCAGACCGTGCGGCTTGAGGAACGCGTTGAGATCATCGCGGATAACCCCCGGCTGCACGCGCACCCACTGCGCCGGCGCGTTCACCTCCAGAATCTGTCCGAAGTACTTGGAAATATCGACGACAATCCCGCTGCCAACGACCTGTCCCGCCAGCGACGTTCCAGCCGCGCGTGGAATCAGCCCCAGGCTATTGGTCTGCGCAAACCGCAGTAGCCGCTTGATGTCGGCAACGGATTTAGGCAGGGCCACCGCCACCGGCATTTCCTGATATACCGACGCATCTGTCGCGTAAAGCACCCGCTGGGCAGTATGTTCGGGCGATTCATCGAAATACAGGTCGCCCTCGAACGAAGGCTGTAACGTAGGAAAGGGCGGTTTGGGCGTCAGGCGAAACATAGACGGGGGTTCTGGCTTTTCGGGAAAGACCGGAACGATTAATCTTGCTTAATTCTCCGGCTCGGTACGGATTACGTTGGTTTACGAAGCGGGTGCCAGCCGGAAACAGAAAAGCAATAACCATACGGATTATTGTTTCATAAAGGTACGAAAAAGGAAAACGTCCGACGCAACTCCGGTCCGGATCAAGTGCCTGCCAGCGCTGCCCATCCACGAAACTACCGATACATGTCAGCAGGGATTAACCCGCATAAGCCGAAGCAGGAGGTAGCTCCTACCTGTAAACATAAAATGGAGTGCAGGCACTGGACGACCTGCCCGGTACCTGCACCCCATTCGTGATGGCTCTATCTCTTATTGATTCAGATAGACGCTGCCGTTGCTGGCTGAGATATTGACGGCAATACCGCCCCCATTTAGCTTACCCCGAACATGATCTTTTTCGACGGAGCCGCTGAAGTTGGACAACGTACCGACGTCAACCCGGTTGCCACTCAGGTTCAGGTCCAGGCCTTTATTGAGCGGCATCTTCACCCGGATGCTGCCGACGCTGGTATTCAGCCGGACGTATTCGCCCAGTCTGGCAATGCTGACCTCTACGCTGCCCGCGCTGGTACTGGCATCGACGCTGCCCGCTACGTTAGCGAGCCGCACCGATCCGCCCGACGTTCCGGCTTTGATCTCGCCTTCGATATCGCTACCCCGAACACTGCCTCCGCTGGTCTGCGCATCAATATCGCCTTTCAGGTTGTTCAGCTCGATGCTGCCGCCCGACGTGTGCAGTCGCATATTGCCCGACGACGCGCTGGCATGAATTGACCCACCCGACGTTTGCAGGTCGATATCTTTCCGGCAGCGGTCGAGGTGTATGCTGCCCCCGGAGGTCTGGCCGTTGATGTCCCCTTCCACGTCGGTCAGGTGCAGGCTGCCGCCACTGGTGCGGAACCGCTGTTTACCGTTCAGGGCCGACAGATGGATGCTCCCCCCCGAGGTGCGCAGATCCGTAGTGAGGTTGCGGGGTGTATAAAACTTAAAGCTGATGCTCAATGCATGCTTCCAGTCGTTGGTGTTGCTCCGACGCCTGGCGGTGGCTACCAGCGTACTTCCCTCCTGCGCAATAGTGATGTCGTAGTCTTTAAGCCGATCTTCCAGTTCGGCTTTATCTAACTTGTCATTTGAGTTATTAGCCCGAACATACATTTCAATTTTCGCGTTGCGGTCGGTGCCTCCCTCTACGGTCAGACTACCGCCCGACGTTTCGGCCCGAACAGCGGAAATATTGCCGGAGTAGGTCTTGGTCAAGTAAGGCGTATCGTCATTGCGATGCTGATTTGGGAAGATAAATGAGGTCAGCGATACAACGCCGGCACTCAGTAAGGTCAGGAGGAACTGATTGCGTTTCATAGATTTACCTGGTTATGGCGTAAAGATGTCCTTTCGGGTACGAAGGTTGCACCGGGTGGCCTGAACCAGTTATAAATGTTCTTCCTGGTCAGTATCAAGGGCTACATCAAAACTAACAACATATTGATAGTCAACAATAAACATTATTTCGTAACTAGATGAGATCATTACGTCTTCAGCGGTTCATGGTGCTTCTTCTCTGGCAACTTTTTTAGGCGATACCCCCACCAAGCAGTGCAAACGCCAGCGGTTGCCACTACTATTTTTAGCGAACCGTTATCTCTACGCGCCGGTTTTTGACGCGCTCATGCTCAACCTGGTTATCAGCCACCGGTCGGGTACTGCCGTAACCCCTGGGCTCAATTCGGTCGTCGGCGATACCGTGACGGATGAGGTAAGCCGCAACCACTTTCGCCCGGTTTTCGGATAGCGCCAGGTTCAGACGCGGATCGCCCACGTTATCAGTATGGCCCGCGACCTCTATTCGCCACTGCGGATTCTTATTGAGTGTCTGAACCAGCCTGTCCAGTTCAGCCGTCGATTCGGGCAGCAATACGTAACTGCTTTGCTCAAACTTCACATGACGTAACACAAACGTCTCGCCTGGCGGCAATTCGGGCGCAGGTTCCGCTACCTCCCGGCGAACCGGCACATCGGCCACCACAACCGTACTGGCAACGGGCTGATCCGTCATGACTGGCTTTTTGACGGGCGGTTTGGTCGTTGTGGGTTCAGATACCGATTTTACCAGCGCTACCGGGCGTTTGCGAACCGGTTCAGGCGACGAAACCGAAGCGACCTTTGGTGCTGGTGCGACAGACCCGGACGGGAGGGTAATGGCCGGAGCTGATTGCCGGAAATAGCGGGCGGTAATCGGCTCACCCGGTCCACGAAATCGATCCAGAACACTTACCTCAGCGTCGGGCCGTTGCCAGAACAGGTCAATAACGCCCCCCAGCATGTCGTTGAAGTATTCAATCTTCAGGTCATAATAGTGCCCCGCCTGCAGTACCACACTGCCGGTGAAGTTTTTAGAGTCGTTCAGCCGCCATACGTCCATCACTTTCTGATTGCCGACCCATATCCGGATGCCGTCATCCACTTTGGCAAAGAACGTATAGCGGCCCGACGCCGGTGCCAGCAGCTTTCCCGTCCAGCGTACGGAATAATACGACTGATCGACGCCCGGACCGGGACTATGCGCTTTCCATGTAAAGCTGAGCTGCGGGTCAATACGCGTCAGGACCTTTCGTTCGAAATTGGTCCCGTTGTAATATTCTCCTTTCAGGCCCGGCTGCGCTCTGGCGGCTGCCATCAGTACAAGCATTGTACAGAGGAAAACGATTCCGGTTTTCATAGCCAGATAGGGGTTACAGCTCTGGTTGGTAAAGACGATGCGGACTCCTTCCGTTTGTTGGCCAATCTACTCTGTTCGCAGACTGTTCACGGGATTTGCCAGAGCGGCTTTTACGCTCCGGAAACCGATTGTCAGCAAGGCAATTCCTATCGCCAGCAGGCCCGCCCCGGCAAACATCCACCAGGCCAGGTCAATTTTATAGGCAAATTCCTGTAACCAGCGGTGCATGGCATACCAGGCCAGGGGCGAGGCAATCAGGATGGCGATCAGAACGAGCCTGAGAAAATCCGTTGAGAGCAGCGCGACAATACTGCCTACCGATGCGCCCAGCACTTTCCGAACGCCAATCTCTTTGGTCCGCTGCTCGGTGGCATAGGTCGCCAAGCCAAACAGGCCCAGGCAGGCAAGGAAGATAGCCAGCAAGGAAGCCGTCGTGAAGATTCTGCCGTATTGCTGCTCAGCCTGGTACTGCTGATTGTACTGCTCATCGACGAAGAAAAATTCGAACGGATTACCCGGAAAACTGGCTTTATAGAGCCGTTCCAGCTCGCTTAGTTTTGCTTGCATCTGGCTGGTAGCCAACTGAACAGTCAGGTTACCGCCATAACTGCGCGGCAGGAAAATAACCGGCTCGATCACTTCACGCAGGGATTGGTGATGGTAGTCTTTCACAACACCAACGATCTCGTAAGGCTTCCCCCAGTTGATAATCTGACCAACCGCAGCCTGCGCGGATGCGAATCCCAACTGGCGGACGGCCCGCTCATTCACCATCACTTTGGCGCTTTTCTCCCAGCCCGCATCACACTGCGCGGGCGTGAAGTTTGCGCCAGCCGCTAAGGCAATGCTGTACGTTGTCAGAAAGCGGTCGTCAATGATACCCATGGCGTAACCCTTCTTCTCATCATCTGGGCGAGGGTTTTGTCTGGTGATGCCGCTGGCGGTGAAGTTGTATGAATTGCCCGGTACAATGCCGGTGTTGGAAACGTTCGTGATATAGGGTAACTGATCCAGATCGTGCTGGAGGGCGGCCGCCCGCTGCCGGAAGGAGTCGTCCTTGCCTACCTCAGGACCTTTAATAACCACGCGCTGCGCCAGACTTAAACCGAGGTTCTGATTTTGCATGAACAGCAGTTGGCGGTACAACACGACCGTCCCGATAATCAGTATGACCGATACGGCGAACTGAAACACCACCAGCGTTTGGCGGAGCAGCCCGCCCTGCGTACTGCGAACCGAGGCATTTTTAAGCGTATGAATTGGCTGAAACGACGATAGCACGAAGGCTGTATAGCCACCCGAGGCAAGTGCCCCGACGACCAGTAACCCCAGCCCCAGAAGCCAGAACTGGTTCGTCATCAGGATTGCCAGCGACAATTCTTTCTGAACCAGTTGGTTAAACAGCCCCTGAAACATGCCAACGAGCAGCAGCGCCAGTCCGAAGCCTGCCGCATTGAGCAGCGTTGATTCACCCAGAAACTGCGAAATCAACTGTCCTTGTCCGGCGCCGACAACCTTGCGAACGCCGACCTCTTTCGCCCGTTTCAAGGCGCCAGCCGTTGACAAATTAATGTAGTTGAACCACGCAATGGCCAGAATCAGCACGGCGATACCACCGAGCAGATACAC
The DNA here is from genome assembly GCF_013127955.1 of Spirosoma taeanense. NCBI lineage: Bacteria > Pseudomonadati > Bacteroidota > Cytophagia > Cytophagales > Cytophagaceae > Spirosoma > Spirosoma taeanense. Next base: position 4,760,505 of record NZ_CP053435.1, read on the forward strand.
AAAGCCCAGGTTACCCGTTGTCCTGTACGGATCGCTCAACGAAGCCGCCAGGTGCATGTTTGTCGCCGGCTGAAGCAGAATCCGATTCTGGTCGTCAGGGCGCTGTTTCTTCCAGAAAGCGTTAAAATTATCTGTCAGCGACTGGTAACTGGCGTCCGGCGTTAAAGCCAGGAAAGTGGTTACGTATGAGCCATCGAACGCATCCAGCCGTGCCCAGCTATTGCCGTTGAGGTTAGCCGGATTCGCCAGCGTTTCGAGCGAGAACACCATGTCGAAACGCAGATCGGAGTTGGCGGGCATATCGGCATACACCGCCGAAACGGTATAGGGCGTCTGCCCGAACTGGTTGTTCAGCGTCAGAATCTGGCCAACCGGTTCGTCATTCCCAAAATATTTCCGGGCCTGCGTCGCCGAGATAGCGACCGTGTTGGGCTGGTTCAGGGCCGCTGCGGCTCGTCCCCGAAGAACCGGAAAGCTGAAGAGCGTAAAGAAACTCCCATCGGCATAGGCAATATCGCTTTCACGGAATGATTTTCGCACTGACTTGCCATTACCTGAGCCATACGTAACGATGCCATCCGCAGCCGACTCAGCTACGCGGCAAAACGCCCGGACGTCCGAAAACTGCCGACTCCCGAGCGGGGCCAGGGCCGGGGCCATATCCGTCCAGACATCACCGTCTTTGTTCTGCATCAGCACGCGGTAGAGCGTAGGCAGTTGCGTATGGAACTGGTTATAGCTGCGTTCGAAACTGATGTATTCCAGGATGAGCAGAAAAGCCGCGATGCCGAGGGCCAGCCCGCCCGTGTTGAGCAGGCTGTATAAAGGTGCCCGCCACAGCTTACGGACGGCAATCTTAACGTAGTTATAGAGCATAGCAGTTGTGTTTAACTCATTGTCATTAGCTGCTTCTGCTTCACTAAATCTTCTTTCTTCACGAACGTAACCGGCACGAACTCGTCGGTGGGCGAGCCGATGTAATAGAGCGTCCAGTCCCGATCGTACTGAGCCAGGTGCTGACGAATGCAATCGACCCGGTCGAAGGTCGGAACGGTGCAGTCACCCCAGTAAAACAACTCCACCCGGTAATGGAGCGCCTGTTTCTGCCCGTTGATGGTTACTTCGATTTCGATGTCCTGCTTACCGGGCAGGTTCGGGATGGGAATAGCGATGTAAGACATAGGAATACAGGTTTATTCGGTCCGTAAATTCTTGACGGGGTCCGTCAGCGCGGCCCGGTACGTTCGCCAGCCGATGGTTAGGCTACCAACCAGGAGCATGACGCCCAAACAACTGCCAAGCAGACCGACACTAATGTCGATATGGTGCGCAAATTCGTGCAGAAACAAACGCCCGGCTGCGTAACCCAGCGGCAGCGCGATGGCGCCCGCCAGCAGCAGTAACCGCACAAAATCCCGCGATAAAAGCGTAACGATCTGTGCGACATTTGCTCCCATTATTTTTCGGATGCCGACTTCCTTGATTCGGGTCGTCGTTGAATACGTAACCATTCCCAGCAAACCCAGGCAGGCAATCGACAGAGCCATGAACACCAGCAGGCCGGAAACTGACAGATCGTCGAGGTGCAGATGGTGGTTATAGAGTTCGTCATCGACCCATTGCCAGGTAAATGGCTCATGCGGATTGAGCTGCTTCCAGGCCTGTTCCAGCGCCGGAATCACGCCCACCCGGGCACTCGGCTCAACCTTAACATTGAGGTAGTGAAACTCGTCGGGCTGGTAACGCAGCATCAGCGGACGTAACGGCTGGGAGAGATTCTGGTAGTTAAAATCCTGAAGTACGCCCGCTATCTGCACTTCGGTGCTATCGTCCAGCCACAGCAGTTGCCCCACGGCCGACTGGGCATTTTTGAACTTCAGGGCCGTAACCGCCTTTTCGTTCAGCAGCACGAAATACCCCGCCGAATCCGATACCGACCGGGGCAGGTTCTGACCAGCCAGGAAAGTAAGTCCCATATTGTCGACAAAATTGCGGTCGACCGAGTACATGTTAGACGGAATGTAGTTCCGGTTCCGATCCGGTGAAAGCCGTGTAAAGCCGCTGTGGAAACCCAGGGGACTGGAGGTAGCCGCCACGCGCTGCACGCCTGGTAGCTGCGATACCGAGTGAGCCAGCCGCCGATAGTCTTTTGACGCAATGGAAATCGACAGGCTGTTTTCCCGGTCAAAACCGTAGGAAGCCGTAGCCATATACCGAAACTGCTGGTACATGACCGCCACGAATACCATAAACACCAGTGACACCACGAACTGCGCCACCATCAGGCCCTTCCGTAAACCCATACCCCGGAATAATTTCGGGCCCAACTGGCCGCGCAATACCTGAACCGGCTGGTAGTTCGACAAAACGCGGGCAGGCACCAGCCCCGCCACGAAGCCCGTCAGCAGGGCAAAGCCGAGGAAGAACAGCCATAACGTACCGTCGCGCTGAACAGTCTGCGTGCTGCGTAGTATCGATGGCAGCAACTCCATGGCGGTCAGGAAGACGTAAGCGAAGCCTAACGCCAGCATGGACAGCAGGACTGATTCGGCCATGAACTGCCCCACGATCTGGGCACGTAACGCACCAGCAACCTTCCGCACTCCCACCTCGCGGGCGCGGCTGAGCGAGCGGGCCAGCGTCAGGTTCACGTAGTTGAAACCTGCCAGCAACAGAATCACCAGCGCCAGACCGCCAACGGCCAGCAGACCGCCCAAAGTTGGCTCCCAGGTGCTGTTACGTAATTCTTCGCGGGCTGGCGAAATGCCGGACAGGACCTGGGACCGTAGCGTATATGACTGATCGGCCTTAGGCCCCATTGCCTGTACACCCTGCGCCGATATGGCTGCCAGCGCCTTTTTAAACGACTGACGCGCCGTTCCTTCGCGGAGCAGCACGTAGGTATAGGTCGAGGTAGTCCAGTGGCTTTTCCAGTCGGTCAGATGGGGTTCAAGTTGATGGCTTTGTTCCAGCAAAGGCACCGACGCCATGGACGCCAGGAGGTCAAAATGAAGATGCGATTTCAGTTTATCCGTGGCCAGGACGCCCGTAATGGTGAACGAGCCCCGGTCTTTCATGGAGAGCGTTCGGCCAACAGGATTGGCCTTCCCAAAAAACCGTTCGGCCGTTTGCTGCGACAGAACGACAGTGCGCGGCTCAATAGCGGGTCGGCCCAGGAGCAGCCGAAAACCAAACAGGGTATAGAAGTCCGGGTCGGCAAAGGCCCCGTCGGCGGGCAAGACTTTCTGGGCCGCCGTTATTTCACCGCTTAGGTTGTAATAGACGCGGGCGGTTTTTTCGACAAAACCGTAGTTCTTCTGCAGCGCTTCGGCAAGCGGTAACGGCGAAGTAGCCACCGCCGTTACGTCACCCTGCGGAGTAGTTACGTCCGTGATGATGCGATACGTCCGGTCGGCGTGCGGATGGAAGGTGTCGTATTCGAGCGCGTCTTTTACCTGAATGAGCGCCAGCAAACATACCGTCATGCCCGTTGCCAGACCGAAAATATTGATGAATGAAAACAGCTTATGTTTCCACAAATTCCGCAGAGCTATTTTGACGTAGTTGTTGAACATGGGCGTAAAAGGTGGAGAGGGAGTACAGGGAGGGGGAAGAGAGGAGAGAATTGTTTATTCCGTTCGGCCCTCTCTTTCCCTTCTTCCTGTTACTCCGTCCTAAGTGATTTGACCGGATTCATCAGCGCAGCTTTGATACTTTGGAAACTGACCGTCAGTAAAGCAATCCCAATGGCCAGCAAACCTGCCAGCGCAAACATCCACCAGGCCAGGTCAATCTTGTAGGCAAAGTCCTGTAACCACCGATTCATGACGTACCAGGCGATGGGCGAGGCCAGCACAATGGCAATAACCACCAGCCGGAGGAAGTCTTTCGAGAGCAGCGCGACAATGCTGCCTACCGATGCACCCAGCACTTTCCGGACGCCTATTTCCTTGAACCGCTGCTGCACCATGAACGTAGCCAACCCGAACAAGCCTAAGCAGGCAATTAGAATGGAAAGCGACGTAAACAACCCGAAGAGCTTGCCAAAAATCTGCTCCGATCGGTACAGGTCCGCAAACTGCTCGTCGACCATCTGATAATCAAAGGGCCACTCGGGCGCTAATCGCTGCCATTGGGTTTTGAGAAAGTCCAGCGAAGCCTCCATGTTTTCTGGCTGCACTCGCACAACGATACTTGAAAACTCGGTCGGCGCGATATGCAGCACGACCGGCTCTACTTTCTGGTAGAGCGACTTATAATTGAAATCGCGAACGACTCCTACTACTTTCCCTCGTTTTATAGAATCGGCGGGTGTTGGAGCGGGTGTCCACTTTTCCCAGATGATCTCTTTGCCGATGGCGTTGGCCGGCGTACCCCAGCCAAAGGTTTTGGCTGCCGTTTCATTGATGATGAACCCTTCTTCTGCATCCGTTCCGAATTTCCGGGAGAAGTTACGTCCGGCTACCACCTGCATGCCCATTGTAGACACGTAGTCATGGTCAACCAGAAACATATTGGTCGAAATGTCCTTCTCCCGGCCCGGAATCCGAATGCCGTCGCCGGCGAACAGCCCACCTGGAATGCCGTAGCAGGCCGTAGCCGCCTTAATGTTCGGATTACGGAGCAGTTCTTCCTTGATGCTCTCGTACCCTTTGGCCATGGCATCGGTCCGTATGGGCAGGACAATGACCTGTTCGCGATTAAAGCCCAGGTCCTTTCGCTGGATGTAGTTAAGCTGGCTGAAAACAATGCCGGTCCCGATGATTAATGCCGTCGATACGGCAAACTGAAGGACAACCAACGTTTTGCGGAGTGAGTATCCTCCGCTGTTATTATTCAGCACATCGCCCTTCAGAACCTTAATCGGGCGGAAGGCCGACAGAAAAAAGGCCGGATATAGACCCGCCAACAGACCCACCAGCAGCGTCGCTACCAGAACGCCACCAATAAAAGCGGGATTTAAGGCATCCAGAAAGGACAGATGCTTGCCCATCCAGTCATTGAACAGGTAAAGCCAGAACTGGGCAATCACGATACCTACCAGCAGGGCTAGCAGCGTAAGCAATACCGATTCGCCCAGGAACTGCCGGACTAGCTGACTCTGCCCGGCCCCGATAACCTTGCGTAATCCCACTTCCTTGGCCCGCTGCATGGATAGGGCCGTTGAGAGGTTCATGAAGTTGAAGCAGGCAATCAGCAGGGCAAACAGGGCAATGACGGCAAAGGCATAGACGTGATTGATGTTTCCTTTTTTAACTATGTCATATTCCAGGTTTGACGACCTCAGATAGATGTCCCGGAGCGGCTGCAATCTACTTTGATACTGGGTGCCTCCTCGTTTGGCTTCGTCCCGCATTTTTTCGATCGTAAATGCGGTTAGCTTAGGCTCAAAAGCGGTTACGTCATAGTTTTCGGGCAAGACGATATAGGTATAGAATTGCTGCCAGCCCCAGTTTTCCAACCGTTTAGACTCTACAATGGACCGTATGGTACTGAATGCGCCGATACAGGTCGCTTTGAGATGCGAATGCTCGGGTACGTCCTGCATAACCCCTGTAATCCGCATTTTAAGGCCCCCGGCTACATCGAGCGTTTTGTTAAGCGGGTCTGCGCTACCAAAATATTTTTTCGCTATCGACTCGCTGATAACTACCGAGTTCGGCTCAGCCAGGGCTTTGGTCGGATTACCCCGTACGAGCGGAAACGAGAATACGTTAAAGAAGCTAGAGTCGACCAGCAGTACGTCTGGCTCCATAAATTTTTTGTCCGCAAAGCTGACCAGTACCTCTCCTCCATTTCCCAGCGAGAATATGCGCACAGCCTCTTCAACCTCCGGAAAGGTCGCTTTCAGCGCGGGGCCGATAGCGGGCGGTGTCCGGGCCATGTCTACTTCGCGCCCTTCAGCCATCTTCATACTGGTAACTACCCGGTAAATCCGGTTGGCCTTCGCGTTAAACCGGTCGTATTGAAGCTCGTCCTGAATGAACAGAACGATAGCCAGGCAGCAGGCAAGGCCAATCGCTAACCCAACAATATTAATGAAGGTGAACGACTTATGCCGAAGCAGGTTGCGAAAGGCAATTTTTAGATAATTGCGTAACATAAGCAGCAAGGGTTAAGGATCGAGAGTTGGAATAAAGCGTAATGCTGGTGGAGCGTCTACAGCTTATTTCATTGACTGCAGCGACTTGAGTGGCGATTGCCACAGCATTTTTTGCAGACTGGGGTGAATGCTCTGGTAAGCCAGCGTCGTGTCGGCTTTGTAGAACGTATCGATATAATTAAAGCAAGCCTGCCGAACGCCCGTTACGTCGTCGGATTCGTTGCTTTGTGCAAATACGCTGACTGTGCAAAGTGTTAGTAGGGCGGATAGAATGGCTTTTTTCATGATATTACGTAATACAGAGTGTGCAATCTTGTTAGGGGCAACCTATTCAGCCCGAAGCGATTTCACCGGGTCCATTCGGGCGGCTCGGATACTTTGGAACGATACCGTAAGGAAGGCAATCAGAATCGCCAGCCCACCCGCGATCACGAACACCCACCACGGAATGTCGATGCGGTAGGCAAACTCCTGTAACCAACGGTTCATGGCATACCAGGCCAGGGGTGAGGCAATCAGAATGGCAATCAGAACCAGTTTGAGAAAATCGTTCGACAGCAGCATCACGATATTGCCCACGCTAGCCCCCAGCACTTTCCGAACGCCAATCTCCTTAGTGCGCTGCTGGGCGGCAAAGGCGGCCAGGCCGAATAGCCCCAGACACGAAATCAGGATAGAGATGATCGTGAACGTGCGGACAATCTGCGAGGTCTGGACTTCAGCCTGGTAGTTCTTCTGGAAATCTTCGTTTAGGAACGTAAACTCGAACGGTTCGTCGGGGCTGACCGATTTCCATTTCTGTTCCAGAAAAGCCAGCACAGGCTGCATATCGGCTGCATTCACGTGCACGATAATGTAGTTGAAGTTAGGGCGCGGATTCAGCATAAATGCGAACGGCTCAATACGCTTGTGCAAGTCTTCGAAATGAAAGTCTTTCACTACCCCGACAATCTCAAACGGTGTAGTTTCGCCCTGCCACGTAAAGTTGAGTCGCTGCCCAATGGCTTTGTTGTCCGCAATCTGAAACTTACTTAAGGTCGCTTCGTTGACGATAATCCGGTTGTTGGTATCGCCCGGAAACGTCCGTGAGAACAGACGGCCCTCTTTCAGCTTAACGCCCACGGTTTGCAGATAGTCAAAATCAACGCGGTTCGTGCGGATGTCGTGTCCCTGCTCAACCGTCTGGTCGGGCCGGTGAAAGACCATATCGCTGTAATTGGGAATACCCGGATAGAACTGTGTACCAGCGGCCGAAACAACCTGGTTGTTCCGTAGAATCTCGCTTCGGAAGGCGGTATATACACTCCGTGATTCAGCGCTTCGGAAGGGTATGGCTATCTGCTGGTCCTGCGTAAAACCCAGCGGTTTCTCACGCAGGTAGCGCATCTGCTCCTGAATCACGAACGAAGCCAGCACCAGCGCCACCGACACCATAAACTGAAACACGACCAACCCCCGACGTAAGGCCACTACCGACAGCGAGTTAGTTACGCCACCGGCCTGAGCGCCCCCTTTCAGGACGCGGGCCGGATTGAACATCGACAGGTAAAAGGCCGGATAGCTGCCCGCCACGAGCCCTGTAGCCAGCGCCAGACCAAGGAAAAGAAGCAGAATCGGCGGCTCGAACATCTCCAGCACCGACAGAGTTTTGCCGGTTAGCTGGTTAAACAGGCCCATACAAATCGCGACCAACGCCAGCGCAATCAGTAAGGCCAGCAAGGTGAGCACCATCGACTCGCCCAGGAACTGGCGAATCAGCGCCCCCTGCTCGGCACCCATCACCTTCCGAACGCCGACTTCGGCCGCCCGCTTTGCCGAGCGCGCTGTACTCAGGTTCATAAAGTTGATGCAGGCGATCAGCAACGTAAACAACGCGATGGACCCCAGAATGTACAGATAGATCATGCTGCTGGTGGGCGTAACCACCGACTGGAACCCATTGTAGAGATGTAAATCAGGCACCGGAACCAGAAACAGCTGCCGGTCGAAGCCAACCGATTTCAGGTCGGCCCGGGCGTATTTTTCGATGAACGCCGGAAATTTTTCCGCTAACGGCTTCGGGTCGGCGGGTTTACCGCCCACGGGCTGCAGCCGCAGGTAGGTCAGAAACATGTTGTTATTGGCGAAGTCCAGTCGTCCTTCGCGCAGGAAGCTACCGATGCCCCCGGCAGATAGCGGCAGAAAGAAGCGGGCGTCGATGTGCGAGTGAGCGGCTGCATTCCGGTAAACACCCGTTACCTTGAATTCTTCCCCGTTACCAGCCTCGCCACCGATCCGGATGATGCGGCCGAGGGCGGCTGTATTCCCAAACAGTTTTTGGGCAACCTCGTCCGAAAGCACGACGGAGTGCGGATCGTTCAGGGCCGTTTTGGGATTACCTTCGGTGAACTGATAGGAAAACAGATCAAAAAAGGTCGAGTCAACCTGATACCCTTTCGGTTCGTAGAACGACAATAGCGGCTTACCCGGCTCACGCACCTGTAGCAGAGCTTTGTCGTCCGTAGCAAACAGGCGGGCCATCTGGGCGACCTCCGGATACTCTGCTTCGAGCGCTGGCCCATACGGTGCCGAAGCCATTGGAAACTCCTGCCCCGAACTCTGACCAACGGTCGCCTTTGAACCGACCAGATACAGGTTGTCGGCATGCTGATGATGCTTGTCGAACGAGAGTTCACTGCGGATATAGAGCAGTAATAGCATGCAGCAGGATAAACCAACCGACAATCCCAGAATGTTGATGGCCGAAAAGGATTTGCTGTGGAGCAGATTGCGGAAGGCAATTTTCAGATAATTGCGTAACATAGTTAGTTGGGTTAGGGTGCCAGGGCTGAATCCTGGACTATTCCGTTCGCAGCGATTTCACGGGGTTCGTCAGAGCTGCTTTTATGCTCTGGAAACTCACCGTCAGCAGGGCGATGCCGACTGCCAGTGCCCCGGCCGTGACGAATACCCACCACGGAATGGCGATACGATAGGCGAAGTCCTGTAGCCACCAATTCATAGCGTACCAGGCAATGGGCGAAGCAATCAGAATGGCGATCAGCACCAGCTTCAGAAAATCGGTGGAGAGCAGGGCCACGATGCTGGTTACGCTGGCGCCCAGCACCTTCCGGACGCCAATCTCCTTGGTGCGCTGTTCGGCCGTGAACGTCGCCAGACCAAACAGTCCCAGACAGGCCACGAAAATGGTTAGTCCGGCGAAAATGCCCAGGACACGCCCGATTTTCTGCTCCGACAGGTACGTTTCCCGGAACCGGTCGTCGAGGAACGAATAAACGAAGGGCCGTTCAACCCCAAGCTCAGACCATTGCTGTTTCAGGGTGGCTAGTAAGTCAGCGATGTCCCTGGTTCTAACTTTAGCGATCAGCGTACCCGACGATCGGCTCAGGACCATCACAAGCGGGGTAATTCGCTCGTGCAGGGATTTAAAGTGAAAGTCCCGGACTACGCCAATGACGCGGTAAGTTTTGCCGCGTCCTTCATTATCGACGTTCGTCAGTATGTGGTTAAGGGCACCGCCCTTCCAGCCAAATGTCTTTGCCGCCGTCTCATTGATAATTACCCCCGTTGAATCGGTGCCGTAGGCTTCGGAGAAATTGCGGCCGGCGGCCATCCGGATGCCCAGGGTTGGAATGTAGTCGTAATCCACATCGTAGCGGAGTGTTTTAACGATCTGGCTGGTGTTGGCTTCGGGATAAACAAAGAAGTTGTTATTCTGCGAGGGGCCGGCTGGCAGATAGCCGGACATACTTACGCTCACCGCCCGGCGATCTTGCCGTAACAGTTCCTTGAATACCGCTTCTTTCTGACCCAGGGCCCCTGTTTCAGGCAGGATCAGGACCTGTTCTTTGTCGTACCCTAATTTCTTGTTCTGGATGTAGCTGAGCTGCTGGTAAACGACTGCCGCCCCGACCATCAGCGTAATGGAGATAAAAAACTGAAACACCACCAGACCGCTGCGTAAGCTGATACCCGACCGACCGGAGTTGCTGCTCCAGGTAAACTTACCTTTCAGGACAGAGACCGGCCGGAACGACGACAGCACAAAAGCCGGATAACTCCCCGCCAGAAGCCCGACCAGCAAGCCAAACAGCAACAGAACTGGCAACAGCCAGGGCTGAGCCCCAAAATTCAAGGTCAGATTCTTTCCGGCGAGGTCGTTGAACAGGGGCAGGGCCAGATAAACCAGCCCGACGGCCAGCAGAAGCGCTATAGCCGTCAGCAGCGTTGATTCAATCAGGAACTGGCTGGTCAACGCCAGACGCTCTGACCCCAGCACCTTCCGGATGCCGACCTCCCGGGCCCGCTTCGAGGCTCCGGCCGTTGACAGGTTCATGAAGTTGATACAGGCAATCAGCAGCATAAACAAGGCGACCGCCCCGAAAAGATAGACGTAACGAATATCGCCCGGTGTTCCCAGATCAAACGCAAAATCTGAACGCAGGTGAATGTCCGTCAGTGGTTGCAGAAACAGACCAAGGTGGTTACCCTTCTGGCGAAATTGGGCCAGGCTCATACCGAAGGCTTTCTGCAGTTGGGGAGCCATATACTTTTCGACAACCTGCGGCAGTTTGGCTTCCAATTGCTTATAGTCATATCCTTCCGGCAGCACCAGATACGTAAAGTATTCGGAGGTCATCCAGGAAGGTGCGCTGGCATCGGGCAGACTGGCCATCGACACAAAGAGGTCGTAGTGAAAATGTGAATTAGCCGGTATGTCGGCCAGTACGCCGGTAACTTTACAGGCCGTATTCCAACCTTTCAGGTTCAGCAGTTTACCCATCGGGTCGGCATCGCCGAAATACTTCCGGGCGATCGTCTGCGTCAGGACGATGGTATTGGGCTGAGCCAGCGCGGTTTTCGGGTCGCCCCGGAGCAGTGGAAGCGTAAATACCTGAAACAGCGTCGAGTCGGCATACGCCATCTTCTCTTCGTTGAACCGATTCTCCCCGATCGTAACGAGGGGCAAACCGCCGGGCCGCAGGCGGGTAGCGGTCTGCACTTCCGGGTAGTCGGCCAGCAGTGTCTGCGCCGTGGGCGGCATTACGTGCGCTTCGTTGATCTTTCCGCCTTCCGTAGCGCCCCGAAACACGACCCGCACGATCCGGTCGGCCTTCTCGTTAAAGCGGTCGTAGCTTAGTTCGTCGAGCACATAGAGGCTAATCAGCAGACACGTAGCCAGACCAAGTGCTAACCCGGCAATATTGATCGCCGAAAAGGCGCGGTTACGAACCAGATTCCGCCAGGCAATTTTAATGTAATTCCGTACCATGAGCTGTAAAGGTTTATTCGGTCCGCAAACTGTTGACCGGGTTCATCAGGGCCGCTTTCATACTCTGAAAGCTCACGGTCAGAAGGGCAATGAATAACACCAGCACAAACGGCACGACAAACAGCGCCCAGTGCAGGTCTGCGCGGAAGGCATAGCTCTGGAGCCATTGGTGAACGGCGTACCAGGCCAAAGGCGTTGCCACAACGAACGCAATCAAAACCAGCAGGGCAAACTCACGGTAGAGCATCTGCACAATTTCTGCGACCGATGCGCCCAAAACTTTCCGGACGCCAATCTCCTTGGTCCGTTGGGCCGTCGTGAACGTGGCCAGTCCAAATAGCCCCAGACAGGCCACGAGAATCGCCATCGCCGTAAACAGGCCAAACACCTGTCCAAACCGCTGATCGGCGCGGTACTGCTCATTGAACCGTTCGTCCAGGAACGCGTACTCAAACGGATTACCGGGGAAAAACTGGTTCCACTCGTCGCGGATGGACGCAATGGTACGGGTGTACTGGCCAGCCGCCAGCTTGACCGAAAAGAAACCGCGTACGTCCGGCATCAGTCGGAGAATAAGCGGCTCGTAGGCGTCCCGCAGCGATTGCTGGTGGAAATTGTCGGTTACGCCAACGATGGTGAAGGTTTCGCCCCAGAAATCAATCTGCTTGCCAATAGCCTGCGCCGGTTGATCGAAGCCCAGTTGCTGAACGGCCATTTTGTTGAAGATAACGGCCTTGGGATCGCTGCCGAAGCTTTTGGCGAAGTTTCGCCCGGCCAGTAATTTGAGGTCAAAGGTTTTCAGAAAGTCATAATCGACGCCAATAACGCGGTATTGCTTTCCCTTACTTTCGTCCATCCCCTTCAGTCGGATACCACCCGCGTTCCAGTCCGATGCCTGTCCCGGCACGACCGAGGAAGCCGCGATCTGGCGAATGCCGGGCTGCCGCAGCAATTCGTCCTTGAAAGCCGCCAGTTGCCGCATATAGGTCGAGTCATTCCGGACAATGGGCGGATTAACAACCAGTATCTGATCAATGTCAATACCCAGGCTCTGCTGCCGCATAAACTGAATCTGCCGGAATACGGCCAGCGTACCAACCAGCAGAAACAGGGAGGCTGCAAACTGAAACACGACCAGCCCTTTTCGCAGTGCCGTGCCCTGTCTTGACGCACTAACCTTGCCTTTCAGCACCGCTACCGGCCGGAACGACGACAGCACAAAAGCCGGGTACAAGCCTGACAGAAACGCGCCCACGCCAAACAAGGCCACCAGCGCCAGCCAGAAGGTCTTGTTCAGGAATAACGAAAGCGTTAACTGCTGCCCCGATAGCTCATTGAAGGTTGGCAGACCCACGGCAACGGCTACCAGCGCCAGGCCCACCGCCAGGCCATTGAGCAGCACCGACTCGGTCATGAACTGGCTGATGAGCTGCGTCCGCAGCGACCCAACGGCTTTCCGGACGCCCACTTCTTTAGCCCGGTTGATAGCCCGCGCCGTGGCCAGATTGATATAATTAACCCAGGCAATGACAACGATGAAAAAGGCAATACTCAGCAGCAGATACACCGTATTGCCGTCGCCGTTGGGCTCGGCTTCCATCATCAGGTGCGAGTACAGATGAATATCTTTGAGCGGCTGAAGCAGGTAAATGGCCGCCGACCGGTATTTACGGTGTTCCTCACCCGCCAGCTTATCGACCAGGGCCGGGAACTTGGCTTCGAGGGCTTTCGGGTCGGTACCGGGCCGCAGCAGTAAGTAAGACATGGCCCCATCCCACTGCCAGGCATTATCGGGGTTATTATCCGGGCCGACATCGTTTTTAAACGTAAGATACGGAATGACGTAATCGGCCTTCAGATGCGAGTTGGCCGGAAAATCTTTGAAAACACCCGTTACCTTAACCGCCTTTTTTCGGTTCTGTTGAATGGTTTTACCAATCGGATTTTCGCTGCCAAACAGCTTGCGGGCAATGGATTCGGACAGGGCGACCGTATTCGGCTCCGATAGCGCCGTGGCCGGATTGCCCGCTACCATCGGGTAGGAGAAGATGCGGAAGAAAGACTCGCTGGCTACATACACCTTTTCGACTTTCAGGCTTTTTTCGCCGTAGTCCACCACCACCGGCGACCGGGTGATGACTTTAACGTAATCTTCGACCTCGCCAAACGCAGCCTTGAACGAGCTACCGGCGGCATGGGCTCCGGCCGCCCATTGGGTGCTTAGCTTGCCCTCATTGTAGCGATCCTGCCGGACCCGGTAGATCCGGTCGCCTTTCTCGTGAAAGTCATCATAGCTCAGCTCAAACGATACGTATTGCAGAATGAGCACACAGGCCGCAATGCCAAGCGCCAGCCCCAGGATGTTGATGGCCGAAAACGTTTTATTGCGGACAACGTTCCGCCAGGCAATTTTGAAGTAGTTCCGCAGCATGACCAATTCAGTTTATTTAATGACTACCTGATTTTCGTTACCTGATTTGACGGTAAAACCGGACTGAATCTGCAGCACGCCATTCTGGTAATACTTCAGTTGATAATTGCCGAATGGCAGGGCCAGCTGATACGGGAAAAAGCGTTTGTCCTTATCCCGCCTGGTATCCCAGACAAACGAATAACTCGCCGACGCACTCGTCAGCGTCAGCCTGATTCTACCCGCGCAGGTCGCACACTGGAACGTAACCAGTTCCTGTCCATCAGGCACGCTCGGATCGACGAACGAGGGCGGAGTGGGTGGTTCGGGCGTTACCATCGTTCCGCCCAGCGCACCAGACGAACGCCGATCATCCTCCGGACCAATCGAAATGCGGCTTTCGGCCCAGTCGGGCGCATCGCCGATGCCCAGCGAATCTAGTACGCGCTTCTTAAGTGCATCCCGTTCCGCATTGCTGAGCCGGGTTACGTCGAACGTGCGGTCATAGTTGATCACCCGACCGTTGCGCTGACCCTCGGCCCGAATCGACATTGTTTTGCCGTCTTCGTTAATCGACGTATTTAGCGAGGAGTGAGTCGACTTCTGCGCCAGGGCAGCAAAGCCAACCAGGAAGAAGAAAAGGCTGAGAAAAGGTTTCATGGGAAGAATCGGTCAGGGTACCAGAGAATAACTCAACTGCCGTGCCACGAACGTAAACAGCCGTTTCCAGCAAGGAGACGGCTGTTTGTCCGGCTTTACTGTCCGAAAGTGGACAAGAGTACGTCCGATTGTGAACGGCCCTCAAAACGCCCATCCGTTTCCGGTAGAGCAACAAACAGCCTGATTTGTACTTCGCTTGAATTATTCCGTACGCAGGCTCTTCACGGGGTCCATCAGGGCGGCTTTTATGCTTTGAAAACTCACCGTCAGTAAAGCAATGGCAATAGATAAAAAGCCCGCCAGGGCGAACATCCACCATTCAATATCGATGCGGTACACAAAGTCCTGGAGCCAGCGGCTCATGGTGTACCAGGCAATCGGAGTAGCAATCAGGATGGCAATCAGCACCAGGCGGAGAAAGTCCCTGCTGAGCAGGCTGACAATGCTCGTTATCGATGCGCCCAGCACTTTCCGCACGCCAATCTCCTTGGTCCGCTGCTCAGCGGTAAACATCGCCAGCCCGAACAGACCCAGACAGGCGATGAAGATGGCCAGAACCGCGAAATAATTGGTCAATCGCCCAACCAGGGTTTCGCTCTGATACTGCTTTTCAAAACTGTCGTCGGCAAACTGGTAGTCGAACGGATAGGCCGGATTGTACTGCTTCGCCAGCCGCTGCATACTTGCCAGCGCCTGCTCGGTCTGACCGGGCTGTGCCCGCACCAGCATCGTGTTATTATTGGTCGTATCCAGCCGCAGTATCAGTGGCTCGATCGCCACGCGTAATGAGTTCAGGTGGAAATTCTTCATCAGACCGATGATTTTACCCGATTTTCCCCAGAACTTCAGCGGCTGGCCAACAGGCTGTTTCATGCCCATCCGCCGGGCAGCTTCTTCGTTGACGAGGTAATTGGTACTGTCGGTCACAAACTCCTTCGAAAAGTCGCGGCCATCCAGCAGTTTGACTTTCATCGTATTAATGAAGTCGTAGCTAACCGCCATCTGGGTAAACAGCGTCTTATCGGCCGGATCTTTTCCCGTCCATTCAACGCCAATCGTGGAACTGCCAATGGCCAGCGGATCGGAGTTAGACGACGACACAGCCTGAATGCCCGGCGATTGCAGCAGTTCCTGCCGGAACACGTCGAAGTGTTTGGTCAGGTCGCCTTCCAGCGGCACATACACCACATTCTCCCGGTCGAGGCCCAGGTTCTTGGTGCGGATATAGTCAACCTGTCGCCCAGCAATCAGGGTTCCGATGATAAGCAGCAGCGACAGGGCGAACTGAAACACCACCAGACCCTGCCGGAACAGCACTGCTCCGGACCTGAACCGCAGCGTTCCTTTCAGCACCGTTACCGGCTGGAGCGACGACAGAAATAAAGCCGGGTAACTGCCCGACAGAATCCCCGTAATCAGCGCCAGGCCCAGCAAGGTCAGCCAGTAAACCGGGTTGCTGTACTGAATGGCAATCTGTTTCTCGGTCAGCCGGTTAAAAACCGGTAGCAAAAGCTGAACCAGCACAACCGCGAACAGCAGCGACATGCCGGCCGTCAGCACCGCTTCGCCCATAAACTGCCCGATCAGGAACGACCGCTCAGCACCAACGACTTTCCGGATGCCGACCTCCTTAGCCCGCTTGGCCGATCGGGCCGTAGCCAGATTCATGAAATTGATGCAGGCAATAATGAGTATGAAAATAGCAACGATCGTAAATAGCCGTACGTACTCAATCCGTCCGCCATCGGGCTTACCGTTGGTAAACTTGGAGTAGAGATACACGTCCTCATACGGAAACAGGAAGGTGGTGATGGTCGTCACCTTCTTATCGTGCTGATGGACCATATTCAGAATTCTGGCGTTGACGCGGTTTACGTCGGCGTTCGGGTGCAGCATGGCGAAGGTCCGGATGCCGTTGTTTTCCCAGCTCTTCAGCCATTCGTTCTTTTTGATAAAAGGCCCTACCGGCAGGAGAAAATCAAACTTCAGCGATGAGGTTTCGGGAATATCGCGCACGACGCCCGTTATCTGCCGGTTTTCTTTGTCATCCACCCGAATCAGCCGACCCATGACGTCTGTTCGGCCGAAGAGCTTGCGAGCTACTTTTTCGGAGATGACAATTGACGTAGGACCGGTGATGGCCGTTTTCGGCTGACCATAAGCCAGCGGAAACGAAAAAATCTGAAACAGGTCCGGGCTGGTGAATCGTCCTTTTTCTTTATAAGCCTTCTCACCTACGGCCAGCAGGTGCTCCTCTTCCCAGGTGAGGTGAACGGCTTTGTCTATCTCCGGCACTTCGGCGGTCAGCGCGGCAGCCATTGGACCGGGCGTGGCAGAGGTTGTACTTAGCTCGTTGCCGGTCCACTGCTGGTTTTCAAACACCTGATACATGCGCGCGCCGTTGGCGTGAAAGCGATCGATGTTCCGCTCGTCCTGCACCCACAACAGAATCAGCAGGCTGCACGTCATGCCCAGGGCCAGGCCGAGTACATTGATGAAGGAAAAGGTTTTGCTCTTGGCAATATTTCTCCAGGCAATCTTCAGATAGTTGCGCAGCATAATGAAACGGGAGGGTTACCGGGTTATCGAGCCTAAAGACGAAGGATTTTTCGTTTACGTTGCTTGACGACCAGCTCCGTTTGGAAACGAGCCCAAAAACGTGGCTCAACTCACTCTACACAGCACACCGAACCGTCCTGGCCGGATAAAAACGGGACTTCGCCGGGCTAAGGCGATGAAGCGCATCGTGGTAGTACGGATGCTCCCTGCACGGGGCTTCGCTGGCATACGGTCTCGGCGGGTCAACGCGGAGCCGGAACTGCGCATAGCTCTGTTCGGACTGCCACCACGAATGCAGGAGCAGGCCAGCGGCCAGGCCTGCTCCAAGCCATATCAGGACAGCGGAAAGCCTGTCCGGCGACAAGATGTGCCAGATGTTGACATGATTGCATCGCATGGTAGTTGGGTCAGGAAGTTCAGCGGAAAAGCCGCTTACGTTGGATCAACAGGTCATAAAAGGCCCTTATTTAGCTTTCCGGACGAAGATGTTGCCGTGCATGTTTTTCATCATGATCTCCGGGCCACCACCGTTGATTTTGCCACACACCCAATCCTCTACCGTTACCCGGTACATACCCGACTGGCCGGAACGACTCGTTTTGGGCTGGTTTTTATCCACATCAATCTCGAAATCACTGTAGATATCGCCCTGATCCGATTTCAGCTTTACGGATGCCTTTAGGTTGGATGGATACGTTACGTCAACATTGCCATTCAGCGTCGAAAACGCCATGGGCTCACCGGTATTAATGCTTTTGAACGTAGCGATCAGGTTTCCGTTGACGGTGTTGGCAACAGCCGAACCCGATACGTTGGTGAGGGTAATGGTCCCGTTGACGTTGCTCACCTCCAGTTTGCCATTCACATTATCAACCACAATATCTCCCTGGTTAACCGTACCCAGCTTGAGCGTAAACCGCTGCGGCACCTTGATGGTCAGATCGACGGGGCGTTTCCAGGAATCGGAATTTACCTTAATCCGATTGTCGCGTTCTTCGGCTTTGATGTCCATGCCGCTCCCGGTCGAAATCCGGCGCATGCCGTTGGCACTGGCTTCGGTTCGGTCTTCCTTCTTGCTTTGGCGCGATACGGCGTCAATCACTACGTCTTTGCCCGAATAGCCAACCACGCGAATGGAACCGTTGACCAGATGGACTTCCATGAAACCGGGATCATTGGGTTTACTCAGCGGCACAACCAGCTGTTCTTTCGTGTCATTTTGAGCGGCCAGTGGCGTAATCCAGCTCATGGCCAGCAGCAGGCAACCGGCGGTTAATAGCTTATGGGTAATCATCGTGGTCAGGCTTGTTTTTTAATGTAAATATTTCCGTTGAATGTCTCGAACCGGAGGGTTTTTCCTCCATTGCCAATTCGAATAGACGTGTTTGTATTGAGTTTATAAACGGTCCTGTCGCCCCTTCGCTCCTGATTTTTGACAACCTGTACGGGCAGAACCTCTACATTGGGAAAGTCGGTATAGAACTGTCCCTGAAAACTCTTGAAGTACAGATCGGCGGACAGGTTAGCCGGGTACGTCACCCGGATAGCGCCGTTGAGTGTGTAGTATGTCGATTGATCGGGCGGGCTGGCGAGGTAGTTCACGTCCACATCGCCGTTGATCGTGTGGACGTCCGTGGCACCCCGGGCGTTTGTCAGCGTAATGGCGCCGTTCACGTTACGTACCCGCAAGGCACCCGCTACGTCTTTAACCGTAACGTCGCCATGGTTCACCGTCGAAATGGCCAGATTTGTCTGGTTCGGGACTTTAACGGTGAAGTCCAGGTTGAAATCATACTCAATCCGGCGGTGGTTTTCGTTCCGGTTCGGACGCGAGTCGAACGGCTCGGCGATGTAAGCGATAATACTGTCGCCTTTCTGCTCAAACTGGAGTTTGAATTCCTGCTTACCCGTTTCCAGCGCCTGCTTGTCTTTGGCCGTGATAGCTTTATCTACATCCAGCACGACCTTGTCGCCCGAATAGCCTTCTACCTTAATGAACCCGTTGATATTGTAAATAACCAGCGTGCTTTTGCCGCCTTTTGCGGGCGTAAACTCCCGGTTAATATGCTCCCGGGATTCCTGCGCTTTGGCTGGCAATTGGGCACAAGCGAGCGCTAACCCCGCCAGACAGGGAATGATAAATCGGTTCATGATGTGATTTGGTTTAGCTTATTTACAACCTGGCTCAGGACAGTTCCCGAATGCTCTGCTCGATTTTGTTTTTGACGAGACCGTTCAGGTTATCGTCCCGGAGTAGCTGCCGGAAGGGTTTGATAGACCGTTTCTCCTGCAATTTCACCATTACGTCAGCCAGGGCCGACTGAACCAACGGGGAGTCCTGCCGGGCAATGGACTGGACCAGCCCTTCCCGTACTTTGGGATCATCAGCCAGCTTGGCCAGGGCTTCCAGCGTCACCAGCCGCACATTTACATTCGAATCGTTGTTGAGCGTCGTCAGTAAAGCCGCGACAACTTTGTCATCGGCCTGCCTGATTTCATTCGTATAACTCACCGCCCGAAGCCGTTCCGTGGCTGATGGATCGTCAATGAGCGAGAGCAGCATCATCTGCCGCATTTCCTGAACCTGCGTCGAGAGCGTGTCAATCTGCTGCTGATAGGCCACAGTGGGTCCGCTGTGCTGGTGGAACCAGTACCCCGCAACAACGCCAACCAGCACCAGCGCCAGACTATAGGCGACACGCAGGGCCGGCTGGTCGGTCCAGCGTTGCCGAAGCTGTCGTACCAGGCCATTTACCCAGCTTTTCTGTTCTGTGGCTACGGTATCTTTATACGTATCGAGCATCGCCTGGAACCGAATACGCAGGACATCGCTGGGCTCGGGCACCGGGAGTTTGCCCATCCGCTGCCACAACTGCCGAACGGTACTCAGTTCCTCCCGACAGGCCGGACACTGCGCCAGGTGAGCGTCGAAGGATTCGCGCTCCTGTTCCGGCATCTGGTTGCTCAGCCAGTCGGCCAACAGTAGGTTGGCTTCATCACAGTTCATGGGCTTTGCTTCCATTTTCTATTCGTAGGTAAAGACTTTTCAACGCATTCATGGCCCGATGGACCCGAACCTTTACGGCCCCTTCCGTTGTCGCCAGAATACGGGCAATTTCCTCGTACTTCAATTCCTGAAACCGGCTCAGAATCAACACTTCGCGATTGTCGTCGCTCAGCTTCGACAGCGCTTTGTTTAACACAGCCAGTTCCTGCTCTTTCTGAATCGGCTCGTCGGCGGCAGCGCCCCCGCCAATCGTTTCGACCAGATCGGCTACGTCGTACTTATGGGCAGACCGTTTGTTCTTTTGCACATGATCGGCCAGCACGTTTCGGGCCAGGTGATACATCCAGGTCCGAAATTCGCCATCGCCCGTAAAGGTGTGCCGATACTTCAGCATCCGGAAAAACACGTTCTGAACCAGATCTTCGCTTACGTCCCGCTGCCCCGTCATGTGGTAAAGGAAGCCGAACAAAGGACGATGGTATCGTTCAAAGAGCAAGCCCATCTTGTCCAGATCCCCCGCCTTTACCCGGAGCATGAGTGCGTTATCCGTTAATGAGTTCAAACCGGGTAAGGTGGGTTTAGCGTATCTGGAAGTGGAAACCGGGCTCAATGGCGCAGGTTACAGAAAAAAATGAAAAAAGTTTTGGGGCCACTGGCTACTATAAACCATAAATGCAGAAGCCGCCCGAATGAGCGGCTTCTGGGCACTTGAGGAAGGTTGAACGGTTCTGACACCGCTCAAGGCTGGCGTGGTTTAACACCGGCAAAAAGGTAAGGGAATAGGAATAGATGTCTTTAATGCGATAACTGGGCTTACTGGTTTGCCGTTTTAATACCGAAGCTTCGTTCCGTTTCCCGGATGATGGCCTGTTTTTCCCGCTCGGTTTTGCCGATTACATTGGCGGTTCGCTCAATGACCAGCTCCTCGCCGTCTTTCTGGAAGGTGTACTGCATCCAGAGCCGCCCGTTTTCTTTGTCTTCGCGGTGGATGACCGACGACGGAGCTACATCGCCCGGCGAAAGCGACGAAGACGCATGGGCTTCGAATTGTTCGCTCCGGCTCTCGCTCACTGTACTATAGGCAACCTGCTCATCGCAGTCCGTCTGCTTCGTCCAGACGGCCCGCTTCTTTCCAACCGACACCGCGCTGCGGTTGTCGGTCAGCGACTGGTCCAGTGAGTCAAGGATCCGGTTTTCCAGCGCCTTGACAGCGCTTTCTTCCATGTCTGCTACGTCGAACGAGCGGTTGTAGTGTACCGATCGGCCCGGCTGTTCGATATCTACGCGAATACGGAGTTGCCGACCATCGGTCGTTACTTCTTTCCTTGACGACCGTTGGGCTACTGCGCCAAAGCCAGTCAGGAGCAGTAAAAGGGTAACCAGCGCTTTCATAGAACAAAAAGATAAGAGGAGTTTCGTAGCGGTATGTTTAACAAGGCGGTGTATCTCTCTGGGCACATCTACGATCGTGCCAGCTTAATAAGTAACTATAAATCAATAGATTACACAGAAAATCCCGAAACAAATGTCCGATAATGGACATTATTCGTACGACACCGGACAAGTGATTATATCGTAATCTATTCGGCTCGCAGACTTTTTACCGGATTCATCAGCGCGGCTTTCAGGCTTTGAACGCTCACCGTCAGCAGCGCAATAGCCGCTGCCAGCCCGCCAGCCCCGACAAACAGCCACCATTCCATCTCTACATGATAGGCAAAACTTTGCAGCCACTGCCCGCTGAAATACCAGGCAAGGGGTAGAGCCAGTCCAATAGCGACGCCAACCAGCTTGAGAAAATCTTTGGAAAGCAGCGTAACGACGCTTCCTACGGATGCGCCCAGCACTTTCCGAACGCCAATCTCCTTCGTACGGGCTTCGGCGGCAAAAGCAGCCAGCCCAAACAAACCCAGGCAGGCAATCAGCACGGCAAGGATCGTAAAGGACAGCAGCACCTGCCCCTGCTTTTGTTCGGCCTTGTATTGCTGGGAGAAATTCTGATCCAGAAAATGAAAATTCAGACTGGCTGACGGATCGAACCGGCGGTATACCTGACGGATGGCCGCGAGTGCTTCGGTCATTTTGCTCGCCCGGATGCGCACGTACAGATTGTCTTTGTCGAGGGGGGCCGGCATCTGTAAAACCAGCGGCTCAATCGTATGCTGAAGTGAATACGTATGAAAATCCTTGACGACGCCAATAACCCGCGCTTCCGCCGTCTGGTCTTTACCAACCGAATAGGCTACCCGCTTGCCGATGGGCTCCCGCCAGCCCATTTTTTTCACCAGCGCTTCGTTTACCAGCACCGACGCGGTTGCATCGCCCGGAAACGACTCGGAGAAATTGCGGCCTTTGCTCAATTTTATTTCCAGCGTATTCAGGTAGTCCGGGTCCACAGCGAACTTCTGAACGGTCTGTGTATACGTCGGCATGACGCCGTTCTGCTCGAAAAACATGCCTCGGGAGCCAAGGTCATTGTTGCCGATCGGATTGGTAGCCGCCGACACCTGTTCGACAAACGGACTTTTCTTCAGCTCGTCTTTCAGCGCCTGTACCTGCTTCCGCGCTTCTTCATTTTCAAGGTGGAAGGTCAGCACCTGCTCCTTATTAAAACCAAGGTTTTTGTGCAGTACATAATTCATCTGCCGGTAAATCAGGGCCGAACAGGCAATCAGTACCACGGCGGCCACAAACTGAAACACGACCAGCGACTGCCGGAACTGAACCTTCCCGAACCGATTGCCCAACTGCCCTTTTAACGCCGTAACGGGCCGGAACCCCGACAGCAGCAACGCCGGATACAGTCCACTGCCCACACCCAGCAGAACTGCGAATGAAACCGTAATGACCAACGTTGTGAGCTGGCCATACTGCGTAAGGACAAGCGACCGATCGGCCAGTTCATTGAACCAGGGCAGGAAGGCGTTCGCCAGTAAAGCCCCGGCGGCACAGGCCAGCAGAGCCATTAGAATCGACTCGGTCATAAACTGGCCGATAAGCTGACCCCGGCGGGAGCCGATGGCTTTCCGGACACCTACTTCGCGGGTTCGGGCAATGGATCGGGCGGTGAAGAGATTTACATAATTGATACCGGCAATGAACAGGATCAGCGCGGCTATGATGGCGAATACCGTGACCGTCTGTACGTTGCCATTGGCGCTCAGTTCATAATCCAGGTGCGAATGAAGATGAATGGACGTAAGCGGCTGAAGCTCCATCTGGTAGGTCAGCTCGCCCATTTCGTTTTTAAGATATTTCTGGTAAAATCCCGAAAGTTTGGCTTCCAGCGCTTTTGCATCGCTGCCCCTGGTTAGCAACGCATACGTATAAAGATCCGCATTTTGCCAGCCATTGGTATAGTTGTCCGGGAGCGAACGGAGCGCACTGAACTGCACATGTGAATTTGCCGGCACATCGGCAATAACCCCCGTAACGGTATTCACGAAGTGATTACTGAACTCAACTGGCTGCCCCAGGGCCTTAGCGGCATCGCCAAACAGCTTTTCGGCCAGACTCTCCGTCAGCACAATACTCTGTGGCCGGGTCAGCGCCGTAGCCGGGTGACCGTAGAGGAACGGGAACGTAAAGACGTCAAACACCGTGTTATCGGCAAAAAAGATGTCAGAGACTTCGATTTGTTTATCCTTGTACGTAACCACGCCCCCCCCTTCGGGCTGGATGCGTACGACTTTTTCGATCTCCGGATAATCGGTTTTGAGGGCACCGGCAAAAGGGGCCGAGGTCAGCGCCATGTTGAAATTTCCACCCGCCCAGGCCGCGTGCTGCGCCACCCGAACGACGCGACCGGCATTAGTGTGGAAGCGGTCGTAACTCAGCTCATGCGCAACGTAAAGACTCATCAGACCGGCGGCCGCCATACCAACGCCCATGCCAACGATATTTAAGGTGCTGAATAACCGATTCTTCCACAGATTTCGGATAGCGATTTTCAGATGATTCCGGAACATGAGCGTCTGGCGTTTAGGTAAGCTGAGCAATCTACCCGAATATCGGTTCAAAGGTCATACCATAAATGATAAGATACTATCTATCAAGTTATTATAAACTCCTCAATAAGCCATCCTGTCCGCAAATGGACGAAAATCCGTTCAGTTACGGACAAACAGGAAACTTTGTCCGCTCCAGTCAGCCGCTAACATAATAGAATGATAATGTGTTGAGAAACGGATTTCGTAACAGAAACCCTGACCTTTGCAACCGTTTGTCTTTCTATCGGCAAAAACAGCTTATTGCCATGCGCACTTTTTTTCAACTAAAGAAGATTTATGTTGCCTGTCTGGTAACCGGCTCGCTGGCCGTTGCCTGCCATTCCCTCGAGGGCACTGAGCCTGTCGGCCAGACTGCCCGGCTGCGTTCGGCAAGAATCCAGTCGGTCTCGCTGTCCGAAGGGTTTGAAGTCGGTACCAGCAGCCCTAAGACTGCTTATGACGTATCGCCAGCCGGCTCGTCAAGTGGCGACAATGTAACTCTACAGGCCAAATCCTGGAACCTGTACGATGCTCTGATTGGTAACACAACCGCAGATCTGAAAGCCGGTAGCTGGTCGGCCCGGGTTCGGAATACGGGAAAAATTACGATGCTGTTCGACGTAACTTCGGGCATCAGCACCGTTACGATCAAGCACGGTACGTATGGCAGCGATGCCGCCAGTCAGTGGAGCCTGTGGTACTCGACCAACGGCGGTAGCAGCTGGACCCAGACCGGCAGCAATGTTACAACGGCTTCGACGCTGCAAACCCAGACCTTTACGCTCAATTTATCGGGTAGCGTCCGGCTGGAGATCCGTAAAGTTTCGGGATCGGCTAACCGCATTAACATCGACGATATTGTTATCAATGATAATGCGGGCGGCACAACGCCCCCAACTGGAAAAAAATTCCTGTTCGATGCCAGCAAGCTGGAGAATGCAGGCAGCGCCGACTGGCAGATTGACGCCGACGGAACCGAAAGCGTGCCAACGTATACGGGCGGGACAACGGTTGAGACGAAAGCACAGCGAACTCCAACCCCTTCGTATACGGGTATTACGGCCAGCACCGCCGAAACATACTGGAAGGGCGCTATTTCGGCCTGGGCCATTGACCTGGTGAAACGCGGTAACCTGGTCGAAACCCTGCCGGGCGGTTCGATCATCACCTATGGAAACACCAGTAATGACCAGGACCTGAGCAACTACGCCGTTTTCGTGGTGGTCGAACCCAATCGTTTGTTTTCGGCTTCGGAAAAAACGGCAATTATGAATTTTGTAGCTAATGGCGGGGGCCTGATGATGGTGGCCGATCATACGGCACCTTTGCTGACGGGTACCGACCCGAACGGGTATAACCCTTCAGATCGTGACGGCGACGGCGCCGATTCGCCCCGGGTCTGGAATGATCTGATGGCCAACAACGGCATCAATAACAACAAACCGTTTGGTTTCACGGTCGATTACGTCGATATCAGCGAAAAGCCTACGACAAAAGTTTATTCGGGCACCAATACCAATGCGCAGAAAGTACTCGGCGGTATGGCCGGTACGGCGTCCAAACTTGCTTTTTACAATGGCGCAACCGCCACGCTTTATCCAACTAACAATGCAAATGTACAGGGCCTGTTCTGGCGCATGAGCAGCACACTGGGCGGAACAACCGGCGTCATGGCCCTGCTCTCTACGTATGGCAGTGGCCGGGTTGTCTTCATTGGCGACAGCTCACCCTGCGATGATGGCACCGGCGATACCAACGATAACCTGTTTAACGGGTGGTCGGGCGACGCTCCCTCGGGCTATACCTCGCACCCGGCTCTGCACATCAATGCTTCCCTGTGGCTGGCCAGGATTCAGTAAGCAATTACATGATTCGGGCATGTTTAGTAAGCTGAAATTGGCTTACTAAACATGCCCGGTCTATATAAAGTTAGTTATTCAGTTCGTAAAGAATTCACCGGGTTCATCAGCGCGGCTTTGATACTCTGGAAACTTACCGTCAGCAGGGCGATGCCAATGGCCAGCCCACCCGTCAGGGCAAACATCCACCACTCGATGTCAATCCGGTACACAAAATCATCCAGCCACTCGCTCATCACATACCAGGCGATGGGCGAGGCCAGCACCAGCGCAATCAGCACGAGCTTAACAAAGTCGGCCGAGAAAATCCCAAAGATATGCGTTGTCGAAGCGCCCAGGGCTTTCCGGATACCAACCTCTTTCTTACGCGACTCGACCATGAAGGCGACTACGCCATACAGGCCAAGACACCCGATGAAGATGGCAATGCCCGCCAGCAGCCGGAATAGTGAGTACATCCGCTCTTCGCTCTGGTAAAAATCGGCGAGCGTCTGATCCAGGAATTCGTACCGGAACACAAAATCGGGGAAGGTGGCCGTCCAGGCTTTTTCCACCTCGCCCAGTAGCTGACTGATCGCTTCGGTGCCGCCCTGCCGGGTGGACAGCTTAATGCCCAGTGTATTATAAGCATCGCGGTGCGAGGTCAGCACGCAGGGTTCGGTCTTCTGGTGCAGAGAGAACGTATTAAAGTCCCGGACAACGCCTACAATGGGTTTCTTCACCGAGGGTCTGCCACTCAAGGCCATAGATTTACCAATAATCTGCCGGGGGTCCCGAATACCGAGCCGCTTCACAAACGACTCATTAACCACAAACTCGCGCATGGTATCGGCCGGCAGATACATCCGTCCCGCAATTAGTTTCAATCCATACGTGCGCACATAGGCCGTATCGGCAGGACGCATCACTACGCCGTAATCGGAATCTTTCTCGGCATTTTCATAGCGGAATCCGGTCCACCAGTTCCCATTGGCCGACGGCACCGAGATACCGTAACTAAGCGACTGCACATTCGGCTGATTAATGAGTCTGGCCCGGAGCGTTTCCAGCTGACCCGGTTTATGGTCGGGTATGGGGATGGTCAGCACCGCTTCTTTGTTATAGCCCAGATCGGCGGATCGGAAATACTTCATCTGGCTATAGGCAACGATGGTACCAATCAGCAGCAACTGCGAAATGGCAAACTGAAACACAATCAGACCCCGGCGGAGCGTCAGCTGTCCACCGCCCGAACTGCGCACCTTACCCTTGAGGGCCAGCGCGGGCTGATAACCAGACAGCACCAGGGCCGGGTAGAAACCAGCCAGAACCGTTGTTATCACTGCTAAGACCACCAGGAAACTGATAACAACCGGGTCGGTCAGGTGAAGGGAGGCCTGTTTGATATTCAACAGGTCGGCAACGTAAGGCAGCGCCAGATAGGCAACCAGCAACGCCAGTCCTACGGATAAACCGGTCAGCAGCCCGGTCTCGCCCAGAAATTGCCGCACCAGCTGAACGCGGGTGCTGCCCAGCACTTTCCGAACGCCCACCTCCTTGGCCCGCCGAATGGCCTGGGCGGTGGCCAGGTTAATGAAGTTTACGCAGGCCGTGATGAGAATAAACAGACCAATGAGGCCCATGGCCCAGATAATCTCTTTGCTGATGGTACGTCCGGCAAAGTTGCCCGTCCGGCTATCAAAATGAATCGTTGTGAGCGGCTGAAGCTCATATTTCAAATCTTTTGCCTCTTCCGGACGCAGGTATTTGTTGGCAAAGGCGACGAGTTGCCGTTCGGTCTGCTCCGGGGCCATCTGGGGAGGCAGCATCAGATAAATCTGGCAACCGCTGTACGTAGACTGCCAGTCATTCCAGTCGGTATTGGCGCCAAACTGTTTCAGTGAGGCAAATGACAGCAGAACTTCAAACGGCACGCTGCTCGTTGCAGGCGGGTCCTGCACGACACCACTCACGACGAAGTCCATCTTGTTATCCACCCGGATTGTTTTACCCATCGGCTCGGCGTCGCCAAAATACTTGTGCGCCATCCGTTCCGATAAGACCACCGTGTTCGGGTTATTCAATGCTGTCTGCGGATTACCGCTCTTCCACTGGTAATCGAACAAGCGAAAATATTCGGGTTCGGCAAACGCTACCATGCCTCCCTCCTCTTCGAACTTATTCGCGCCCGGCCCGCCCACCCGAACCACAACCCGTCTGGCATCATAGACCAGGGTTAACTGGCGTTTCAGTTCCGGAAAATCGGACCGTAAAGCCGCCAGGGCCGGCAGGGGGATCCCCGAATTGCGACCATCGCCTTCAGAGCGCCTGTTGCGCGTAATGATTCGATAAATGCGATCTGCATGAGCATGATGCCGGTCGTGGCTCAGTTCATACCGAATGGCCAGGAACAGAATCAGACAGCACGCCAGACCAAACGTCAGGCCAACCAGATTGATGACGGTATAACTGCCGTTACGCTTCAGGGCGCGCAGGGCCGTCGTAAAATAGCTCTTTAGCATGGTTGTCAAGGGTATCTGTTCAGAAGTATATGCCGTTCGCAACGATTTACAGATTCATCAGGACGTTATCACCGCTCTGAAAATGTGCCGTCGCCACGAACAATCGCTATTCATCCACAAAGTCAATCAAAGGCCATACCAAGAGACTAAACTACTAATTACCAATAAATTATATTTCCAAATCAGCGCTTTCCCTGTCCGCAATCGGACGAATGCCGTACGCAGGCGGACACAGCCGGGTTACAACCGTAGTTGACTGGCTGACAAAACAGATTCACGGGTACGTAACGTCGGCCTGATTGCTTTCGCTTATAGACCAACCACTTGTCACAGATCAGTTGCCCCGTTCCTGCCGGTTAGATTAACTTGGTAACGTAGTTGGTAAACGTTGGCTACCCTGTCTGCAATGAAAAAGATTCTTGTTTCGTTTGCCACCGCCCTGGATAATATCCGCACCCGGTTTTTTCATACCGTCTTATCCATTCTCGGTATCGTCATCGGCGTGGCTGCTCTGGTTGCTATTCTTTCCCTGATCGACGGTATGGAGCAATACGCCCGGGATCAGATTACCAAAACAACCTCGCTCAAAGCAATCCTGGTGTATTCGAAGCCTTACAAACTCGTCAACGAGGTCGAGATACGTAAGAATGACTTTGCTTATTTCCGGTACGACTCGTTCCGGAAAATGCGGTCGGGCCTGACCAAACCCGCTGCGGCTTATCTGTACTGGCGGCAGAACGATGAGATTACGCAACGCGCTACCAACCGTAAAACAGGCACAATCGTTACGGGCGTGAGTTTGCCCTTACACCCGGATCTGCAACTCATTCACGGCCGGGCCTTTATCGAAACAGAGTTGAATGAACAACGCCCGGTCGCCTTCATCAACCAGCGGCTTGCCCGTCAGCTGGTGGGGAAACAACCGGAGCAGAACGCGATTGGACAACAGGTTATCTTTAAGAACCAGATTTTGACGGTAATTGGCATCTCAGCGGATAAAGACGCCAGAACGCCCCAACTGCTGATTCCGTTGACGCTGTTTCCAGATAGCGCTCTGAAAGCAAACCCGCCCTTTTGCGTGATTGAAGCCGATAAGGTTGAAGACGTTTCCACACTGAAGACAGAGGTTGAACACTGGTTGAACGACAACATGAAAAACCAGCTGGCGGATTTTTCGATCAATACTAACGAGCAGCGAGTTAATCAGGCGACACAAGGGTTTCTGCTGTTTCGGCTTATCATGGGCCTGATCGTCGGTATATCGGTCCTGGTGGGCGGCATTGGCGTTATGAACGTTTTGCTCATTTCAGTTACGGAACGTACCGTCGAAATCGGCGTGCGAAAAGCGCTTGGCGCTAAAAAACAGGACATCCTCTACCAGTTCCTGTCTGAGTCCATCACCATTTCGACCCTCGGCAGTTTGCTGGGTCTGGGCTTAGGTATCCTGAGCACCCTGGCCTTTGTGCCCATTGTCAAATCGATTACCGACGTACCGTTTCAGGTCGCCTATACCTGGAACACCTTTCTGATTATTGTTGTCATCGCGCTGCTGATCGGCGTTGTTTTTGGGACCTATCCCGCTTGGCGAGCCGCCCAACTCGACCCGGTTGAAGCCATTCGGCGGGAATAAATCACCAGCAGCCAATAGGCAAAACGCCTGCTTTGTTGTAACATTGAAGCATTTTTCGCCCAATAATCTATGGGTGAAAATTAATTTTATTTCTTCTTTATTCTGTTACATCTTTATGCCTTTCGTGATGAAACCAACGGCCGTAGCCGCCTTACTCACCCCACTCCTTATCGGCACGGCTCATCTGGTGCAGGCGCAGGCTGAAAAGCCCGTAGCGATTGACAAGCGTTACGAGACCGAAATCCAGAATCTGGCGAAACGCCCGGCCGTGCAGAGTGCGTTTAAATTCTTCATGGACCTGGAACCGCAGACCAAACAGGACCTTATCAACCTCACCGAAACGCCGTCGCCCCCGTTTAAAGAGCAGGTCCGGGCCAGGAAATACGCCGATATGATGAAAGCCGCCGGAGCCGATTCGGTCTGGCTCGATGACGTGAGCAACGTACTGGCGCTGCGCCGGGGAAAAGGCCGCCAGAAAACCGTTGTAGTCGAAGCACATCTGGATACGGTGTTTCCGGAAGGCACCAACGTAAAGGTGAAGCAGAAAGGCGATACGCTGTATGCGCCCGGCATCGGTGACGACACCCGCGGCCTGACGGCGGTGCTGGCGGTGCTGAAGGGTATGGAAAAAACAGGGATTGAAACCGATGCAGATGTGCTGTTCGTTGGAGCCGTGGGCGAAGAAGGCCTGGGCGATTTGCGGGGCGTGAAGAACCTGTTCAAACCGAATGGTCCGAAGATTGATTCCTATATCGCCGTGGATGGCGACGGTATCGACGAGATCACACACCGCGGCCTGGGTTCGCACCGCTACCGGATTACGTTCAAAGGGCCGGGCGGCCACTCCTACGGCGCGTTTGGCATTGTAAACCCGCACGGTGCTCTGGGAAAGGCCATCTATTATTTTACGCAGGAAGCCGACAAGTTTACCCGAGAAGGCGTCAAAACAACGTATAGCGTGAGTGTCATTGGCGGGGGCACATCCGTAAACGCCATCCCCTACGAATCCTGGATGGAAGTAGACATGCGGTCGGAGAGTGCGGACAAGCTGAACGGCATTGATAAACTCCTTCAGACAGCTGTACAGCGTGCGCTGAACGAAGAGAACCAGATGAAGCGCTCCGGCCCCGATTTGACGGTCGACGTAAAACAGGTGGGCGACCGCCCCTCCGGCCGTACTGAGCCGACCGTGCCGCTGGTGCAGCGGGCTATGGCCGTCGCGAAGTTCATGCAGGTAGAGCCGAAGCTGAGCGTCAGTTCCACGGATGCCAACACGCCCATTGCCAACGGCATACCCGCCATCACAATCGGCAGCGGAGGCAAGGGCGGCAATGAGCACTCACTGAACGAATGGTGGCTGAACGACAAGGGCTACTTAGGCATGCAGCGCGTTTTGCTCGTGCTACTGGCCGAAGCGGGAATGAAGTAAGGAATGGGCATCATCCTTATAGCACACTCACTTGAATTTTTGAGTAGATTCTTGCGATCGCTTTTACAGCAAAGGAGGTGTGATAGACCATAAAATGACTATTATTTATTAGTTTAGTCCAGTCATTGTATACAATCTATTCCGCCATGTCAGCCCTTGCCTTAAACCTTATTAAACAAGCCAAACTGAGCCGAGCCATTTTTCTTGATCTTGGTAACTGCGGTCTAATGGAATTACCTGATGACTTAACAAAATTGATCTGGCTCGAAAGATTAAATTTAGGGGATTACTATTACGACGAAGATAAAAAGAGATATACTATTTCAGCCAATAGAGGCCGCAATAATAATCTGGACTCGTCCAGTTTAACAAAGTTAACTCAGCTCCCCAACCTGCAGTCGCTAAACCTTTGGGATACTCAAGTCAGCGACATTCAGGTGCTGGCTCAGCTCCCCAACCTGCAGTCGTTAGACCTGAGTGGTACAAAAGTCAGCGACATTCAGGGGCTGGCTCAGCTCCCCAACCTGCAGTCGTTAGACCTGAGTGGTACAAAAGTCAGCGACATTCAGGGGCTGGCTCAGCTCCCCAACCTGCAGTCGCTAAACCTGCGTGGTACAAAAGTCAGTGATATATCGCCGTTACGTTCTTTGATTGAGGCAGGTATTGAGGTGAAGTGGAGTGATTCCTATTGGGGAAATAATAGCATTTATATAAGAAGCTGTTTGGGAATTGTTAAAGGCTGAGCGTCGAGTCATTTTTGTATCGACCAAGATGCAAAGCAATGACCAAACAGTGGAAGCCACTGACCGACGCCCAGTGGGATGCAATTTCTCCTTTTTTACCACTTGATCGTCAGCGGACTCATGATTTGCGACAGATTGTTAACAGTATTTTGTGGCTGCTACGCACAGGATGCCAATGGCGCAATCTGCCTACCGAGTGGCCTAATTGGCAAACCGTCTATTACTATTTTAGACGTTGGAAACAGGATGGTACTTTTGGTCGAATCAATCTGGCCTTAAATCAACTTGACCGTAAGCGGGTCGGTAAAGAAGCATATCCATCTGCAGTATGTATTGATTCACAAAGTGTTAAGTTGGCTCCGATGATTTGGGAGAACCGAGGTCTCGACGCGAATAAACGAGTGAATGGCCGAAAAAGGCAACTCATCGTTGACACCCAAGGGCGTCTATGGCTAGCAGATGTCCATTCTGCTAATCAAGCGGATGGCCCTTCAGCCGTATCGATGGTCAGTGACTTACTATGGCTAGTTGGAGAGCGTTTGGAGAAAGTCTACGGTGATCAATCTTATAATGGCGTCTTCGCTCAAGAGTTGGCTAGATGGAGCCTTGATTTTGAAAAAGCGTCTCGTCCTGAATCAACTCTGGGCTTTGTACCCGTAGCCAAACGGTGGGTAGTGGAACGGACCATTGCTTGGACGAATCACTTTCGAAGGATTGTCAAAGATTATGAATACACGATATCATCTTCGGTTTGCTGGCTGTACTTAGCCAACATTCAGATTATATTGCAACGGATCATTTGAATGGCAAAAGATAATTCCCAAACACATTCTAAAAAACATCAATTGGCGTGTTGCCGCTATTCTGGCAGTGGTAGTATTAGCTTTCTTCGGCTTTGCCAAATCAAACAGCGAACTAGACTTTTTAGGTTTGTTTCATGCCAAACAAGGCCAGGAAGCAAGTCTCAGTGACAAGCCAGAAGCTAACATAAAACCAGAAACACCCTCAACGGCTACGGTTATCGGCAGCATCGTCATTAATGGGCGCAACGTTAGTGCTGAGGATGTTAAACAGGTTCGGGTAAAAGATCAAACTGCAGTGCAGCCAGCAAGACTTAGCAACAATAGATTCGTCTTACGGGAAGTCGAAATTCCCAGAGATCGACTCCTTGAAATTGCTATAGACCTAAACGATGGCAGAAGTCCATCTCAGCTTTTCAAGCTACCCCAAGCTAA
Source organism: Spirosoma taeanense (assembly GCF_013127955.1). Lineage (NCBI taxonomy): Bacteria > Pseudomonadati > Bacteroidota > Cytophagia > Cytophagales > Cytophagaceae > Spirosoma > Spirosoma taeanense. The sequence goes on from NZ_CP053435.1 coordinate 4,793,902, forward strand.
TAAAGAGAATACCATTGACTTGAGGGAAGTCCTGCTTGAGGCTAAGCAGATTTCCGTAAACCAGCGCAAAACTGGCCAACGTAACAACCCTACCATTATAATCAGGAATCAGAACATACAGACGAATTAAGGCGCTTATTCCGCCCGGAGGCTCTTCACCGGGTTCATAAGCGCGGCTTTGATACTCTGGAAGCTTACGGTCAGCAGGGCGATGCCAATGGCCAACACGCCCGCCAGGGCGAATATCCACCACTCGATGTCGATCTTGTAGGCGAAGTCCTGCAACCACTGCCGCATGGCCCACCAGGCAATCGGCGTAGCGATCAGAATGGCAATCAGCACCAGCCGGAGGAAGTCGCGCGACATCAGGGCGATAATACTGGTCACGCTGGCACCCAGCACCTTGCGGACGCCAATCTCCTTGGTCCGCTGCTCGGCCATGAACGTAGCCAGCCCAAACAGCCCAAGACAGGCAATCAGGATGGCCAGCACGGCAAACGTCAGGGCAATGGTGCCGATGCGCTGTTCAGCGCGGTACATATTCTCGAAATCATTAGCCAGAAACGAATAGGCAAACGGCTGACCCGGCGCTATATGCCGCCATATTCCCTCAATCTGCCGGACTAAAAAGGGGATGTTGGTGGTGCTCAGTCGGAACGAAGCGGCTCCGGTGTTGGGCGAGAGAACCATCGACAACGCGCCAATGTTCTGCCGAAGGGATTCAAAGTGAAAGTTTCTGACAACCCCGATCACCGTGTAGGTCTTTGTGGTTTTAGCCTCCGGATCGGCATACTGGGTTATGCGCTTGCCAATGATGTTTCGGCCGCCAAAGAGTTTAGCCGCCGTTTCGTTCAGAATCAGTGCCGACGAGTCGGACCCGAACTCCCGCGAGAAATTCCGGCCCTCGGCCATCTGCATGCCCATGGTGTTGATGTAGTCGTGGTCAACGCCCCAGCTTTGCATGTTGACGGCCTTGGTCTGGTTAATCTCGCCCTCCGGGAAAAACGCGTTATCGCTCCGACTGGAAGGCGTCGGCAGATAACCCGATATGGAGCCGCTCACCACCCCCGGCAGACGTAACACTTCCTGCTTGAACGTTTCGGCCTGTTTGCCAATCGCATACACATCATTCACCGTCAGGACCTGCTCGCGGCTGAAGCCCAGATTCTTGGTCTGGATATAGCTGATCTGCCGATACACGATCAGCGTACCCACCATCAGCACGACCGACATCATGAACTGAAACACTACCAGTCCGCTGCGTAATCGGGAACTCCGAAAACTGACGTCAATCCGCCCTTTCAATACACTGACCGGCCGGAACGACGACAGGAAGAACGCCGGATAGCTACCCGCCAGTAAACCAACGACAATCGGCAGGATGATCAGGACTGGCAACAAATAAGGAGAAAGCAGATTCCGGGCGCTCAACGTCTTGGCTGCAAGAGTGTTGAAGAAAGGCAGTGCCATCCCGACCAGTACAAGGGCCAGCGCCATAGCCAGCACGGTCATCAGCACCGACTCCGCCATGAACTGCCCAATGAGCTGCTGGCGTTCTGAACCCAGCACTTTCCGAACGCCCACTTCTTTTGCCCGATTGGCCGAGCGGGCCGTGGCCAGATTCATGAAATTGATGCAGGCGATCAGCAGGATAAACAGGGCTACCGCCGAGAAGATATACACGTATTGAATATCGCTGTTCGGCTCCAGTTCAACCTGCTGTTTCGAGTACAGATGAATGTCCGTTAAGGGAATCAGCCAGAATCGGTAACGATTTCCGGCCTTGCGAAACTGCTCCAGCGTCGCGCCAATCATATCATACGCCTGTGGCCCGACGTATTTTTCGATAACCGCATCGAAATTCCGCTCGAATGCCCGGTAGTCAGTACCCTCACGTAAGACGATGTAGGTGTGGTGGTTATTGCTGAGCCACTGCCCCCACGTATAGTCATCGCTGGCCATACTCAGAAAGAAATTACTCCGGAAATGCGAGTTGGCCGGCATGTCGCGCATGACCCCCGTTACTTTAAACGCCTGCCGATTATTAAACAGCAGCGTCTGCCCGATTGGGTTCTGATCGCCAAAGTGCCGCTTTGACGCCGATTCGCTGATGACAACCAGATTTGGGCCCGCCAGAGCCCGTTTGGGATCACCGGCAATCAGCGGCAGCGTAAAGACGTCGAACAGCGTCGAGTCGGCAAAGTGAATGTTGTCTTCGCGCAGGATGTTGGTGGACCCCGCCCGCTTGACGAGCCAGGTGCCCCGCTGATGCAGCCTGACAAACTGCTCAACCTGCGGGTAATCCTGCTTCAGCGTTTGGCCAACCGGATCGGGCGATACGGCAAAATGCATGTCGTTCCCCCCGAATTTAATGTCAGTATGAATCCGGTAGATGCGGTCGGCTTTGGTGTTGTAGCGATCGTAGCTGAGCTCATCCAGGACGTAAAGGGTAATGAGCAGACAGCACGCCAGCCCGGTAGCCAGCCCAACGATGTTGATGAACGTAAGGCCGCGTTGCTTACTGAGCGTACGCCAGGCGATTTTGAAGTAATTACGTAACATAGGGGCTCCGGTCTGAGAAACCTGGAAGGTCTTAGAGACCTTGCAGGTTTAGGTTACTCGGTTCGTAAACTTTTTACGGGATTCATCAGCGCAGCTTTAATACTCTGAAAGCTTACGGTCAGTAGCGCAATCAGGATGGCCAGCAGGCCCGCCAGCACGAACACCCACCACTCGATGTCGATCTTGTAGGCAAAGTCGGACAGCCATTGGTTCATGGCCCACCACGCCACCGGCGAAGCAATCATAATAGCAATCAGCACCAGCTTGATGAAGTCGCGCGACAGCAGCCCCACAATGCTAACCACCGACGCACCCAGCACTTTTCGCACCCCAATCTCTTTGGTCCGTTGCTGAATACTGAGCAGCGCAATGGCAAACAGCCCCATGCACGACAGCGCGATAGCAATGCCAGCGGCCAGACTGAGCATCTGTGCCATCTTCTCTTCCTGCCGGTACCAGCGGTCGGTGTTTTCGTTTAGGAAACTACCCAGGAACTCGGACCTGGGCGCAATCTCCCGCCACTCCCGTTTCAGCGTTTCCATCATCGAGACCATGTTCTGCGGAGCCACGCGCATCAGAATGTACCGGATCTCCGCGTCCTGGTGCAGGTGCATCGCAATCGGCTTAATCTCGCTGCGAAGCGCGTATAAATGAAAGTCAGGAATCAGGCCAATGATCTGGTATTTGCCCCCCGCTGAATCGGTCTGAAAGAACGCACCGATGGGTTGTTTTTCTCCTAACTGTTTGGCAAAACTGGTGCTGACAATCACCGACGTTGTCGAATCGACGGGGTGCTGCCGACTAAAATCCCGACCGGCAAGCAGTTTGATACCGAGCGTTTGCAGATAATCGTAATCAACCCGCAGCCAGTCGCTGGTCACTTCGCGTCCTTTGTGAACGAACCCGACCATGCCCCGCTGGCTGCTGCCGTCGAGCCCACGTCCGATGTTAACCCCGGTCCCCGTCATCGTCACAACACTGGGATTACTGGCCAGCCGATTACGCAGTTGCGCCAGCGCATAGGTTCCTTCGACCTCGTTGCCAACGGGAATGCTGATAACCTGCTCTTTGTTAAAGCCTAGTGGTTTTCCGCGCAGATAGCTTGTCTGTCGAAGTACCACGAACGTACCGATGATGAGCAGACAGGCGATGGCAAACTGCGTAACGATGAGCGCATTACGTAGGGTGCCCGGCTTACCGGACGTTACCTTTCCTTTCAGCACCTGAACGGTCTGAAAGCGGGTCATCACCAGGGCTGGGTACCCCCCAGCCAATAGCGTAACCAGCAGAAACCCAGCCAGCGCAATCAGAAGCGTAGTCGGCTGCATAATGAAGTCTGCCGACAGTTTTGCATTAAACAGGACGTTGAAGGGCTGACGCAGCGTAACTACCAGTACAGCACCGATAACTAAGCCAAGGCCACAGGTCAGCAGCGTTTCGCCCCAGAGCTGAGCAAACAACTGGCCGCGCTGGGCGCCCAGCGACTTCCGCACGCCCACTTCCCGCGCCCGCGTAAACGACCGCGCCAGTGTTAGGTTAATGAAGTTGATAGCCGCAATCACCAGAATAAACAGGCCAATGGCCATCAGCGTGTACACATACATCCGATTAATGCCGTGCCCCTGAATCAGGTCTGTGTCAAAATGCACATCCAGCAGCGGCTGCAGCCGGATACTGTATAACTCGCCCCGTTCGTCGGGCCGGGCCCCCTGCTGCTTCAGATAGCTAATCTCGCTCTGAAAGTATTTCTGCGTGAACGGTTGCAGGCGTTTTTCGAATGCTGCCTGATCGACGCCCGGCCTGAGCGCAACATACGCTTCGTGGTTGGTATTATCCCAGCGTTTCAACCCCTCCAGGTATGCGGGCTGATTTTCAATCCGGATGAACGCGTCAAACTGGAAGGTTGAATTATCAGGCGCGTCGGCAACCACGCCGGTCACGATGAAGTTACGCCAGCCGCCAAATCCGTTGATCCGGAGTGGTTTTCCCATCGGGTTTTCCTTGCCAAACAAATCGTTGGCCATATCCTCGCTGATCACAATGCTGCTCAGGCTGTTCAGCGCAGTCTGCGCGTTTCCCTGCCGCATGGGAAACGAAAACATGCTGAGCATATCGGGATCGACGCCATCAATCTCTTTCGCCAGTTGCTTGTCCTTATACTGCACGGCGCCGTTTCCCTGCTGGTAGCGTGTGGCAAACGCCACTTCCGGATATTCCTGCTTCAGAGCCGGTACAAACGGATACGGCATCGAAGCCGACCGTTCCTGCCCTTTAGGATCGTTAATGACGAAGTACGTTCGAAAGATACCCTCGGCATTGGTGTGAAACTTGTCAAACGACAGTTCAAAAGCCGCCGATAGAAACAGTAGCACCGAACTACAGAAAGCAATCGACAAACCAACGACGTTGATCAGGGTTGACGACTTGTGTTTCCACAGGTTGCGCAGAGCGATTTTCAGATAATTCCGGAACATACGGTCTAAAGGTTTTCAGCATCCATCGGGTCAATCCTGACGATGGTCGCCGGACAGGGGTCCGCGCAATAGCCAGGCGAACGGGATAGCTTGATTACATCGGCAAGATGCTTTCAGCAAACCAATCAACTGTTATGCCACGAACAAAAAAGGCCGTTTCCTGTAGGAAACAGCCTTTTTTCACCCCTATGCTGTCCGATTGCGGACACCTGTCCGTCCGATAGCGAACGTAAAACTACCGGGTGCCGGACCCAACGTTAGTTGTTATGCTGGAGATGGTAAAGATGTTGTTTTTAGTCCCGGCCGTATAGGTTCCATTCTGATATAAGCCGTTGGTTACGGCGCCGGTTGAGCTGCCGCCCACGTAAATGTCATAGGTTGAACTGGTAGCCCGCGACGGCGAAGAAAACGCTACCGACTGATAGTTCTTGACCGGAACGAAGGTTAAGATATCCTTGCCTTTGCTATTCTGGATATGAACTATTGAACCCGCCTTTTGCGACGAGGTGAAGTTTATCAGCACCGAATTCTACGTAGACGATGCGCCCGGCAGCTGGGCCATTCCCGAGTTACCTACGGCCAACAGGTAGCCGTCCGTGATTGTAAATGTCCCATCATTGTTGGCGGCCGGCCCGTTTACAATGATGGTGCCGTTCGACATTTCAGCCAAACCGTTTACGTCCACTCTGTTTTTCATTTGCCAGTACGTGCATCCGCTCACTAGTATTGCGAAAAATCGCCAGCAATGAAAAACAGACAGGAAGAAGGAGCTGCACAAATCCCCCTACATCAGTCTACCCGTAGCAACCCATTTCCTACAGGCTGATTAATAAACAAAACTCGTCTTAGCAGATGTGAACGTTATTTTCAAATCTGCTAAGGTTCATTATCTTTAAAGTGTAATATACGATGATCCAATGAGTTACTTAAAACCGTCTTCTATCGCAACCCTGGTCAGAGAAGATGATATGGGCGTAAATGCGCCTATTATTCATCAGAGTGTTATTGCCCGGCTAACATCCGGACTTTATCCTCTTTATAAATCAGGCCGAATTAATTTCGAACCCCTTCCAGAAATGATGCTCACAGAAGGCTATAGCAGTCCGGTTCCCGATCTGCTATTATACGATCACCAGACAGAACAAGCTAAGGTTATCATTGAGGTCTGCCAGACAAATGGACTTAAACACGACACCAACAAAGTTATTCGGCTGATTGACGAAGGCGAGTATGGGATTCTCGAGGGACTCGTCTTCAACTATAAGACTCAACAGTGGCTATGTTATAACAAAGGTGATGGCGGCATGGCCAGCCTTTCTTCCTTCTCCAAAATTCTCCAGCTGGACTTAAATGAGTTTTTATAGAAACGCTAAACGTGGAAGTTTTCGGTGACAACTTTTCCGTCGAAGAGATTCACGATCCGATGGGCGAATCCGGCGTCGTAGGGCGAGTGCGTTACCATGATGATCGTCGTGCCTTCGTCGTTTAGTTCCCCTAATAGCTTCATCACCTCTTCCCCGTTCTTCGAATCCAGGTTTCCCGTCGGTTCATCGGCCAGAATCAGTTTGGGTTTGGCGACCACGGCCCGGGCAATGGCCGTCCGCTGCTGCTGACCGCCCGAGAGCTGCTGTGGGAAGTGATTCCGGCGGTGCATGATGCTCATGCGGTTCAGGGCTTCCTCTACGCGCGCCTTACGTTCGTCGGCAGGCGTTTTCAGATACAGCAACGGCAGTTCGACGTTTTCATACACGGTAAGCTCGTCGATTAGGTTAAAGCTCTGGAATACAAAGCCAATCGAACCTTTCCGAAGCTGCGCCCGCTGCCGCTCGGTCATTTTGGCCACCTCGGTTCCGTAAAAGTTATATGCACCGTCGGTGGGGTTGTCCAGCAGACCGAGAATGTTCAGGAGCGTGGATTTACCGCAGCCAGAGGGCCCCATGATGGCCACAAACTCGCCGTCTTTAACATCCATGCTGATGCCATTGAGGGCCGTGGTCTCGACTTCTTCGGTCGTAAAGAGTTTCTGAAGGTTAATTGTCTGAATCATTGGCTTAAGGTAGAAAAGGGAAGAGAAGGAGTAAGGGGACAAAGGGGATTTCAGTAGCTTTGACCACACTCACTAAACTTCTGTATTCATGGCTAAAGTTGAAAAATTTGAAGATCTGTTAGTTTGGCAAAAAGGTTTAGCTCAGGCAATTGATTTGTACAAATTACTCGCTGACTGGAACGATTACGGCCTTCGTGACCAAATGCGTCGTTCGGCGGTTTCTGTCCCTTCAAACATTGCAGAAGGTTTTGAACGCCACACCAATAAAGAGTTTATTCGATTTTTACGCATTGCAAAAGGGTCGAATGGCGAATTAAGAACACAAATTCATTTGGCTATAGGCGTCGGAATCCTGAACCCAGATACTGGTGCTGTATTATTGGCAAAGAGCCGGATTATTTCATCTATGTTGCAGAATCTGATAAAAACGCGGGAAGAAAAATTCACTTAAAGCTTCATTTCCCCTCTCCTCCTTCGTCCCTTTCGTCCCCCTACTCCTGTTAAAATTCCAGAACTTCGTTATCGCCAAAGTTCTCGTAGCTGCTCGTAATCACCTGCTCGCCGGGCTGGAGTCCTTCCAGCACTTCGTAATACTCCGGATTCTTACGACCCAGGGTAATATTGCGCTTTATGGCCCGCTTACCGGAGTTATCCACCACGTACACCCAGTTGCCGCCCGTATCGGAGAAGAAACCACCTACCGGCAGCAGCGTGGCTTTGGCGGCTTTGCCTAGTTCCAGCTGAATGGGCGACGATTGACCGCGCTTGATGCCTTTCGGCGCGCCTTTGCTGAATACCATGTCTACTTCAAACCGCCCGTTGCGCACTTCGGGATAGACGCGGGTAATCTCCAGGTCATGCTTTTCGCCGTTGAATTCAAAGGAGCCGGTCAGACCCGTAAAAATTCGGTTCAGGTAGTGTTCGTCAACACCGACGCGCATCTTGAATCCGTTCAGATCATCAATCTGACCAATATTTTGTCCCTGGTTAATATTCGACCCCACTTCAATATCCATGGACGATAACAGACCCGATACGGGGGCCTTCACAACCAGATTGTTAAGCGTTTGCTGCCAGAGCGCTACGTTCTTCTGCGTGCGGGCGAGCGTACCTTCCAGCATCTGGATCTGGGTTTTGGCATTGTCTTCCTGGTATTTCTGCGACTCGGCCTCAATCTTGCGCTGCTCAACTAATTTCTCGTAGTCTAGCTTGGCTTTCATGTAGTCCTGCTCAGAAATGACTTTGTCTCTGAATAATTTCGACTGGCGATCATAAATGTCTTTCGCCTGATTAATCTGGAAATCGAGGTCAGACAAGGCTTTACGAAGCGAATACCGCTCTACACGTAAACGTTGCCGGGTATTTTGAAGGTCGTTCACCAGGCGGTTGGCTTCTGTCTCCGACTGAAGAAAATTAAGCCGCAGATTCTGGTTTTCCAGCCGCAGCAGTACATCGCCCTGCTTCACCATGCTACCGCCTTCTACCAGTTTTTCGGTTACGTATCCCCCGGCGATTGCATCGAGCCGAATGGTTTTCAGGGGTTGAACAACGCCCGTTACGGCAATAAAATCCTCAAACGGTCCGGTGGTTACGTTCGAGATGGTTATTTTATCTTTTTCGACATTCAGCTTTGAACGACGATCAGCGAAAAAGAAGGTGTAAGCCAGCAGACCCAGAATCAGCACACCGCCACCTGATAAAATAAGGCGTTGGCTGGTCCAGAAGCGTTTAGGTAAGGCGCGATCCATTTGTATTGACGATTAAATAGCTGAACGATTAACAGGCTCAGTCAGCCGATCAGCTAGTTACCAATGCCGTGCCATTTTTTCGAATACCTGATTTACAGACGCTTGCGATTCTATTCTCTAGAATGGCTGTCCGGTATCGGACATTTGTTGTCCGGTGGCGTTCAGACTTTCTTACCCATTCATCCTTTGCCTGTTCAGCTTCCAGCTTACTCCTTTATTTCGGCCAGAATATACGGCATGAGCGTCTGCGCGCGGGTTTCCCGATTCAGGAAATTGTAGGTTAGCTGGCTGACGTGGTAATAGGGGAAGATAGCTAACCGCTGAACTGTAAACCCGCGAAAGGCCAGCGAATCGGCCTGAACGCCGGTCGTAAATACCAGCGACGGTTGCCGTCTAACCTCTGCTCGCAAAGCCGAATCAGTCCGGGCGTAACGCACCGGGCTGTCCACGTAAAATTCATACGTCCAGAAACTTCCCCCACCCGGTCCCGTCCCGGGCAGATACAGTACCGTTGGCCGCTGCGCCGAAGCGGGTCGGCTGTTTACGTACCGGGCCACCGTCATCCCCGCCTGATACTGCATCAGCGTCGGGTAAATAAACAGATTCAGGACGCCCATCAGCACCAGCATGGCTCCCACCATCCGACCCGCCAGCGACAGCAGGTTATTCGGCCGGAACAGCGTGATCGTCGCGAACGTAATCACAACGCCCCAGACCAGCGCCTGGGTTAGCCGATCTGGCTGAACAATGACCAGCAGGGCCATTGCCAGGACAATCAGTAAAGCACCGATGACGCTCTGGCCGATTGTCCACCGGCGCAGGTTGACAGATTTCAGGCCAGTCAGGAACTGAGCAGTCAGGATGGCATAAAACGGAAAGACAATGTTCAGGTAATGGGGCAGCTGAAACCCCGACAGCGAGAACAGCAGGAACGTGGCCAGCCCCACCCCCAGCGACACGTACTCGGGCAGGACCGGTTGACGACGAACGAGTCCGGCCAGCGCCTTGCCGGTGCCTATGTAGAGCGGCAATGACCAGGGCAGAAACGCCCATAGCAGCGTGTGGGTAAAGAAAAGCTTGTCGCCCGCGCCTTTGATCGGCCCCGTATTGAAAAACCGCCCGAACTGACTATCCCAGAAGAAAAACCGCACACCCGACACGCCCGTCTGCCCGAAAACAACCTTCTCCGGATGCAGGTCGAACTGCTCGTACAGGGCGTAGAACTCGGGGGCGGTAAACAGCAGCGATAGCCCCACGGCCAGATACCAGCGTAACTTGAGCAACTCCCGCCACTGCCCCGTCAGCAGCCAGTGAACGACTAATCCGGCTCCGATGGGCACAAGCACAAACGGTCCTTTGGTCATCAGGGCACAACCGGTCAGCAAGGCCCCAATTACTAAATGATAACCTTTGGCACCCAGAAAGATTCGGTAATAATGATAAACAGCGCCAATAATCAACGGCGTTAGATACGGTTCGGCCCGAACGTCGTTATTCGATAAAACGCCGTGAAAGGCTGTCATAAACACCAATACGGCTACCTGCGCAACTAGCTTCGGATAAACCAGCCGGGCAAAATGGTACGTATAGACCGCGCTGCCCACGGTAAACAGCAGCGCCGGGAACTTGTAGGCAAACGAATTTATACCAAAAACTAAATAGCTAACGGCTGTAACCCAGAACGGAAAGTGTGGTTTATCGAGCCAGTCGCTACCGACCGCGTAGAGATTGACGAAATCGCCCGACTGCGCTATCGTTTTGGCAAGGCAGGCATACAGCGCACCATCCGGTTCAAGAATAGGCGAGAACAGGCCCGTGGCGTTCAGGAAAATCCCAACGATTGCCAGGGCATAAAACCAGCGGTCGTCGAGCGGAAGCAGAGGCAGTCGTGAATCGGAAAGCGTCATCGAAAATAAAACCTCATCAGCGTAAAAACTGATGCATGTTGACGGGCAAAGTACGTAAGAAAAGCCTAATCTGCCGTTCATCAAGCAATGCATGCAACAATTCGTTCATCCATATATCTTTGAGGTATGCAAGATGCTAAACTCCTAATCGTGGACGATGATCCCGACGTGTTGCTAGCGGCCCGGCTACTGCTGAAACGGCACGTTGGCGCAGTGGACATCGAAAAGAACCCCGAAAAATTACCTTTTCTGCTCAACAACAATCGCTACGACGCCATCGTGCTCGACATGAACTTCCAGCGCGACGTGAGCAGCGGACGCGAGGGCTTCGCCTGGCTCGACCGTATCCTGGACATTGACCCCAAGGCGCGGGTTATTCTGTTTACGGCCTATGGCGACGTAGAAATGGCCGTCCGGGCGATCAAGGCCGGGGCGGCTGATTTCGTGCTGAAACCCTGGCAGAACGACAAGTTTCTCGAAACGATCCGGGGCGCCGTGACCCGCAAACAGGAGAGCGACGAGACCGACAAAAGCCCGGACGATAAACAGCGGCTCAAACGATCAGCCGGCTCCGTGTCCATTATCGGCTCGGCGATGCGCTCCGTCCTGGAAACGGTTGAACGCGTGGCCCCCACCGATGCCAACATCCTGATTCTGGGCGAAAACGGCACGGGTAAAGACCTGATTGCGCGGGCAATGCATGAGCAGTCGAATCGGCGCGACAAGCCGTTTGTGAGCGTGGATGTTGGCGCTTTGACCGAGAGTCTGTTTGAGAGCGAACTGTTCGGCCACGTAAAAGGCGCCTTTACCGACGCCCGCGACGACCGCGCCGGTCGGTTTGAGGAAGCGAACGGCGGCACTATTTTCCTCGATGAGATTGGCAACCTGACTCCCGCCCAGCAGGCCAAGCTGCTGACCGTACTCCAGCAGCGGCAGGTAACGCGCGTTGGCTCCAACAAAGCCCGGCCGGTGGATGTCCGGCTCATCTGCGCAACCAATGCCAATCTGAACGAACAAAGTCCCGACCGTCCCGTCCGGTTCCGGCAGGATTTGCTGTACCGGATCAACACCATCGAACTGCATTTACCCCCGCTGCGCGAACGGCCGACCGACATTGGCCCACTGGCTGACTATTTCCTGAAAAAGTACGCCAAACAATACAACCGACCCGTCACCAGCCTGAGTCCGGCGCTGCTGGCCGAGATGAAACAGTACCGCTGGCCGGGCAACGTACGGGAGCTGCAGCACGCTATCGAGCGGGCCGTTATTCTGGCTCAAGGCACTACGCTGGAACTGACTGATTTTATCTTCCGCAAAGACGTACCCGCGGCCTCACCGGTGAACGAAACCCTGCAACTGGAAGATATGGAACGGCAATTGATTCAGCAGGCGATGCAGAAACACCGGGGCAGCATCACCGACGTAGCGCGGGAACTAGGCCTGTCGCGGCAGGCGCTGTACCGTCGCCTGGAGAAATTCGGGCTTTAACTGGCTGATCGATGAACCGTTTTGCCTTTGGCATAGGCTGGCGTATTGTCAGCATCGTCGTTCTCACCGGCGCGATGGTGACCCTATACCTGCATCAGTCGGCCCTGTTCTGGCTCGTTCCGCTATTCGTTCTCCTGGGTACACTCTGCGTCAACCTGTACCAGTACGTTACGGGGCTTAACCGGAAGCTGACGCGCTTTCTGGAATCGGTTCGGTATTCCGATTTTTCAGTTGCCTTCCGGGCCGACAGTAGCTTTGGCCCTTCCTTCCGGAACCTGAACGATCAGTTTAACGAAGTGCTCGATGCGTTTCGGCAGGCGCGGGCCGAGAAAGAAGCGAACCTGCATTACGTGAACACCATCGTTCAGCACGTCAGCGTCGGGCTATTGACCTTCGACGCGGCCGGGCAGGTCGAACTGGTCAATCAGACCGCGCTTCGGCTGCTGGGCATTTATAGGCTGCGCACCCTCAGCGACCTCAGCGCCACCCATCCCGATCTGGCCGACCTGCTTCGCTCAGCGACCAGTGCATCGGCGCCAGTCCTTTACCAGACGGGTACCGATGGCGAACTGTCGATCCGGTGTACGGCCGTTCGGCTTCGCGGACGACTGGTTACCGTAGCGTCGCTGCAGAATATCCGGACGGAACTCCAGCAGCGCGAACTCGAAGCCTGGCAAAACCTGACGAAAGTACTGCGTCATGAGATCATGAACTCGATTACGCCGATTGTGTCTTTGGCGGGAACCATGCGCGACATCGTCGAAACGGACCTGGCGCTGCCTGTAGCGCACGACAGGCAATTAACCGAATCCGTCAACGACCTGCGCGACGCCCTCTCCACCATCGAACAGCGGGGAGCGGGGATTATGCAGTTTGTGGATGCCTACCGGCACTTTACGGCCATTCCGCAGCCGGTTTTCGCCGATGTGCGCGTCGATCAGTTGCTGCGGCACGTTACCCAGCTCGCTCAGCCCCATGCGCAGCGACACCAGATCACCATCACGACGACTTCGCCCAATCTGGCAATCCGTGCCGATGAGAGCCAGATCGAAATGGTTCTTTTGAACCTGCTCAAGAATGCCGTGGAGAGTCTAGAGAATACGCCCTCACCTGCTATCCAACTGGAAGCCTCTGGCGAGGGGCCGAACGTAATCATCCGGGTTACGGATAACGGCCCCGGCATTGAGCCCGAAGCGCTGGAGCAGATTTTCATTCCGTTTTATACGACCAAAAAAACCGGATCGGGGATTGGCCTGAGCCTGTCGCGGCAAATCATGCAGCTGCACGGCGGACAGCTTACAGCCGAATCAGAACCGGGACTGGGCAGTACGTTCAGTCTGGTATTCTGACGGTGGGCTGACTGGATGCAGCCGCCGGTATCACCCGGTTTATCCGCTGAAAAAACCGTACCGTCAGCAGTACCGCTGCCACCGTCAGTCCTGTCAGCAACCCGATCCAGACGCCAATGGCGTCCATCCTCAATGGAAACGCCAGCACATAACTGAGCGGCAGGGCCACAACCCAGTACGAGAACAGCGTAATAATCGTCGGTACGTTGACATCCGACAGGCCCCGTAATCCGCCTAACGCCACCACCTGAACGCCATCGGAAAGCTGAAAAAAGCCCGCCATGATCACCAGTGAGGCCGCGATGCGCATAACCTCAGGATTGTCACGAATATAGAGCGATACCAGCCAGTCGTTGGCCGTCAGAAACAGCAGAGCCGCCAGACTCATGAAGCCCACTGACAACGTAAAAGCCGCCAGACCCGCCCGAAACACGTCTTCGCGACTCCGCCGACCTACAGCGGCTCCCACCCGAATGGCCGCTGCCGACGAGATGCCCGTTGCCATCATATACGTAACAGAAGCCATATTGATGGCGATCTGATGAGCCGCCAGCCGGTCTTCGCCCAGCCAACCGACAATGACGACCGCCAGCGAAAACGTAGCTACCTCAAAGAAAAAGGTCAGACCGCCGGGAATACCCAGCCGCAGAATCGTCTCGACTTCCGAACGGGTGGGCAACGTTCGAAACGCGCTGAGCAGATAGGGCCTGAATCGGGCGGTTCGATGAATATAGGTCAGCATAGCCCCGGCCATAAACAGTCGCGACAACAGGGTTGCCGTTGCCGATCCCATCAGACCTAATTCAGGAAACGGCCCAACGCCCGTAATGAGTACGTAATTGAACAGCGCATTCAACAGCAGCGCCGACAGCGTAATCGCCATGGCAACGCGGGGCTGGCGCAGGCCATCGCAAAGCTGCCGGGCGCCTACAAAAACCAGCAGCGGCAAAATTGAAGCACTCAGAATCAGCATGAAATCGCGGGCCAGCCGCGTCACTTCGGCCGACTGCCCGAACAAGCTAAAGTTAAATGCCAGCAGCACCGACAGGCCGCTCAGCACAACACTCATAAGCACCCCCACACGTAATCCCGCCCGATATAACCGGTTAATGGCCGCCGGGTCGTTCTGACTATTGGCTTTCGCTACCAGCGCAGCCACCACAGCCAGCCCCCCTACGCCAATACTCGACATCAGAAAGGATAAGGAATTGGCCAGCCCAGCCGCGCCCAGCGGTATAGCCCCCAGCAATCGCCCGACAAACAGATTATCAGTAACGCCCATCAGGATAACCCCTAACTGAGCAATGACAATAGGGATACTCAGGCGAAGGGTATCGGCCAGTTCGGACCGGTAGATCCGTATCCGGGAGTGAGAAGCAGAAAGCATGAATCAAAGGTACAGTATCGGCGTCAACCTGCGCGCTCCATCGACTACCCTTTGAGCCTTGCTGCATTCTTTGTACTTTTGTTTTTCATCACGAATCAGGCACAGCCCTTGAAAGAATACGGCAGTAGTATCCAGAAGTTGGTTGACAACATGATCAACATCGAAGATCGGGAAAAGCGCACCCGGTATGCGCATATCCTGATCGAGTTGATGCGGCAGATTCATCCCAACATGAAGGATGGGCAGGACTACTACAACAAGTTGTGGGATGACCTTTACATCATGTCGGGCTTTACGCTGGACGTGGATAGTCCCTATCCGCCCCCATCCGAAGAAGCCCTGGGTAAAAAACCGCAGCGCGTTCCCTACAATACGCATCCGCTTAAATTCAAGCACTTCGGCCGCAATATTGACCTGCTGGTGGCAAAGGCCATTGCCATGGAAGACCCCGAAGAAAAACGGGCGTTTGTTTCTTACCTGACCCGGCTGATGCGAACCTTCTACCAGGCCTGGAACAAGGAATCGGTCGAAGACGAGACGATCTACCAGAGTCTGCTGGAAATCTCGAACGGCAAACTCGCCGACGATATTCAGCTCATCCGCGAACAGGGTCTGGTCGAAGCGACCCCGCGTGAACGCACCGGCGATCAGACGCAGCCCCAGCGCATTGGCGGGGGCAACAACTACCGCGAGGGTAACCAGCGGAACAACAACCAAGGGCGGCCCAACCGAAACGATAACCAGGGCGGTCAGCGCAACTTCGGCAACCAGCGGAACAACAATCAGGGGCGTCAGAACAACCGCAACGACAACCAGGGGGGCCAGCGTAACTTTGGTGGCCCGAATCAGCGGCCAAACAACCGCGACCGGAACGACGGACCCAATCGCAACAACGACCGCAGAAGACGGTAACTCCTTTACCCAACCAGTAGCAAGATCGGGGATGAATCAGGGCCGCGAACAATCTCGGGGGTAGCTGGTTCATCCTTATCACTCATCAGTTAATCAATGGCATCTTTTAAAATTACGGGCGGACGCAAGCTTAAGGGTGAACTCGTTCCGCAGGGCGCAAAAAATGAAGCTCTCCAGATTCTTTGCGCCGTTCTGCTGACCAAAGAACCCGTCACAATTCATAACATTCCCAACATTCGCGACGTAAACCAGCTCATCGACCTGCTGGGCGACATGGGCGTATGGGTCACCAAAATCGGAACAAGTTCCTACCGGTTCGTTGCGTCGGACGTTAACCTCGACTACCTCGAAACCGATACGTATAAACGTAAAGCAGCCGCTCTGCGCGGCTCGGTCATGCTGCTGGGGCCCATGCTCGCCCGGTTTAAGAAAGGTCGGATTCCCCGGCCCGGTGGCGACAAAATTGGTCGTCGGCGGCTGGACACCCACTTTCTGGGCTTCGAGAAATTAGGGGCTCAGTTCAACTACGACGCAAACGACGGCGGTTACTACCAGGTGGATGCCAGCAACCTGCGCGGCACGTATATGCTCCTGGATGAAGCCTCCGTAACGGGCACAGCCAACGTCCTGATGGCTGCGGTAATGGCCGAGGGAACTACCACTATTTATAATGCCGCCTGTGAGCCTTATCTGCAGCAGCTGAGCAAAATGCTCAACGCGATGGGTGCGAAGATTACGGGTGTGGGCTCCAACCTGCTCACCATCGAAGGCGTATCGGAACTACACGGTACCGAACACACGATGCTGCCCGACATGATCGAAATTGGCTCGTTTATCGGCATGGCCGCCATGACGCAGTCGGAAATCACGATCAAGAACTGCCAGATTCCACAACTGGGCATCATTCCCGATCAGTTCCGGCGGCTGGGTATCCAGATGGAGTTCCGGGGCGACGACATTTTTATTCCGGCGCAGGAACGCTACCAGATCGAGAGTTTTCTGGATGGCGGCATGATGACCGTTGCCGATGCGCCCTGGCCCGGCTTTACGCCCGACCTGCTGAGCATTGTGCTGGTTACGGCCGTACAGGCGCAGGGTACGCTGCTGATCCATCAGAAAATGTTCGAAAGCCGGCTATTCTTTGTCGACAAGCTGATTGATATGGGTGCGCAGATCATCCTCTGCGATCCGCACCGGGCTACGGTCGTGGGTCTGAACCGGCAGCTTCCGCTGAAAGGTATCCGCATGTCGTCACCCGATATTCGGGCGGGGGTTGCCCTGCTAATTGCGGCCATGTCAGCACAGGGTACGAGTATCATCGACAACATCGAGCAGATTGACCGCGGTTATCAGCACATTGATACGCGTCTGAACGCCATCGGCGCTGAGATTATCCGGCTCTAAGTTATTTTAAGCCATCAAAAAAGCATTTCTGACAACTGGAAGTGCTTTTTTATTGTCTGTCAGCCCGTTACCGGCCCCGTCTTATTACCAACTAAGTGTGCGCTGTATTATTCCCCGAAAAAGTGTTTTCATCTAACGTTTCTACGGTGTAATCTCCTTTTTTCAGAATTTTCAACAATCTTGCTTTGTCTTTTGACATCTTTGCAACCTGAAGCCGTTTTTGTTGAGAAGTATGAAGGAGTACATCCGCCCAATTAAACGCCTGCTTGTCGCCAACCGGGGCGAAATTGCCATCCGGATCATGCGGGCTGCTACCGAACTTGGCATTACCACCATTGCCGTCTACACCTACGAAGACCGCTATTCCCTGCACCGTTATAAAGCGGATGAAGCGTATCAGATCGGCCGGGACGAGGACCCGCTGAAACCTTATCTTGATGTTGAAGGCATTATTCTGCTGGCTAAACGCCACCAGGTCGATGCAATTCATCCGGGCTACGGCTTCCTGTCGGAGAACGTAAAACTGGCGCGTCGGTGCCGCGAAGAAGATATCATCTTCGTTGGACCCTCGCCGGAAGCAATGGATGCGCTGGGCGACAAAGTGCGGGCCAAGAACCTGGCGACCAAAGCCGGTGTACCGCTCATTCCTGATTCGCGCGAGGAAAACATGAGCCCCGAATTTGCGCTGCAGGAAGCAAAACGGATTGGTTTTCCGGTTATGGTAAAGGCCGCGGCCGGTGGCGGAGGCCGGGGTATGCGCGTGGTTCGGCAGGTTGAGGACTTCGATAAAGCCTTTACCGAAGCTAAAAATGAAGCCCGGAATGCCTTCGGCGACGATACCATCTTCCTAGAGAAGTTTATCGAAGACCCTAAACATATTGAGGTACAGCTCCTGGGCGACCAGCACGGCAACATCGTCCACCTCTACGAGCGCGACTGCTCCGTACAACGGCGGTTTCAGAAAGTTGTTGAGGTTGCGCCGTCGTTTGGCCTACGCCAGGATACCAAACAGAAACTCTATGATTACGCCCTGCAGCTTGGGCGGGCGGTGAACTACTCCAACGCCGGAACGGTCGAGTTTCTGGTTGATAAAAACGAGAATATCTTCTTCATCGAGGTTAACCCCCGCATTCAGGTTGAGCATACGATCACGGAAGAGGTAACGGGGATTGATATCGTCCGGACGCAGATTCTGATTGCGATGGGCTACCAGCTCTCCGATAACGGCATCTATATCAGCCACCAGGACGAAGTGCCCCTGAACGGCTACGCTATCCAGTGCCGGATCACGACTGAAGACCCCGCCAACGGCTTCAAACCGGATTTTGGGACGATCATTGCCTATCGGAACGCGGCCGGTTTTGGTATTCGTCTGGATGAGGGCAGCAGCTACGCGGGCGTAAAAATCTCGCCGTACTTCGACTCGATGATTGTCAAGGTTTCGGCGCGGGGCCGGACCCTGAAAGGCGCAACCCAGCGCCTGACGCGCGCACTGGTCGAATTCCGGATTCGGGGCGTAAAGACCAACATCGGCTTTTTGCTGAACGTAATCAGCCACCCGATTTTTCAGCGGGGCGAAGCGCGGGTATCGTTCATTGAAAACCACCCTGAACTGTTCAATCTTCGCCAGCCGCAGGACCGCTCAACCCGGGCGCTCAACTATCTGGCCGATGTTATTGTGAATGGCAATCCAGAGGTTAAGAAGAAGGACGACAGTAAGATTTTCCGTACCCCGGTTGTTCCTCCTTACGACATCTTCAGTTCCTACCCAAAGGGCAGCCGCGACCGGCTCAAAGAGATGGGCCGTGACTCGTTTGTGAACTGGGTAAAGGAGCAGAAATGCGTGCTGTACACGGATACTACCTTCCGCGACGGCCACCAGTCGCTGCTGGCAACGCGCGTCCGAACGCAGGATTTACAGAAAGTGGCCGAAGGCTTTGCCAAGAATCACCCGGAGCTGTTTTCGATGGAGGTATGGGGCGGAGCAACCTTCGACGTAGCGATGCGGTTCCTCTACGAAAGCCCGTGGAAACGGCTGGCGGCTCTGCGCGAAGCCATGCCGAACATGCTGCTGCAAATGCTGTTCCGCGGCTCCAACGCAGTTGGTTACTCGGCCTACCCCGATAACCTGATTGAAAAATTCGTTGAGCAGTCGTGGGAAACAGGTATTGATGTGTTCCGGATTTTCGACTCGCTCAACTGGGTCAAGGCCATGAAGGTTAGCATCCGGGCGGTTCGGGAGCGGACCGATGCGCTCTGCGAAGCAGCGATCTGCTATACCGGCGACCTGCTGGCCCCTGACCAGAAAAAATATACCCTCCAGTATTACCTCGATATGGCCCGCCAGCTCGAAGATGAGGGAGCGCATCTGCTGGCGATAAAAGACATGGCCGGGTTGCTGAAACCGCTTGCGGCCGATGTGCTGGTACGGGAACTGAAACAGGTAGTCAGCATTCCGGTTCACCTGCACACCCACGATACGGCAGGCATTCAGGCGGCCACGTACCTGAAAGCTATTGATGCCGGGGTCGATATTGTCGATTGCGCTCTGGGTGCTTTGTCGGGCCTGACCTCGCAGCCAAACTTCAATTCTGTAGTGGCGATGATGCAGGGCCACGAGCGCGAATGCCCCATTGACCTGCACTCGCTGAACGCCTACTCCAACTACTGGGAGGATGTTCGGGAGTATTACTATCCGTTCGAGTCGGGTATGAAGGCGGGCAGCGCCGAGGTTTACGAGAACGAAATTCCGGGCGGTCAGTACTCCAACCTCAAACCCCAGGCCATTGCAACCGGCCTGGGCGATAAGTTCGAGACGCTGAAGCGCAATTACGTTATTGCGAACCAGTTGTTCGGGGATATTGTCAAGGTAACGCCTTCTTCAAAGGTCGTTGGCGACATGGCGATCTTCATGACGGCCAACAACCTGACCGCCGACGATGTTCGGGAGCGGGGCGAATCGCTGGCGTTTCCTGAATCGGTGAAAGGCTTCTTCAAAGGGGAGCTGGGGCAACCCGTTGGCGGTTTCCCGGAAGACATCCAGCAGGTAGTTCTGAAGGACGAGAAGCCAATAACCGGCCGCCCGAACGAACACCTGAAACCAATTGATTTCGACGCTGACTTTACAGCCTTTAAAACAAAATACCCCCAGAACGACGGCTTCGTTGATTATTTGTCGTACCAGATGTACCCAAAGGTTTACGACGAATATTACAAAGCCAACCAGCAGTACGGCGATGTCAGCATCATTCCAACGCCCGCGTTCTTTTACGGTCTGAAGGAAAACGAAGAGATTCTGATCGAGATCGAAGAAGGTAAGCGGATTCTGGTGCGGCTGCTGTTCAAGTCGGAGCCCGACGAGTTCGGTATGCGCACGATTACGTTCGAGCTGAACGGTCAGAGCCGCCAGGTGCAGGTTCGGGATAAATCGTCGAAGGTCGAGAAAGCCATGAACGCCAAGGTTGGCAAAGTGGGCGATGTAGGCGCACCGCTACAGGGCCGTCTGACCCGTATTCTGGTTAAGGAAGGCGATGTGGTTAAAAAGAACCAGCCTCTGTTCGTGATCGAAGCGATGAAGATGGAAAGTATCGTAGCCGCGCCTAAAGAAGGCAAGGTCTCGAAGGTGGTGCTGAAAGAAGGCATCACCATCGAGCAGGACGACTTGGTTATCGAACTGTCGTAAGCAAACTGACAAGTCCAGATTTGTTAACAGAAGCACCGCCTGGAGCGGTGCTTCTGTTGTTTCGGGGCAATCCGGGGCGTAGACGGCGACGAGCAATTTGATCGTAACGTTGTGTTCGTCAAAATTTTAGCCGAATTTACCTCTCTAAACCAATCCTGTTCTTACAATGGAAAATCCGCCACCGATACCCCCCTCCTCGCCCGCTCCGGTTACGTTCAGCGACTCCGACGCACGTATGTGGGCCATGATTACGCACCTGAGCGCCCTGCCTGGTTCTTTTGTGCTGATTGGCAGCATTGTGCTCCCCCTAATCATCTGGCAGATTCAAAAAGATAAATCGGCCTTTATTGACTATCACGGCAAGGAAGCCGTCAACTTCAACATTACGATGGCCATCGCGGCTGGCATCTCGTTCATCCTGATGTTTATCCTCATTGGCGTCTTTCTGCTCTGGATCGTTGGGATCGTCTGGCTAATTTTCACAATTATCGCGGCTATCAAAGCCAACAATGGCGAACACTATCGGTACCCATTATCCATTCGCTTCATAAAATAAACCATCAGCTATGCTGTCCGTTTTCAGTCCGGCAGCATAGCTGGTTGCAGCCCGCTGCACTAAGGGTTTATTTTTGCAGCTATGTTATCCGCCTGCTTATTCTGTCAGTCTGTTTACAATTACCTGTTTGCCTGCTTGCTCAGACAACTTCGCTCCCTACCACACCCTGGGGAACGTGGCTCATCGGGACTTTGACCATACCCGGTAACGATACCAGCCGATGGGGCGGTTTTGCTGAAATTCAAACGCGCTCAAACGGCTTGTTCAAACAATATTTTTATAGTGAGATTAAGGGCGGCATCAGTTACGACCTTGATAAGAACGTAACAATCATGCTGGCTGGCGGCCGTTACGCTACTTCTGATTATAACGAACTCCCGGCCGGTCCGCTCAATATTGAAAAGCGCTTCTGGCAGCAGCTGCAGTTAAATCAGTACCTGAACCGAATCAAGTTTGAACACCGCTACCGGATTGAACAGCGCTGGTTTACATTCCGGGATGGACGAGAGGAATTCCGAAGCCGAATACGCTACCGGCTGAACGTGTTTGTACCGCTGAATGCCCGCGTAATTGGCCCGCATACCACCTTTATGTCGGTTTATAACGAAATTTTCCTGAATCCGCGCGGTCCTGCTTTTGAGCGCAATCGTTTGTATGCCGGTTTGGGGCATCAGCTCGATAAGCACTGGGTTATACAGGCGGGCTGGGTCAATCAGACTAACTACAGCCTGGCATCTTTTACGCAGGGGCAGTTTGCACCGATTGTTACGGCGGGTAAAAACAACCTGGTTCTGGCAGTCATTTACCGGCTCAATAAGCACAAAGCCAACCCCGCCGAAAAGCTTCCTTCGCAGCCGGACTGAACCAGCCTGATGCCAGATGCCCAGCAAGGCTGTTTCTGCTCAGTTAATTAAAACCAGGGACGTCGGGACTTAAACGATCGCTTCAGGCCCGTGATGAGCAGGAACGCGCCCAACAGCCCGAAGATTACGGCCAGGATGGTAATGTGCAGGATCGCAAACAGCACGGCAACCAGAATAATAATGAATGATGCTTTGAGCTTCCAGCTGATGCGCTGCCACCAGTTCAGCTCTTCCCGGAGCGGCAAACCCAAACCCTGCCGAATGCGATTTCCGAGCCGAAGCTGTTTTTTGGGTTTTGGCTTCGGTTGCTGATCAATAACCGGCGCAGCCAGTACCGATTGTATATGTGCCACCCGCTGCCGGATGCGCTGACTCCGCTCCATAGCTGGCTGCAAACTAACCAGCGCCTGATCGGGGCTCGTAGGCTGATCGATTGACGCTACTACGGAATCTGATAAACTCTTGATAGATAACGTATCCGAAGCGGTATTGAGCAACTTGCTTTCTGCCGGCTGCTCAACGGAGAGCCGGGCCGCTACATGGGGGGTTCGGTGAAAATAGGCAACTGGCCGGTGACAGGAGGCAAGAAAAAGGCATAACGCAGCAAACAGAAAGGCAAACAAGTTTTTCATCAGGTTGTGTTGTACGATTAGCAACTGTGGTCGCAAAAGTCCCACTTACAACGAATCAGATAAGGAGGTTAATATGATTTTGATGAAAAAGGTAATCGCCGGGGCAGATTTTGTCTATTCAAAACCGGTTAAACAGTAGGGCATACGGCCTATTTAGCTTTTCGGACTGTTAATATCTCCTGCTCTATTTTTATGGTCCGCACACTGTCGTGGTTCGCCTTTGGGCTCCTGTCATCCCTGCTGGTTAATGGCCAAACTGCTTCGCCAATCGCTAATTACGACGAAGCCAAAGTTGGTACCTCGACCCTACCCGACATCTTACGGTTCAGTAATGGTAAATCGGTAAAGTCTCGAACCGACTGGCAAACCCGGCGGCAGGAGATCCGGCAGCTCTTCGCTGACCACGTATATGGGCAGACGCCGACTCAACCCGTCCGGCTTCAGTTTCATGTTCAGCAAACCGACGAAAATGCGCGGGGAGGCCTGGCCGTTCGCAAGCAGGTCGCCATCTCCTTTCCCGACTATCCGCAACTAGCGCCTATCAACATCCTGCTGTACATTCCTAAAGCAGCCAGCAGGCCCGTTCCGGCTTTTCTGGGGCTGAATTTCTGCGGCAATCACTGTGTTACCAACGAAACCGACCTGCCCCTGTCAACGCGCTGGGTAGCCGATGGAGCCGGCAATGTGGCTGTTAACCATCGGGCCACTGAGAAAGCCCGGGCTTTGCAGGCCCGGCGCTGGCCCATCGATACCATTCTGAAGCGAGGCTACGCACTGGCTACGGCCTATTATGGCGATATCGAACCCGATCATCCGCAGGGCTGGCATACGGGCATCCGCTCCGTTCTGGGCGACACCACCCGCAGCGATAACTGGGGAGCGATAGGCGCCTGGGCATGGGGCATGAGCCGCATGCTTGACTACCTGCAGACCGAACCGGCTATTGACGCAAAACGGGTTACTGCTACCGGTCATTCCCGCATCGGCAAAGCTGCCGTTTGGGCGGGCGTGCAGGACGAACGGTTCGCAGCTGTTATTGCCAATGAATCCGGCGAAGGCGGAGCAGCCCTGGCCCGGCGCTGGTATGGCGAAACCGTAGAGCATCTGAACACCAGTTTCCCACACTGGTTTTCGGGACGTTATAAAACCTACAATAAGCGCGTGGCCGATTTACCCGTCGATCAGCATGAACTGCTGGCGCTGGTAGCCCCGCGTCCACTCTATGTAGCCAGCGCCGATGGCGATCAATGGTCCGACCCGAAAGGCGAATTCCTGGGCGCAGCCCTGACCGAACCCGTTTATCAGTTGTACGGTAAAACGGGGCTGGGTACCCTGAATTTTCCGGGCGTTAACCAGCCCATTGGCCAGACTGTCCGCTACCACAACCGCACCGGCAAACACGACGTTACGGATTACGACTGGGAACAGTACCTTCGTTTTGCGGATGAATTGGTACGTTAAGCGCTACCTTTGCAGCTATGACGTTCAATAACGATCCCAGGCCCTGGCAGGTTGAACAATCTGAGTACATCCACCAGCTACCGTGGTTCACGGTGCGTAAAGACGCGGTTCGAATGGCCAACGGCGGGCACATTCCCGATTACTTCGTGCTGGAATACCCCGACTGGATCAACGTGGTGGCCGTTACGACGGATGGCCAGCTGGTGTTCATCCGGCAGTACCGTCACGCCATAGCCGGCGTTCATTACGAACTGTGTGCAGGCGTCGTTGATCCGGGCGAAGATCCCCTCACAACTGCGCAGCGTGAACTGCTGGAGGAAACGGGTTTTGGCGGAGGAAAGTGGCAGCACCTGATAACGCTTTCGGCCAATCCGGGCACGCACACCAATCTAACGTATTCCTATCTGGCCTTAGGCGTCGAACCGAAACAGGCGCAGGCGCTCGAAACTACGGAAGAGATTACGGTCCATCTGGTCTCGCCGGATCGGGCGCGGCAGATCATCGACAATGGTGAAATGATGCAGGCTCTGCATATCGCTCCGTTACTGAAATACCTGTCCCGGCTTTAGTAACGATCAGTTAATGAACATAAAAACGCCCTGACTACCAACCAGCGATCAGGGCGTTTTATAAATTCTTCTATGGGGTTCACCGATTCGCGATCGGTGAAATTCGCGAACCTTTCGGGTCGGGTGTGCCGTCCGGATCGTTAGTTACGGTGCCGTTGGCATAGATCGTGCCGCTATTGGCCAGCAGAATTCCGGATAAATGGGCCGTGGCAGCGGTTGTACCCTGCGTAATAGTCAGATACCCTCCTCCTTTGTACGTCGATTTAACGTTAACCGCCGGTGCTGCAAAGTCGATAGGGGGATTTCCAACGCAGGAGACGGTTGCAAAAACGCCGTTTTTATCGTGTCCTGACGCCGTGAAAATAGTAGGCCCGTTGGCCCGGGCGGGCGAAATCTGATTGGCGTTACTTACACCCGAATTGACGTTTGTATTCCCCGCCGATACAGCCACAAAAATTCCTTTCGAGGCCATGTTGACCACCGCCTGATCGACCGCATCCGTTGCACTGATGCCCAAGCTGATGTTGGCGACATCGCCCGGCCGGGCGTTGGCGGCTACAAAGTTAATGCCAGCAATAAAGTCCGAAACGACGACTTTCGTTGGAGCCGCGCATACTTTAATTGGCACCACTGTTGCGCCAGCAGCTACGCCCACTACCCCAATTGTGTTGTTAAGGGCCGCGATGATCCCCGATACCAGCGTGCCGTGCCCGTCAAAATCTTTGGTTGACCGGTGCGCCCCAAACTTAAACACCGAGTAGCCTTTGGTTGAATCTACTTTCAGATCAGGGTGCGTCAGTTCAATGCCGGAATCGATTACGTATGCTACGTTAGAGCCCGCGTAGTTGACCGAACCCCCTACATAGGTAATGCCCCAGGGTACCTCCTGGCCAGCCGCAACCCGAGCAGTCTTATCGCTTTGACTTTCTAGACCATCGGGTGTACTGACCGCCTGCCGGTCGGCTTCGATATAGGACACAAGCGGGTTTTTGCGCAGCCGGGCCAGCTCAGCCGGAGTCAGCCGAACAGCCATTCCGGACAACGCGGCCCCGTATACGTGTAGAATATTTTCAGGGTTAATCCCTAACTCCGACAGGAATTTCTCGCCAACCTGTTTCAGACGAGCCTGCTGCCGGGCAAAGGTCTCCAGATTCTGCGCCGAGAAGGCATCCTGCTTCAGAACAACGATGTACTGCCCATCAATTCCGCCTGTTGCAGTTGCGGCTTGTGCAGCATCAACACTCTGGAGAGAATTATCAACTGCCAATTCGGCCGGACGGCACGCGTCCAGACCCGTTAAGCCCATCAGCAATAGGCCAGCAAACAAGTAGAGAGTATGTTTCATTAGAATATGTTAAACATCAAAGGTAAAGAAATCTATACCATCCAGATAGATTCAGAAATATCCTGAACGGTCATTATGGTTAAAAGGCTATTAAAAATGGCGTCTGTGTAAAGCAGACGCCATTAAGACAATGCCGGACTTAAACTAAGGTACGCGCGACATCTTGATATCGGGTATGCTGTCGCGGTCGGCGGTTACGGTTCCTTTGCCGTAAATCACCCCCTTATTTGCCAGCAATATGCCCGAAGCGTGCGCCGTGGCCATGGTTGTTCCTTTGGAAAAGTAGGTATATTTCCCTCCCCGCACCGTTGATTTTATGCTTACGCCGGGCCCGGCAAAATCGATGGGTGGGTTCCCACTACACGATACCGAGGCAAACACTCCTTTGCTATCATGCGCCGATAAACTGTACAGATTGGGCGCGTTAATTCGAGCCGGTGAAATATTATTGGCATCAAAATTATTGGTTGTCGTATTCCCGGCTGACATCGCAATAAATAAGTCGCCCCGGTTGGTCAGGTTCATTACTGCTGCATCCAGCGCATCCGACGCTTTAGCACCTAAGCTGATGTTGATCACATCGCCCGGGCGAGCATTTGCCATTACAAAATCCAGACCGGCTATCACATTCGAAACCTGCATATTTTCAGGCTTCTCCGTAACTTTTATCGGGATAACCGGCGCGCCCGCGGCTACACCCACTACGCCAATGCTATTGTTTTTAGCCGCAATTGTGCCTGAAACGTGCGTTCCATGGTCGTGGTTGTCGGCAAGCGATTTGGCGCCCGTTCCGGTTGTGAGCGCATTGTATCCCCGCGAAGCATCTACGTTCAGGTCAGGATGCGTGAGGTCAATCCCCGTATCCACAATATAAGCTGCATTCGAGCCGGTATAGTCAATAAAGCCGCCAACGTATTTAATTCCCCAGGGTACCTCCTGCCCAGCGGTGATGTGCATATCGTCGCCAGCCACGGCCTCCTCTACGCTTGTACTGCCAATCTGGTCGGCTTCTATAGATGCAATGTCCGGATACTGACGCAGAAACGATACCTGCGCTTCGGTTAGCTGGGCCACAAACCCTCTCAGGCAGGAGCCATACACATGGCCCAGCTGATTACGGTCTATGTTGAACCGGCTCATCATCTGTTCGGCGTACTGCCGCATGAACTGCTGACGTTTTGCGTAGGGAGAGGCAGCTGACAGACCGGAAAGCGGATCGACTTTCAGGACAACGATATAGGGGTTGGTAGCGCCCTGACGGCCAGAGCCAGTAACCGTTTCGCCAACGGGCTGACAGCTCTGCAGGCTTAACACAGCTGCAGTAAGTACAGTAAGGTAACAGTGAATTGTTTTCATAATTCATTTGGGCAGAAAAAGGGTGGACAGTTACTTAAATTGTTATCTGATTTATTTATCGGCGTTTTAATAGAGTGTTATTACTAGTTTTTGAGAGATCTATTGGATGCAGCACTAATCCGGTATCTATAAAAGCTCGTCAGCTATCTGAAAAGATTCTATTTTTCTCCAGGCAGGTTTATAAGCCACGAATATAAATTGAGGGTAAACAGTCGGGAAAAGGCATTTCGTTAACGGTCAAAAATTGACAACTCGGTAGGTTGATGCTCCTCTGCGCACGCTCAGCACCCGTTACTGACCTGTTCTGCCAGATTCCATGCGCTACCTGGAACTGACATTCACTATTTTGCCCGTACCTTTGTGGCCCTGATCATCAACCCGCTTATCTGATTCAGCCACGTTCTACGATTACTGCGGCAATCCAATTTGTTTATGATTATCCCCCTGGCCCACCGCGCCAATCAAACCCAGGAATACTATTTTTCGGTCAAGCTGGCTGAGGTTCGTCGGCTTCAGGCGGCCGGACATGATGTTATTAATATGGGCATCGGCAATCCTGATCTGATGCCCTCTCCGAATACGCTGGATGCCCTGACCACCTCTGCGCGGCAGCCCAGCGCCCACGGCTACCAGCCGTATAAGGGAACGCCGGCCCTGCGGCAGGGTATTGCCCGCTTTTATAACCACACATACGGTGTTACGCTCGATGCCGAAACCGAAATTCTGCCTTTGATTGGCTCTAAGGAAGGCATTACGCATCTATCGCTGACGTTCCTCAATGATGGCGATGGCGTGCTCGTGCCTGAACTGGGTTATCCGGCCTATCGTGCCGTGAGTCAGATGGTCGGCGCGCGGGTGCTGGAATACCCCCTGCTCGAACATGACGGCTGGCAGCCCGACTGGAACGCCATGACCGACCTGCTGGCTGAATCGCCCGCGTCGAATCCAACGCGGATTATCTGGCTCAATTACCCGCACATGCCTACAGGTGCCCCAGCCACCCGCGCTCTGTTCGAGCGGGCAGTGCGCTTCGCCCACGACCATCGGGTGCTGCTTTGCCACGATAATCCATATAGCCTGATTTTAAATAAAAAGCCGCCTATCAGTCTGCTATCGGTCGATGGGGCTAACGAGGTGGCCGTAGAGCTGAATTCGCTTAGCAAATCGCATAATATGGCGGGCTGGCGGATTGGCTGGATGGCCGGCGCTAAAGCTTACGTCGATGCCGTGCTGACGATCAAGAGCAACGTAGATTCGGGCCAGTTCCGTCCCCTGATGGACGCTGCCGCTGAAGCACTCACCAACCCGGACGACTGGCACCACGACCGGAACGCAATCTACCAGGATCGGCTGGAGGCCGTCCATGCGTTCCTGGACACGTTGGGCTGCACGTATGCCACCGACCAGGAGGGGTTATTTATCTGGGCTAAGCTGCCCAATTCGGTTGAATCGGCAGAAACACTGGTGGACGATCTGCTGTACAAACAGCATGTATTCATTGCGCCGGGTTTCATCTTCGGTCCGAAGGGCAATCGGTATATCCGAATCTCCCTCTGCATGCCTAAAGAACGAATCTGGGAAGCGGTAAACCGCCTGAAACTAGCTAATTAACCTGTTGCTATTTGCTTTGTTGCCTTACAGCCCGACACACTAATCTTGAAAATTCCGGTTCAGATGACAGTTAGCATCATTGGTATTGGCCTACTTGGCGGCTCCTTTGCGCTGGCCCTCCGCGAAAAATACCCCAAAATGCGTTTCATTGGCGTTGACACCTCCCTCGTCAACAGTCAGCTGGCGCTGGCCAAGGGAATTGTGGATGACGTGCTGCCACTTACCGAAGCCGTAGCGCAAAGCAATCTCGTTGTGCTGGCAACGCCTGTTAACGTAATTATGAACCTGCTGCCAACGGTCCTGGACCACTTATCACCAAGTGGAACGGTGGTGGACCTGGGCTCTACGAAGGGGTTGATCTGCGAGGTGGCCGATCAGCACCCAAAGCGGGCGCAGTTTGTGGCGGCTCACCCCATGGCCGGCACCGAGAACTCCGGCCCCGGCGCAGCCTTCCGGGAGTTGCTGCCGGGTAAAAACCTGATCATCTGCGATCGCGAAAAAAGCCAGCCCGATTGCCTACTGCTGACCGAGAGCCTGTTCCGGGACGTCGGTATGAAGCTGTTTTACATGACTCCGCAGGAGCACGACCTGCACCTCGCCTATGTTTCTCACCTGAGCCATATCAGCGCGTTTGCGCTGGGACTAACGGTGCTTGAAAAGGAAAAAGATGAGCAGGCTATCTTCGATATGGCCAGCACGGGTTTCAGCAGCACCGTCCGGCTGGCCAAAAGCTCTCCGCAGATGTGGGCGCCTATTTTCGACCAGAACCGCACGAACGTATCCAGCGCCCTGGCCGATTATATTGAGTTTCTCCGGCAGTTTAAGCAGGTTATTGACGACCAGGACGTAACGACCTCGCTCGACTTCATGCAACGGGCCAACGTTATCCGGCGGGTGCTGGACGGCATTGAGAAACGGTAATTTCGACAAAAAACTGCGGTTGCCTTATACAAAATCCGCTACGGTTGGTTAAATCATCAGACTCCGGGACGACATCGTTCCGGGTTGATGATTTAACCAACTAACCTCATGCAGGCAACGACGCAACAACCGGCAACACAGGCCGGAACGATTACTATCGGCGGAGATTTAACCGTCAACCGAATGGCCTATGGGGCCATGCGCATCACCGGAGACGGTATCTGGGGACCACCTAAAGATCACGACGAGGCTATCCGGGTTCTGAAACGCACGCTCGAACTTGGCATCAATTTTATCGACACTGCCGACAGCTACGGCCCTTACGTGTCGGAAGAACTCATCGCCGAAGCACTTCACCCCTACCCCGACGGCTTGGTAATTGGCACCAAAGGTGGTCTGTTACGTACCGGCCCGAACCAGTGGCCGGTTGACGCCAGTCCCGAACACCTCGACGAAGCGCTGAAAGGTTCGCTGAAACGCCTGAAACTCGACCGGATTGATCTGTACCAGCTTCACCGCTTCGACAGCAAAGTGCCTAAAGAAGAAACCCTTGGGTATCTGAAGGAAAAACAGCAGGAGGGTTTAATCCGGCACATTGGTTTGTCGGAAGTAAGCGTCGATGATATCAAACTAGCCCAGCAGCATGTCGAAGTGGTTTCAGTTCAGAACATGTATAACTTCGGGGAGCAGAAATGGAACGACGTGCTGAACTACTGCGAAGCGAATAATATCGTCTTTATTCCTTGGTATCCGCTGAATGCCGGAGACGTTGCCGCCGAAAATGCGATCCGGAAAGTGGCCCAGCGCCATGGCGCTACCGATTATCAGATTGCGCTGGCCTGGCTCCTGGCGGCATCGCCCGTCATGCTGCCCATTGCCGGAACATCGTCGGTAAAGCACCTTGACGAAAACGTTCAGGCGGCTACCATCCAGCTGACCGACGAGGACTTGCAGGATATGCCATTGCCCAACTAAGTTATCACTAACTCAATCTGCCTATGACAACCCAATTAAAACAGGACCCTCAGCAACTTCTGGTGTCTACCCTGTCGCGGCTGCAGCAGGGTGTCGAAACGATTTCGCCGGCCGGCGATCTGATTGATCAGTGGAGTCAGGCGCTCGGTGAAGGCAACCAGACACTCGAAAACATTGCCGATGAACTTTACGCCCTGAAACAGGCGCTGACGGAGGGCAGGGCTCCGCGGATTGCCGGATCGCTGCATACGCTCAGCAAACTTACGAAGCAGGCGGCTAACGAATCGTCGGATGTGGGGCTGGTCGGGCAATTAAACCAGCTCGCTGAAATCCTCGACGACGCATCGGCTCGAATTGCGCAGTCGCGGTAATGACCCGGCACAAAGAAGCGGGGTAGGCATCCAGTGGACGCCTACCCCGCTTTTAGATGAAATGCAGTCTTACTTGTGCAGTGCCTTCACTTTCTGATAGGCTTCCTGCAACTCATTGAGCTGCCTGGTCAGATCCTCCTTAATATAAGCAGGGATATGATCTTTTTCGATAGCATCTTTATAAGCTTCTACAGCCGCGTTCTCGCCAAACTCGACCGAACTTAGCACGGTATCCCGGTCTTTACCCGTAAGGGCCGACTTGATGTCAATCCAGGCGCGGTGAATTTTGCTGGAAACGTCCGTCGTGGTTTCATCCGATACGGCCGAGCCGTCGATCCGTACGATGTGATCGGCCAGTTGGCTGCGGAAGTTCTGGCTCTGGATAATGTAGTGCCGGAACAGATCATCCAGCTCAGCGTCTTTATTGTCTTCGATGGCTTTTTCGTAGCCATGAATGCGGTCATTGTTGATTTTGACCAGGTCGTTGAGATCCTCAACGATTTCTTCGTTCTTAATCATAACAGTTGCTTTCGATAGTTTGTGAACCAGCTAATACAACTCCACCTTTTTATGAATTGTTTGCTGAAAGCAGGCTTTCCTGCCGACAATTATTGAGTCAATTGGAGCTAAACAGATATCTCGTCCGGCAACGGCTTCAGCTCACCGGTACTGGCTACATAAGCCACTAGACCAACGCCAGCTTTATTGATCAGATCGGCCACGGAAAAGGCAATGTGAATCCAGTTCAGGTCGATGTCAAACACCGTCAGGATATAACCAATGGGATAAACGCCCCAGAACGTTACGGTTGTCAGAGCCATCAGCCGATACGCCCACCGCTCACGGGGCTGCACACGACCCGCAAATTGTTGCCAGAGTCGGTAAAGCGTCAGCAGAACAAGCACATAGCCAACCGTTGAGACCGCCCCCCAAATCAGTTTCGGCCCTACCTGTATCTCGTTGCCGAACGAAAGCTGCTGTTCGCCGATAAAGCCGGTTAAAATCATGAAGAAGTCGGCCAGCAGCAGAATGGTCAGCGGCCGCTTCTGCTCACGCCAACTGAGCCGGAGCATCAACACCATCTTGACAAGCAGCAAGGGGGTTGTAACGGCCCAGTCCATGTAGCGATACTGGTTGATGGCGCTATAGGACTCCCGGATAAGCGTTCGTCGATCGTCGGGGCTAGGCAGCGTACCCAGTTCAACCAGCAGGTCGTGGTAATAGCCCTGAATCAGGAAATACGACAAGCCAGCTATAGCCGAAATAACAGCCGTCAGAATGTGGGCGGTACGGTGTTCGGCTACCACCTGGTCGCGAGTGGCCCATGCAAAGAGAAACGTGCCCAGAAAGGCATACGTGGTCACGATCAGAAAGAAATACGTGACCATGGGCATCAAGCCAACAGTACCCGCCGTTGGAATAAATGTATCAGCTAACTCCATAGATGCAGTAACATCGGTACAGAAACTATCCAACGTTACTGCATCTATGAAGGCATTGTTTTAAATTATTTAAGCGCAGTTTTTATCTGGGTCATTTCCTGCTGCGCCTTCGTGACTAACTCCCTGGCGTAGTCTTTGAGCGCACTGTTGTTGCCATACTGCAGGTAGGTATTAGCCATGTCGATGGCATCCTGCCGATGCTCAAGCATTACCGTGACAAAATTTTTGTCGAAATCGCTCGTCAGCTTGTCTTCCGTTCCGCCCTGCTGCAGTTTGAGGGCCATAGCCTGCATGTTGCGGCTTTGCTGCTGGGTGAAGGCCTGATTCGGGCGCGATGGCTTAATCTGCCGCATTGTTCCGTCCAGCTGCGTAATCTCGCTTTGCGTGGCCTTGAGCAGATTCTGCGCCAGTTGCTTCAGCGTTGTATCTTTTCCGTTCTGTACCTCCTGCTTCAGCAGATCCTGCTCGCCCTGCGCGTGGATTTTGGCCTGGAGCACATAGTCGAAGTCCGGATCACCCGTGGCCTGAAGTTTTTTGAGTTTTTCCATCATCTGGCGCATCGGCTCCAGCAGAGCCGTTTTGGCCGGATCACTGGCTGAGGTCCGGGCGGCACCCGTTCCCCCCGTTGTTGTGGCCTGCGCGCAGGCGACCATTGTACTTCCCGACAGGCTAACCGCCAGCAGACAGGCAAATAGGTTGTTGTTGCGGATTTTCATCGTATGTAATGAATTAATGACTACGTGAATGATTTGGTCTCGCCAAATTAGGCACTTGCATACTAAAGACAAACGAAGCCGCCAATGGTTTAACCCGGCCCGGTTTATGAGCCGTTATCTGACGGCCCGTACGCTCCTCTTCACCATATTTGCTATTCATTGAAGGTAGCCCGTCCGTATGTCCGCCCACATTGCCCTGGTTGTTAGTCTGACTTTCCTGATTCATCTCGTTGGAACGCTGGCGCTGGGCGCGCGAATTGTGGGAATTCGAACGGGCAAATGGTCGGTCACCTATGCCCTGTTCAACATCATGACGCTGGTGTCCCGGC
Organism: Spirosoma taeanense; assembly: GCF_013127955.1. Lineage (NCBI taxonomy): Bacteria > Pseudomonadati > Bacteroidota > Cytophagia > Cytophagales > Cytophagaceae > Spirosoma > Spirosoma taeanense. The sequence continues at coordinate 4,828,009 of NZ_CP053435.1, forward strand.
TGGCTACAACGCTTCAGGCTCCGCTGCTGGCTAAAACGGTCGAGATGGACATCCAGTCGGGCCGGTTGGGCAACTACGGCGACTTTCAATGGATTATGGCCTCGGCTACGGTCGCTACGCTCGTCAGCATCCTGTTGTTTCCGTCCTTTCAGCGCTTGCTGGCCCAGGCAGTTGACCGCTATTACGAGTACCGCTCAATTCCCCGACTGCTGTACCATAGCCTGTCCTGGCGCTACCTGCGCCGGGTTCCGGTGCACATGAAGTGGCCCGATCGCGCCAACTTCCAGCACGTTCAGGGCAGCCGGGCGGTTTCCAGGTCCATCATCTTGCTGAATGTGCTGTCAAGCGCCGTTCTTACAGTGGGCGTTCTGGCTACGCTCTACGCGGGGTATCTGAATCCCGACCTGCGCTCTACGTCGGCTTCGATGGCCGGGTTTATTAACGGCATCTCAACTATCCTCGCGGTGATGTTTATCGACCCCGACGTAGCGCTACTGACCGATGAGGTAACGGGTGGCCGCGTCAGCGAAGGCTATTTCCGGCGGTATCTGGTGCAGGTGCTGGCGGCCCGGCTGGCGGGTACAGTGCTGGCGCAGGCACTACTGGTGCCGTTTGCCTACGTAGTGGTCTGGGCGGCCGAGCAGTTACGGGTTTAATGCAGGAATAAGGTCAACTCCGGCCAGCGTTCGCGCAGCAGATCGGCCAGGGCCCGCAGGCCCCACTCCTCGCTCCGACGATGCCCAACGGCCATTACGACGATGCCCGTCTGCGTTACGGCCTCCTGCGCTGGTTTGCGATAGGCACCGGTCAAATATAAGTCTACGCCCCGACCAGCTGCTTCGCGAATCAGGCTGTCATTCATGGCCCCAACTACGGCCACGCGGCTAACCATGCCTGTAGCTCCCGCCACAATCTGATCGTAGCCTCCGAATAGCTCCCGGATAATCGTTTCCCAGTCGGCCAGGCTGCACTTTTCCATATCGAACACCATCCCTATTGGGCGCGCGGGCAGCAGATCGCCCGTTTCGGACTGGCTTTGCTTAAAGCCAAGCGGCTCAAGCGAACCGATAGCCCGGAGCTGAGCCGCTAATCGGGTATTAAAGCCCATGGTCAGCGTTTCGTCAAACGGCAGATGATGCGCTAAAATGCTTACGTCGGCGGGCAGCGGTATGTCGTCTATTCGCCAGGGACGATGGAGATAAAGCGAATCGAGCTGATGTTGAACCACCCAGTGGGCAATGTCGGGCCAGGGTTCCAGCGCCAGACCCAGCCGCTGAACCCGTCGTCCGGCGAACCGGTACAGACCGCCCTGTTCGCTGGCGGGGTAACGCGAAGCCGCGAATTCGTTCGCTAAGAAATCAGCGATGTCATTGAGAGAAGCAAAGGAACCCGTCATATTTGCATAACGGCCCGTTCGGGGTATGGTTTATCATGCGAAAACTAATCCTTTATATTGCCAGCTCGCTCGATGGGTTCATTGCCCGTTCCGACGGTAGCTTCGACTGGCTCGACGCTACGCCTAACCCCAATCAGCTCGACTACGGCTACCATTCGTTCTACGTATCCATTGATACGACCCTGATGGGCAACAGCACCTATCAGACAATTCTGGATATGGGGGGCGACTTCCCCTATCCCGACAAAACCAATTACGTATTCAGCCGCCAGCCGGGGCAGGTCGATACGGCGTATGTCCGGTACATCACCGACGATCCGGCCGCGTTTGTTCAATCGCTCAAGAATCAGGAAGGAAAGGCCATCTGGCTGGTTGGTGGTGGGCAATTGAACGCTGCTTTACTGAACGCCCGGCTGATCGATGAAATTATTCTGACACTGGTTCCAACTGTCCTGGGCAGCGGTATTCCCTTATTTGCTGATTCATCTCTGGAGACTCAGTTTTCGCTGACCAACAGCGAATCGTTTGAAACCGGGTTTGTACAGCTAACCTATGCTCCTGCCCTTAATTCATTCTAATCCAGGCTACGTAAATACAGCTTTTTGACGACAACACGACCGTTCGCTCAAGACAGCTTGTTATTTTGGCATCCAGCATCGTAGCTTTGTGGCAGCTTAAACGCGTCCGCCCGACGGTTCGCCTACGCCGATGATTCTCTCCTGCTAAGCCCCTACGGGGGGCTTCCTTCATTTCCTTACCGCTGCCTCTTTAGGGAGCCATTTCTATTTTTCACATCCTGTTTGTCGCTGCTGGCTGTTGAGCCGGGGCTTGACTTGTTTTCATCAATGACCAGATACTTCCGGTTATTTCTGGACGCTTTGCGCGGTTCAGAAACCAATTTTACGTCCGGCAGCATTAACCGGGCCATTTTTCTGCTATCCGTTCCCATGATCCTGGAGATGGTCATGGAATCGCTGTTCGCCGTAGTCGATGTTTTTTTCGTGGCTAAAATCGGGACGGAAGCCGTTGCCACCGTAGGCCTGACCGAGTCGGTGCTGACGCTGGTGTACTCCATTGCCATTGGCCTGAGTACGGCCGCTACGGCGCTGGTCGCCCGACGTATTGGCGAGAACAGCGCACGCGAGGCCGGTCGGTCCGTTGGGCAGGTTATTCTGGTGTCCGTTACGCTGGCGATTGCCATGGGGGTTCCGGGCTTTCTGTTTGCCGAAGACATTCTGCGGCTGATGGGGGGCGATGAACAGCTCATTGCCAACGGCGCCAACTTTACGCGTATGATTTTTGCCAGCGCCCCCGCTATCGTTCTGCTGCATACGCTGAGCGGCTGTTTGCGGGGCGCGGGCGAAGCGTCGGTGGCCATGCGCTCCCTGTGGCTGGCCAATGGCATCAACATTGTTCTGTGTCCGGTGCTGATCTTTGGCCTCGGCCCCTTTCCCGAACTGGGCGTGCTGGGGTCGGCCGTAGCGACGACGACGGGCCGAACGGTAGGCGTCCTATATCAGTTGTATGCCCTGACGCGTCCGGGCAGTATCGTGCAGATTCATCGGGCCGACGTAACGCCGAATGCCGACATTATCCGCAACCTGCTGGGGCTGGCAGCCGGCGGTACGGGGCAGTTCCTGATTTCATCGGCCAGCTGGGTGTTCCTTACCCGGATCATGTCCACCTTCGGCAGCGATGCCGTGGCCGGATACACCATTGCCATTCGGATTATCGTCTTTACGATCCTGCCTTCCTGGGGGATGGCCAACGCTGCCGCTACCCTGGTTGGGCAGAATCTGGGGGCGGGTCAGCCCGAACGTGCTGAAACATCGGCCTGGCGGGCGGCCTTCTGCAACATGCTGTTCCTGGTGGCCGTTGGGATCGTGTTTTTCCTGGGCGCTGCGGAAGTGGTGGGTCTGTTTAATCGCAATATCCGGGTGGTGGAGATTGCGGTGCAGTGTCTGCGGGTGTTCTGCGCGGGTTACGTATTCTTTGCCTATGGCATGGTCCTGACGCAGTCGCTCAACGGCGCGGGCGACACCCGAACGCCTACCCTGCTCAACATCGTCTGCTTCTGGCTGATCGAAATTCCGCTGGCCTATACGCTCGCCAACGGGCTGGGCTGGGGACCGCAGGGCGTTTTCTGGTCGGTGGCCATCAGTGAATCGCTGCTGGCGGTGTTCGCGATCTGGGCCTTTCGCCGGGGCCGCTGGAAGGTTGTTCAAGTCTAGACAAAGCCGGTTAAAACAGGCCCTGATTAACCGAAACTTTTACCAAAACAGGGCCGTTATACACTACGGGGCTTTATTGGAATCCCGCATAAAGCCCCGTCTAACCACTCGAATAAGACTACATGATCGACACCCATAAACAACCCGAAACCGCCGTTCTGGTCGCGCTGATTACGCAGAAGCAAACTGCCGACCAAACGAAAGAATACCTAGATGAATTAGCGTTTCTGGCCGAAACGTCGGGCGTAAAGACCGTCCAGTCGTTTACCCAGAAACTCGACCGACCCGACACCCGCACGTTTGTGGGTAAAGGCAAGCTGGAGGAAATCCAGACTTATATTCTCGCCAACCCGGTTGATACCATCATTTTTGATGACGACCTGACCCCGGCGCAGGTCCGTAACCTCGAAGCCGAGTTCAAGGAGATCAAAGTGCTGGACCGGAGCCTGCTCATCCTGAATATTTTCTCGATGCGGGCGCAGACGGCGCAGGCGCGCGTGCAGGTTGAGCTGGCGCAATACCAGTACCTGTACCCGCGACTCACCCGAATGTGGACCCACCTGAGCCGCCAGAAAGGCGGTGCGGGGATGCGCGGACCGGGTGAGAAAGAGCTCGAAACCGACCGCCGGATCGTGAAAGACCGGATTGCGTTTCTGAAAGAGAAGCTGGCTAAAATTGACAAGCAGAGCGTTACGCGCCGGAAGGAACGCGACCGGCTGGTACGGGTCGCTTTAGTGGGGTACACCAACGTAGGGAAGTCTACGCTGATGCGCACCATGGCCAAAACCGACGTGTTTGCCGAAAACAAGCTCTTCGCTACGGTGGATTCGACCGTGCGCAAGGTTACACTCGGCAACATTCCGTTTCTGCTTACCGATACGGTTGGATTCATCCGGAAACTGCCGACGACCTTAATCGAAGCCTTTAAATCGACGCTCGATGAGGTCAGGGAAGCCGACGTGCTCGTACACGTGGTGGACGTATCGCATCCGCTGTTTGAGGAGCAGATTGAGGTAGTCAACACGACGCTTGCCGACATCAAAGCGGCCGACAAGCCAGTTGTGCTGGTGTTCAACAAAATGGACAAGTTCGTTCCGCGCGACGAGTGGACGGGCGGCCCCGACATGCACCCGATGGACGACGAGTTCGACCAGGATGCTACCACGCAGGCGGTTGAAGTGCCGGTTGCCATCCGGAAGCAAACCGCGCTCGACTATCTGAAGAAGACGTATCTGACCAAAAAAGCCGATCACGTCGCGTTCATATCCGCCGAAACGGGTGAGAACGTCGGGGAGCTGCGCGAGTTGCTCTACTCGCTCGTCAAGGAGAAGCACTACCAGATTTACCCCAACTGGGTAAACGTGCCCCTGTCCGAGTCAGCCGAATACAGTGACGAGTTGTAAAAACCCGTTTTCATAAACCAAAAGACCGCTCTCATAGGCGGTCTTTTTTGTTGTTAACGCTTTATATAATCTGTAATTTAGTGCGAACTACTTTCGGTTGGCCGTAAGCCAGGGGTTATTGCTCCAGCCTTCAGCAAGATTTAAAATGTAATGAAAAAAGAAACATTAGAAAAAGTGTTCATAGAGAGTTTAAATAAAAACTTCCAAGCGCAGTCTAAATACTTCGACTGCAATTTTTTAGTACTTCACGAATTAGTGAGCCCAATATTCGAAATAAATAAATGCATTATACTTCAATTTTATAGAGCTTCTATAACGCTTACCAATATGTTGTTAGAGCGCGCTTTGAAAATAGCTTTAATTTATAACGAGGCAGGAATTGAACCCGAACCTATTGAGAATTGGCACTCTACGTTTTCTGAGCCTAACCATAAGTATAGTAATTTCAAGCTGGCTAATTCAATAGATAAGTGTAAAAAGGAGGGCCTAATTTCAGAAGCCGAAAGAGATGTATTAAGCAATAATATTCGAACACTCATACGCAATGGTTTTTCGCACGCAGACCCAACTGAAGTTTTAAAGCCGCTTCCTGACGAGAAGAGTATATGCCAAGGGGACTTTTCAAAGCCAGTAGAATTGAAATTATTTAAAGTCAACTTCAAAGCCATTCCAGCTTTCCAAGCTGAAGAAATGGAGCTTTTTGCTATAAGAAATGCTTCGTCCTACTTTGATTTTGTATTTAGGCTTACAATAGATATAGATAAAAGGCTTTTTGATAAGTCTAATAAAGTTTAATGTTTTATTGCAAACTCATAAGAAGCTGTTTGGGAATTGTTAAAGGCTGAGCGTCGAGTCATTTTTGTATCGACCAAGATGCAAAGCAATGACCAAACAGTGGAAGCCACTGACCGACGCCCAGTGGGATGCAATTTCTCCTTTTTTACCACTTGATCGTCAGCGGACTCATGATTTGCGACAGATTGTTAACAGTATTTTGTGGCTGCTACGCACAGGATGCCAATGGCGCAATCTGCCTACCGAGTGGCCTAATTGGCAAACCGTCTATTACTATTTTAGACGTTGGAAACAGGATGGTACTTTTGGTCGAATCAATCTGGCCTTAAATCAACTTGACCGTAAGCGGGTCGGTAAAGAAGCATATCCATCTGCAGTATGTATTGATTCACAAAGTGTTAAGTTGGCTCCGATGATTTGGGAGAACCGAGGTCTCGACGCGAATAAACGAGTGAATGGCCGAAAAAGGCAACTCATCGTTGACACCCAAGGGCGTCTATGGCTAGCAGATGTCCATTCTGCTAATCAAGCGGATGGCCCTTCAGCCGTATCGATGGTCAGTGACTTACTATGGCTAGTTGGAGAGCGTTTGGAGAAAGTCTACGGTGATCAATCTTATAATGGCGTCTTCGCTCAAGAGTTGGCTAGATGGAGCCTTGATTTTGAAAAAGCGTCTCGTCCTGAATCAACTCTGGGCTTTGTACCCGTAGCCAAACGGTGGGTAGTGGAACGGACCATTGCTTGGACGAATCACTTTCGAAGGATTGTCAAAGATTATGAATACACGATATCATCTTCGGTTTGCTGGCTGTACTTAGCCAACATTCAGATTATATTGCAACGGATCATTTGAATGGCAAAAGATAATTCCCAAACACATTCTAAAGAATAAGGTTGGAGTGCCATGATGTTCCAACCTTATTCTTATCATCTCTCCCCGACTAGTTTAATATTTTAATCGTACCGAACGTATGCTTAGCGGTATGGTAGTTACTTCGAAGAGAATACGGCATCTTCGCCAATCTTTGCTAGGAGCCCCAGGGATGTTGCTAATCGGAATAGGGCTGGGATAACTCACACAACGAGGTTGTCACTAAATTGCTAGTAGTAATCACTTGAGAACTCCCAAACAAAAGACCTCATACACATGTATGAGGTCTTTTGTTTGGGAGAGATGTGTGGTCCCGACGGGAATCGAACCCATATCAAACGTTTAGGAAACGTCTATTCTATCCGTTGAACTACGGGACCGGTGAAAGCCTGCAAATTTGCCTAAAAATCGCCAACTCCCCAAGTGTGTGGATAAGCCGGGGCATTAATGATTTTAAACGAATCGTAGCAGGCTGACATGATGAGGCCAGCGCCCATGTGCTGTATGTCGATCAACACGGCAACGTCTTTATTGAATGCGTAACTGGCGGCTGGACCGAAAACCGGCTTAAAGACCTCCTGTTCCGATTTGAGGTGTTTCCGCAGGGCTGGGGTTACGTCGGCTCAGCAGCGGCCGAAGATGACAGCCATCTAACTACACTCTATGCTGCTCTGCTGCATAACTGGCAGGCGAAAACCACGGGCTGTATCAATAGCTGGTAACCTATAAAACAACCAAAGCCGACCCTGACAGACCGGCTTTGGCACAACAGACCGTAACCTACTGGTTATTTGGCTGGCTTTTTGAAGATCGATTCATCCACCTGGCCGTTGACGGTTATTTTGTTGGTGGTCATGACGATACCGCCCATCTGGGGATTCGATATTTCCATGGTGTTGGCAAATTTAACCCCCTCCGTGTCTTTGTAATCCGAAAAGGCGATTTCCCCTTCCTGACCGTTCATCGATGTTTTGACTTTATTGACCAGGTACGTGTTGGCATCAATAAACTCATCGATTACCTGGCCTTCTTTGGTCGTCACTTTCAGGTGGTAGGCATCTTTGCCATCCACTTTTTCTTTCCCAACCAGGTCAATTTTACTGCCTTTGTCCTTATAGTTCACCAGCGCGCCAAACGGGTCAAGCTGGCCAATCTGCTGCTTTATCTGATCGGCAGGCATGTCTTCAGGATCGCCCGTTCCGCCCATCATAGCGGGGCGAATCATCCAGCCCGTCGAACCGTCAACCACCTGCACCATCGAGTTGCCCATGACCGACGACTCCGAGCGCATGGACTTACCCACAACCAGAGTGGTTTTGTTGGGAATTTCCATTCCCTGCACGGAAAGCGACCGCTCCGTAACCAGCGTTTTAACGTTCTTGAGTTTGTCCATGCCGCCCAGGGCCGCAATGTGCTTGTCGACAATTTCGTCTACTGACTGCGCATAAGCGCCGATGGTTGTAAAAACGGCCAGTGCAGCGGCCAGAAATGTGTTCGTTTTCATTCTATTCATTGGGTTTATCAGGCAAAGTACACCGACTTGCACTCTTTTGCTATGTTAGTTAAAAAACAGTGGATTACCAAACGGGTGTCACCTCATTTTTCCGGACCGGCTTTTCAGCCCTTCCGAGGGTGCAGCGTTTACTGTCGCGGCTGACCGCCACCCGCCGGAGCGCCACCCGACTGCGTCTGTCCGCCACCCTCGCTCTTGACATCATCGTTGTTAACCGAGCGGGCTTTCTTACGAGGAGCGTCCATTGTCATCTTGCCAATTTTGTAGGTAAACGTCAGGCGGATACCCCGGTTGTAAAGATATACATCGCTTACCTGGCTGAATTGGGCTGAATTCAGGACGGTGTGGATGTTGAACCGGTTCGAGAGGAAGTTTTCGGCCGCCAGCCCAATGCTGCCTTTCTTATTGCTGAAGTCTTTCTTCACCCCAACGGTGTAGAAGCCAAAGCCACCCTGCCGTCCCTGCAACTGTACCTGCGATCCCTGCATGAAGCCGAAGGCCTGCGCGCCCCAGCCATTCTTAAACTGCGCCGATGCAAACGAACCTCCGCTGACGTTGAAGCCGGTGTTGGTCAGTGTTTCCGAAATACCATCGACGCTCATAGCCTGACCCGTCAGACTGGTGTAGAAGGTATTCAGAAACAGACCAATGTTAATCTTCGAGGTTACCGCTACGTTCGCAAAGATGTTGGTTCCGTAGGCGTGTTGCCGACCGATGTTCTGATACGTAGTGACGATAGCCCCCGGCAGCGTATCGGACGGTTGACGAACCTGCGTGATGGCGTTGTTCGTTACCCGGCCGAAGAAGGTTGCGTTGATGAACGTTTTCTTGATGGTTCTGCTCAGCCCCAGTTCAACGTTGTTCGTCAACTCCGGACGCAGCGACGGGTTACCGATGGTGATGTTCTGCGGGTTGGCCGCGTTGAAATTAGGGTTCAGCTGCTGCAGGCCGGGCCGCTGAATCCGCCGGTTATACCCCAGTTTTACGGTGGTTCCCTTAATGGTTTTCGACGCATTCACACTGGGCACCAGCACACCGTAATTACCGATGCCGAGGGTACCGCTTTCGCGGGTGCTGGCGTCGATAAACGTGTGTTCATAACGCAGGCCACCCTTCAGTGTATATCGCTGCTTGGTTGTGTAGGTATAGGACGTATAGCCAGCCGCGATGTTCTGGTGATACAGAAGTTCACCGAGCGTATTGTTGTTTTCGGTTACGAAATTTCCCGAAGGCCCAGCCTGCAGGTAGCGGTAGTCGCTGTTGACCTGCCGGAAGATGGCTTTACCGCCGAACTCAATCAGCTGGTTTTTCTTGATGGGCGTCTGGTAATCGGTTTGCAGCGTAAGTTCCTGGTTTACGTTTTTATTCAGGTTACGCTGGCGACCCGTCAGCACGTCGGAGCCGTTCAGCAGATCGGCGTCGAAGTTGTTGGTCAGATCATTCCGGCTATACAGCGTCGAAATGCTCCACTCCTGCTGTGGCTTGAAGGTATGCAGGTAATCCACGTTTACGTCAACCGTACCCGACAGGTTCTTGGCGTCTACGTTCCGGTTTGACACCGAACCGGCCATACCGTTGGTAAACAACCGCGTGACGAGGTCCTGCTGGCTGATCATGTTCCGAACGCCATACCGTACGCCCGCCGTCAGGCTCTGATTTTTAGCCAGATCGTAGTCGAAGCCCAGGTTATACTGCCCGAACATTCCCGAGCTGTGGCCGTCGCCGGTCTGACGCGTCATGGTTGTTACGCCATCCACCTGGCTGGTCTGCTCCAGGCTGGTCTTGGTAATGGTGTTGTACATGGCCCGGCCGAAACCACCCAGCGTAAAGCCGGTCTTGCCTTTCCGGTAGTTGCCATTCAGCGACAGCATCGAGCCCCGGTTACCCACGCCTGAATCGACATTCAGGTTCAGGCCCTGCAGGCTGTTCTTTTTGGTGATGATGTTGATAATCCCGCCCGACCCTTCGGCATCGTACTTGGCCGAGGGGCTGGTGATGACTTCCACCGTTTTGATCTGGTCGGCCGGAATCTGCTTCAGGGCATCGGCAACGCTGCTGGCCACGATGGTGGATGGCTTGTTGTTGATCAGCACCCGTATATTCTGGCTACCCCGCAGCGAAACGTTCCCGTCCAGATCGACCGTGAGCAGCGGCACTTTCCGCAGAATGTCCGTTGCATCGCCCCCTTTGGCGGCAATGTCTTTATCGGCGTTATAAACCAGCCGGTCCACTTTTTCTTCGATAATAGCTGCCTGACCGGTTACGGTTACCTCCTCCAGGGTTTTTACGCTCGAAGGCAACTTGATTACGCCCAGATCCACCGTCTGGCCATTGGTCAGGTTGAGGTTGTCGATCGTTTTGCTCCGATAGCCAACGAAGCTGACCAGAACCCGGTATTCACCGGGCGCCAGTTTGGTCAAGGCAAACTTCCCTTTCTCGTCGGCAACGGTACCGTCCACAGCTTTACCCGTGGTTTTGTTGTAGAGGGCAATGCTGGCAAATTCAACAGCCTTCGTCTGCGTCGAATCGACTACATAGCCAATGATTTTGCCGCTTCCCTTGGGACTTTGGTCACCGGCCGTGCCGGGCAGTGCCTTTGCCTGGGTGGAGCTCCCCATTACCGGGAACTGGGCTTTAGCGGGCGAAAGCAAATTAGCAGTCAGTAAACTTGTTGCGATAAGAAGGATGTGTGTTTTCATGAGATTGCTTTGAACAGGACAAAGGTTATTCCCCATTCGCGCACCTGAAAAAGAAAAGGGATGAAAGCCCAAATCAACCGGATAGACATCGGTTTACGGCTGACGAATGAAGGACAGCCAGGCGTAAAGAAAGCCCTTACTCAAAGCTGACAATATATAACCCAAATCTGCCAGCCCTTCTGAGCGCATCGGAGGACCTTTGATCTGTCCAAAGCGGACAAGTCAGAAGTTCAACCTTTACTCTGTCAACACCATGAAAGCGCTCCTCTTAATCACCCATGTTAGTCGCTTAGTCGTCGGCCTTTTCCTGTTCAGCGCACTCAACGGCCTGGTGTCCTGCAATCAGCCCGAAGTAATCAAGCCAAAACCTGGTCCCAACGTTCATATAGTCCGCAAAGTGCCGGTTATCAATCACAAACTGCCCCGCGTTCCTGACGAAAGCATTGATGGAAATCAGCCTCTGGAAGACCCGACGGATACTGTTGATCCGCAACCACGTTTCAAACCGGCGAACCTCTAGTGGGAGGTTTCCCGGCAAACAGGAAGAACCGTAGCGCAGATCAGAGCCACGTATGAGTTGAGCCGTGCTACGTTTTTTCCTGTTCAGTTGCTACCGCTTACTCGAATCCGGCCGATGGTTACGTGCAAACGCGCATTGGGCGGTTGCTTCGCATATGAACTCCCTTAATTTTGTCTGATTCAGGGCACACCAAGTACCTTCAGCGGGCAATGAAGACAAAAATCCTCCTGGTTGACGACGAAACGGATCTGGAAGATCTGTTCAGTAAGCGGTTTCGGCGCGAAATCAACGCCAATGAGTATGAGTTTGTCTTCGTCCATGACGGACTTGAAGCCCTGAACACCCTCGAACAGCAACCCGATATTGACCTCATTTTGAGCGACATTAATATGCCGGGCATGGACGGTCTGAGTCTGCTGGCCAAACTGCCGGACATTAACCCGATGGTCCGTGCCGTGATGGTAACGGCTTATGGCGATATGGACAATATCCGGACAGCCATGAACCTGGGTGCCTTCGACTTCCTGACTAAGCCCATCAACTTCAACGATCTCCAGCTTACTATCGAAAAAACCCGGCGTTACGTGAATCAGCTGCGCGAAACCGCCGAGCTGAAAGCCGTGGATGAAATGAAAACCCGCTTTTTCGCCAACATCACCCACGAACTACGTACCCCGCTTACCATGATTGTTTCGCCGGTTGATAAGCTGCTCGAAACCCCCGACCTGCCCACACCTTATCAGCAGCACCTCACGCTGGTTCAACGGAACGCCCGCCAGTTGCTCAGGCTCATCAACCAGTTGCTGGATATTAATAAGCTCGAAGCCCAGCAGATGGATCTGGTCAATGAGGTGGGTGATTTACCGGGGTTCATCGGACAGATTGTCGATCTGTTCCGCCCCTCGGCCGACATTAAAAATCTGGCTCTGACCTTTCAGACGGATATGTCTCCCGGCAACTACCTGTTTGATGCGGGCAAATGGGAGAAGATACTGTATAACCTCCTGTCAAACGCCATCAAGTTTACGCCCGCCGGAAGCATTACCGTCAGTCTTCAGCAAACGGCCACGGGCGTCCGGCTAATCGTACGGGATACCGGCATTGGGATTCCAGCCGACAAGATTGTCCACGTTTTCGACCGGTTCTACCAGATTGACAACGCCCGGGCGCGGGCCTACGAAGGGACGGGCATTGGGCTGGCGCTGGTCAAGGAATTAACCAGCCGGCTGGGCGGGACCATTCGGGTAGAAAGCCAGGCGGATAGCACCGGCGAACGATCCGGTACGGAGTTTGTGCTGGAGATTCCGGTTCAACTGGTGAGCGGTTACGTAGATGCCCAGCCCGTAGCGGCCCCAACCCTGGTCGTTGACCCGCCTTCAACCCCCACGGGAATAGAGCCTTCGTTCCATCCTAAAAGTTCTGACCAGGCCGCCCTGGTGCTGGTTGTCGAAGACAATGCAGAGCTTCGGGAGTTTATCGTGGCAGAGCTGGCCACTTCCTACCGGATTCGGGCGGCCGCCAATGGTTATGAGGGCTGGATACTGGCAAAGGAGGAATTACCCGACGTGATAATATCCGATCTGATGATGCCCCGCATGGATGGATACGCACTCATTGATCGACTAAGAACCGACCTGGCAACGGATCACATACCGGTCATGCTGCTGACGGCCAGTCTTGAACCAGATAGTAGGCTGAAAGGGCTCGAATACGGGGCCGACGAGTATCTGACCAAGCCGTTTCACGTTGGCGAACTGCGGCTGCGGCTGCGGAACCTGCTGAGCCGCCAGCAGAAATTACGCGATCATTATCGGCAGCAATTAGCGCAGCCAGATACAACGGAAACTTCTGAGACTGTACAGGATCAGTTTCTGCGCCGTTTGTATCAACTCGTTGAGCAGCGACTGGATGACTCAACGCTGAGCGTTGAATGGCTGGCCGATCAGATGGCGATGAGCCGTAAAACTCTTTACCTGAAAGTGCATAATCTGACGCATCTGCCGCCCAACGAACTTATTCGCCAGTACCGGCTCCGCAAAGCGATTGATCTGCTCCGGTTAGGGCACAATGCCTCCGAGACAGCCTATATGGTTGGCTTTGAATCCCCATCGTATTTCACCAAAGTTTTCCGGGAGTTTTATCAACAAACCCCCACCGACTACGTAAAGCGGTAAGACCAGCTCTGCTTTTGGGGCCTTTACTCATAATTGATAGTATCAGTAACATCAGTCATAGTTGAATCCGGGCTTTCCTGCCACCTTTGTCCAGGCAGTGCAATGGTCGTAGCCTAATCGGTGAAGACGCCTGCTCTAGTTAATCGGGTGCTGTGTTTCTATCCGCGCTATGAGTCAACCTTCCTCTTTTGGGTCGCCAGTTTTACTGGCGACCCATATCCAGAAAGTCCAGGGCAACTAGTTTAAAAAGATTCATACCAGCTTCTTCTTAATCAGCCATGATACGCTTACGCATACACCAGTCCGGACGCTGGCTCAGCCTCATCTTCTTTTTAGCCATCTACCTGGTTGGCTGTAATCCCAACGGAACCAACAGCCCTAAACCCGCGGCTGATCAATACCTGGTCAGCAGCACTACCCTGACCGAACTCAGCCGGGAGCAGCTGGCCACGCAGGCCGCTGCAATCAGTCCGGTCTATGCGGCCTTGTTGCGTCAGGGCATATCGGTGGTTAAGCTGGTTTACAACACCACTAACTGGGATGGCAGCGCCGTTCAGGCATCGGGTCTGCTGCTGGTGCCGAACACGACCACGGCGGTTCCCATGATCAGCCAGCAGCACGGCACTATTTTCGACGACTCCGAAGCACCCTCCAACTTTGGCCCGGCCAGCGAAGCCTATCAGTACGCCACGATTTTTGCCTCCATCGGCTATATCATGGCCTGTCCGGATTATATCGGTTACGGAGCCTCTAAAAACCTGCCGCATACCTACGAACACCGGGCGAGCCTGGCCCAGGCCGGTCTGGATATGATCCGGGCATCGCGCGAATACATTAACAGCCACTCTGCCATCAACTGGGATTCCCGGCTGTATCTGGCCGGCTATTCGGAAGGCGGTTACGCAACAATGGCTCTGTACAAGAAATTACAGGAAGAAACACCAACCGAGTTTAACCTCCGGGCAGTGTCCTGCGGAGCGGGTGCCTACGATAAAACCAGCTTTATGAAGGCCCTGCTGACCCAGAAATCGGCGGGGGTAGCGCAATGGAACCGGGCGTTTTTGTGGGTACTGCTTACTTACGACCAGCTTTACAAACTCAATAGACCTTTATCCAACTATTTTAAAGAACCATACTTAACCGAGGTTCAGACCAAACGACAGTTGGCTACGCTTGATGTCAGCTTCGATCAGGTACTGACCGATTCATTCAAAGCCGGTATTCTGGATGGCACCGATACAGCCTTTCTCAAGGCCGTCGCCGACAATGATATCTACGACTGGAGACCCCTGACAACTCTGCAACTCTATCACGGCGACGCCGATCCGCAGGTCTATTACCTGAACTCGAAGAATTGCTATAACGCCATGGCGACACGGGGCGCGGGCAGCACCGTACAGCTCTTTACGAGCGCCGGTAAAACCCACCTGCAGACCATTCCGGACTGGCTGCTTGGTACGTACAGCTTGTTTTCGACAGCTCGATGAGGCCTCACCTGCCTTAACGCAACGCGTTCTGCTTTCGCTATGTCCAACGAGCCGCCATATGATTCAGAACTGATTGATTGCTTTCGCCACTTTCTTAACCTGTGGGCGGAAAAAAGCGATCAGTCAATGCTGGCTATGGCCGAAGTCATTGCCCCTGATGTGACAGCCATCGGAACCGGCCGCCATGAGTTCATTTACAGCCGCGATGAAGCCCTTGATCTGTTTAAACGAGAGCAGCAATTTCCCCAGGTTCTTGCTTACAAACTTTTAAACATAACCACCCGCCAGACCAGCACGACGGGGATTGTGTCGGGCGATATAGAGGTTAGCGTTCCGGTAGAAAAAAATTCGCACCTTATCTACGTTCGGCAAACAGCTGTTTTTGAAAAAGTTAAAACGAAATGGGTACTCATCCATTGGCACATGTCAGTCCCGCTGACCAGGCAGGCTAACGATGAAACGTTTCGCATTGAAGCGTTGAAGGTAAAAAATCAGGAACTGGAGCAGTTAGTGGCCCGGTGCACCGTCCTGCTACAACGGAAAGCTGAAGAGCTGGAGCAGTCTACGCAACGACTGAAGGCCACTCAGGAGCAGCTCATGCAGAAAGAAAAAATGGCTTCTCTTGGCGAACTCACCGCCGGGATTGCGCACGAAATTCAGAACCCGCTGAATTTCGTGCATAACTTTTCGGAGGTCTGCACGGAACTGCTCGAAGAACTGGCCGACGAGCAGCAAAAAGCCGAACGCGACTCCGATCTGGAAACCGAGTTGCTGACTGACGTCAGGGAAAACCTGCACAAAATCGTCCATCACAGCCAGAGGGCCTCCTCTATCGTCAGGAGTATGCTCGAACACTCGCGTGCCTCCGTCGGAGAGAGTCACCCCACCGATCTCAACGCGCTGGTCGATGAGTATCTGCGTCTAGCTTATCATGGACTGCGGGCCAAAGACAAATCCTTTAACTGCCAGTTGACTACGCACTTCGATGCGCACCTGGGATTGGTTGAAGCCATTCCTCAGGATCTGGGGCGTGTGCTGCTGAACCTATACAGTAATGCCTTCTACGCGGTGCAGCAGCGGCAACAGCAAAGCAGTTCTTCGTATAAACCCCAATTACAGGTCAGCACCAGCCGCGCCGAGGGAACTGTTGAGATTCGGGTGAGCGACAACGGTATGGGCATACCGGAGAGCGTAAAACAGAAAATCTTTCAGCCTTTCTTCACAACAAAGCCAACAGGCGAAGGCACGGGGCTGGGGCTTTCGCTTAGCTACGATATCATCACCAAAGGCCACGGTGGGTCGCTAACCGTAACGAGTCAGGAAGGCGAAGGAACGGAATTCCGTATCTGCTTACCCGATTCACTGGTCCATGTTGACGGCTGATCATTTCCGGCGTCCGCGTAGCCACTGAAATTTTTCTGACCCTACAGGACCCTACACCAGCTGTGCCCGGAATTACAGCCACAATGGGTATGATTACTCGCTTGTATGTCTTTACGTATCCGAAGCCTGCTGCCAGTTGGATGGCCCGCAGGATCGGCATGTTTATTTTCTTAATATGACCATGAAGAACCGCAGAGATTTCCTGAAAAACGCCGGAGCGCTGACTCTAGGCGGCATAATACTTCCCCGATTAACCCAAGCTGAGTACCTGTTTAGTCCAGCGGCTTTGCGCCCCGTGGGTATTCAACTCTATACGTTGTTCCGGTCGATGAACGAAGACCCGCAGGGCACTTTGAAGCAGATTGCAGCTGCTGGCTACAAAGAAGTTGAATCGGCCTTTAACACGCGCGGGGGCTATTACGGCTATAGCGCCAAAGAGTTTAAGAAGGTAGTTGAAGATTTAGGAATGAAGTGGCGGGCCCACCATGCCGGAGGTGCTCCCCGTCGGCCCCGGCCCGCGCCCGCTGCCAGTACAGCCGCAACGCAACCGGCCAACCCAATGCCAGCAAACATGCCGCCGATGCTCAATCTGCGTGATAATTACCAGCAACTGGTTGACGAAGCAACCGAGGGCGGGCTGTCTTACCTGGTTTGTTCCAGTACACCCGTAAGCACGGTAGATGAGATCAATAAATCCATTGAAGTGTTTCAGAAAACGGGCGAAGCAGCCAAGAAAGCAGGCATCGGCTTTGCCTACCATAACCACGCCACGGAGTTTGACCCGGTCGAGGGCGGTAAAACCCCTTACGAGTTGATCCTGTCGCAGACCGATAAAGACCTCGTTAAGATGGAACTGGATCTGGCCTGGGCCACAAAGGCCGGTAAAGACCCGGTCGAACTGTTCAAGGGGCAGCCGGGCCGTTTCCCGCTCTGGCATATCAAGGACATCAAGTCGGACCTGAAAACCATTACGGAAGTAGGCAATGGCGTGGTTGATTTTAAACGCATTTTCACGGCGGCTAAACTGGCGGGGCTGAAATACATTTTCGTCGAGCAGGATATGGCCCCCGGCGTCGATAGTATCCAGACCAGCTATCAGAATCTGACGAAGGTTCTGGCCTGAGTCGTAACGGGCTAACAACCCAAAAGCGTCCTACGCAGGGCAATGAAAAAGCCGCTACTGCTTTGTCAGATGGCGGCTTTTTCATTGCTTTTACAGTAAGAATCAGCACCTATTAACCCGCTATCAGTAGAGGCAGGCCAATATTGTTTTTATAAGCTGGAGACCATTCGATTGCCGCCTAACCAACGTTTCAATGTTCAAATCATCCGCTGTTCGCTTTTCTCTCCTGTTAACTGCTCTGGCGCTGGCTACGGCGCAGGCGCAGACGTTACGTCCACCGGCTTATCCACTCATTACGCACGACCCGTATTTCAGCGTATGGAGTACGACCGACAAACTCACCGATAGCCCCACCCGCCACTGGACTGGTAAGCCGCAGTCGCTGGAAGGCGTTGTGCGCGTCGATGGAAAGGCGTATCAGTTTCTGGGCGCCCCGCCAACGACCTATGCGCCTATCCTCTCCACTGGCGAGTCGCAAGCGTATACGGCTCAGTACACGCTCACCAAACCCGATGCGGGCTGGGAGCAACCTGATTTCAACGCGCAGGGCTGGCAATCCGCACCGGGGCCATTCGGCGATACGCCCGAAGCTCGCACGGCCTGGCGCAACAGCAACACCGATAAGGACGGCATTTATGTCCGGCGCGAATTCACCTACGATGGTAAAACGGACCCGGCAAAGCTGCTGCTGGCGCTCAACCACGACGACGATATCACGGTCTACCTGAATGGTACGCAGATTCTGAACAAACCCGGCTACATCAACGAATATATCTATCTGCCGCTGTCGACCGAAGGGCAGAAAGCCCTGCGCACTGGCCGGAACGTGCTGGCCGTGCACTGCGTCAGTCCGCGGGGTGGTTCGTTCGTCGATGTGGGGATTGTGAATCCGATTACCTCGTCGGCAGTCGCTACGGCGACCCAGACGGGCGTAACCGTATCGGCCACGCAGACCGATTACACCTTTATGGCTGGTCCGGTGGATCTGCGCGTTAATTTTCTCTCGCCCCTGCTGCTGGATGAACTGGAAGTAGCTGCCCGACCCGTCACCTACGTTACGTTCGACGCCCGTTCGCGCGACGGAAAGTCCCATTCAGTTCAGCTCTTTTTTGGCGAATCGGCGACTCTGGCGACCAACACCGCCGGACAGGAAGTTATCGCCGACGCCGGCAGTACGACGGGGTTACGCTGGCTGAAGGTAGGAACCCAGCAACAGCCGGTATTGCAGAAAAAAGGCGATAACGTTCGTATCGACTGGGGCTATGCCTATCTGGCCGTACCGGAGCAGGCCAACGCTCAGTTAACGCCGGGTTCGCTGACAACTCTTAAAACGGCTTTCATGAACAAGGGAACACTCCCCGCTGGCCAACAGGCTACCGGAACGGCGCAGGAAAACGGACTGGCCGTGAGCCTGCCCATGGGTTCGGTCGGGACCACGCCCGTTCAGCGACACCTCATGCTGGCTTACGATGATCTCTACTCGGTCCAGTATTTTGGCCAGAATCTACGCCCCTGGTGGCGACGGGACGAAAAAACGACCTTACCGGCCCTGTTGCAGACAGCCGAAAAAGACTACGCCCGGCTGCGGCAGAAAAGCTCAACTTTCGACACCCAGCTTCGGGCCGAAGCCGAGAGAGCCGGGGGTAAAGCCTATGCCGACCTGTGTGTTTTAGCCTATCGCCAGGCTATCGCGGCTCACAAGATTGTAGCCAGCCCGAAAGGTGAGGTGCTGTTTTTCTCAAAAGAGAATTTTTCCAACGGCTCCATCGGCACCGTCGACGTTACGTACCCTTCGGCCCCGCTGTTTCTGGTCTATAATAATGAGCTGGCCAAAGGGCTGATGCGCTTCATTTTCGAGTACAGCGAGTCGGGTCAGTGGAAGAAGGACTTCCCGGCCCATGACGTTGGCACCTATCCGCTGGCGAACGGGCAAACCTATGGCGAAGATATGCCGGTTGAAGAAGCCGGTAACATGATGATTCTGACGGCGGCAGCCGTGCAGATGGACGGCAAGCCCGACTTTGCCCGCCAGCACTGGCCAACACTGACCAAGTGGGTGGGTTTCCTCAAGCGCGATGGCTTCGACCCCGCCAATCAGCTCTGCACCGACGATTTTGCCGGGCACCTGGCCCGCAACGCCAACCTGTCGGCGAAGGCCATTGTCGGTATTGCCTGTTACGGTAAAATGGCCCGGATGCTGGGCGATCAGAAAACTGCCGATGAACACCTGACGCTGGCCCGCGATATGGCCCGCCGGTGGATGCAGATGGACAGCGAAGGCGACCATTACGCCCTCACCTTCGATAAAACACCCGGCAGCTGGAGTCAGAAATACAATATTGTGTGGGACAAGCTCCTGGATCTGAACATCTTCCCAGACGAAGTGGCGAAGAAAGAAGTGGCCTTTTACCTGAACCACCAGAACCCCTATGGCCTGCCGCTCGACAGCCGCCGGACATACACTAAATCAGACTGGATTATGTGGACAGCCACGCTTACTGATTCAGACAAGGACTTTCAGGCATTTATTACGCCCATCTGGAAATTCGCCAACGAAACGCCGTCGCGGGTGCCGCTTACAGACTGGCACGAAACAACCAACGCCAAACAGGTTGGTTTTCAGGCCCGGTCGGTCGTGGGTGGCTACTTCATCAAAATGCTGGAAAGACGACTGGCGGCAAAGCGTTAACCTGAGTGGGCGTTAAGTCTGAGATTCTCTGTAATAGTCAGATACCTCTGAACCGTATGCGTATTTGTTCGTTTTCGCTGATAGCTGTTACGTTATTGTCAGCGGCTGCCCTGGCTCAGCCGACGGCTCCGCTGGCGAATCGTGCCCCGCTGGCTCCGCAAAAATACATGGAAATGCCCCTCGGCTCCATCAAACCCCAGGGGTGGCTGCGCGATCAGTTCCTGATTATGAACCAGGGCACGACGGGCCACCTGGACGAGTATTATCCAAAGCTGAAAAACGACAACGGCTGGCTCGGCGGCAAGGGCGACAACTGGGAAGAAACGCCCTACTGGCTCGACGGCGCCCTGCCACTGGCCTATCTGCTGGACGATAAACCCCTGCAGGAAAAGGTTCTGCGTTACGTCAACTGGTCGCTCAACAACCAGCGGCCGTCGGGCTATTTTGGTCCTTTATCAAAATACGAACGCGAGACCGGTAAGCCCGTTACGTCGGGTGAGCAGGGCGAAGACTGGTGGCCCCGCATGGTCATGCTCAAGGTCATGCAGCAGTATTACCAGGCTACCGGCGACAAACGGGTAATTCCGTTCATGACCAAGTATTTTCAGTATCAGTACAACAACCTGGCGAAAACTCCGCTGGGCAAATTCACCGAGTGGTCCACGGCGCGCGGTGGCGACAACCTGCTGACAGTTTACTGGCTCTACAACCTGACCGGCGACAAATTTCTGCTGGAACTGGGCGACCTACTGAACAAACAGACGACACCCTGGACGCAATACTTCGGGGGACGTAACTGGGTGATGGCGGCAGCCGCCCAGCAAAACGACACGGCCTGGATGGACCGGCACGCCGTCAACGTAGGCATGGGTCTGAAACTGCCGGTTGTCTATTATCAGGGCAAAAAAGCCCCGCAGCTGCTGGCGGCTTTCAAAACCGGCTGGACCGACATGATGACGCTGCACGGTTTGCCGCACGGCATGTTTTCGGGCGACGAAGACCTGCACGGCAACGACCCCACGCAGGGCGTAGAGCTGTGTGCGCTCGTCGAAACGATGTTTTCGCTCGAACAGGCCATCAGCATCACTGGCGACCCAATGTATATGGATGCACTGGAGCGTATGACCTTCAACGCCCTGCCCACCCAGACAACCGACGATTACAACAGTCGGCAATACTTCCAGATGGCCAATCAGGTGCAGGTATCGCGGGGCGTGTTTGATTTTTCGCTGCCCTTCGACCGGGGCATGAACAACGTGTTCGGGCCGTATGCGGGTTATACGTGTTGTACCGTAAACATGCACCAGGGCTGGACCAAGTTTGCCACGCACCTCTGGTATGCCACGCCCGAACAAGGCGTGGCGGCTCTGGCATACGCACCCAGCACCGTTACGTTTCCGGCAAGCGGTGGCACAATGGTTACCATTCAGGAAACGACCAATTACCCGTTTGCCGACCAGATCAACTTCGCCATCTCGGCTGCTAAACCGGTTTCGTTTCCGCTGGAGCTCAGGATTCCGGGCTGGTGCCGCGAGGCCACGGTGCTGGTCAATGGTCAGAAACTACGCAGCGACAAGGGCGGGCAGGTGATCCGGCTGATGCAGGTCTGGAAACCCGGCGATCAGATTACGCTGCAACTGCCGATGCAGGTAACGACCAGCAACTGGGGCCGCAATTCCCGCACTGTTGAGCGCGGACCGCTGGTGTATGCGCTTAAGGTTGCCGCGAAGGTGGACAAAAAAGAAGAACCTAAAGAAGGTACGTATTACGAGTACCGGCCCGAAAGCCCCTGGAACTACGGATTGCTTCAGTCGGTGGTGAAAGACCCTGTGCAGAACACGCAGGTTGTAGAGAAACCGTTTCCGGCTCCTTTTGTCTGGAATGAAGCCAGTGCGCCCATCGAAATCCGGACTACCGGCCGACAAATTCCGAACTGGCAGCTGGTAGATGGCGTTGCCCGCCAGCCCGTATCAGCCCGCGACGGGTACTACAAAGGTGAGGTAAGCGATAAGACCGACTCCTTGACGCTCATTCCGTACGGCTGCACCAAGCTGCGGATTGTGGCGTTCCCGGTGGTTAAATAACCCTGTACGTATCGTGGCGGTCAATTACTGTGAATTAACCGCCACGATACGTAAGCCTTACCCGATATGGAGTATTTGTTTGAGTTTCTTGCCCAGACTGGTTTCGTTTTCAGAGCCGACTTTACCGATCAGAAACCCGTAGGGCCTTAACGGTTCTACGTGGTCGCAGATGACCTTGATGATACCCAGCATAGGCAGCGCCAGGATCATACCCGGTATGCCCCAGACCGCTTCGCCAACCACGATCACCAGGATGGTGAACAGCGGATTGATACTTACCTCATTCCCGACTACCAGTGGTTCGATAATGTACGTCTGCGTAAACTGCACAACCCCGTAAACGACCAGGATACCCAGAATGGTGTTAGTGTCTCCTCCCTGCGCCATCGTTACCAGAATGGCGAGCGCGGTGCCGGTGAGGTTGCCGATAAACGGAATCATTTCAAGCAGACCGCACAGAATCGCCAGAAAGATGGCGTGCTTAACGCCGACGATACTGAAGCCAATCCCATACAGGACCCACAGAGCCGTAATCATTGCGGCAAGGCCAGCCAGATACTGCTGAGCCACCTCGCTGCTTTCCTGAAGAATCTTGCGGGTTTCCGGCTGTTTATCCGTCGAAACCATCTGGAGTACGAAGCTCCGCAGGTGGTTGCGGAAATATAGAAGCAGGAACAGATAAACCAGAACCAGGACGGTGTCAACCGCAACGGCCAACAGAGAGTCCAGAATAGCCATCACGATCCTGGAAACCTGTCCCCCACCCGAAGCCTGTTGCTGCTGGATAAGCTTCTGCTGCTGTTGCGGCTCAATACCGACTGTGTGCCGGATGAACTCCTTTAGCTGACCGACCCACTCAGAAATTCGATCTTCCACCCCCGATAGATCGCGGGTAAGCTCCGACGATTGCCAGGCCAGCAGCCCGCCAATTCCGGCGATTAGAGCCAGCAAGCAAACGATACAAAGAAAAGCGGCCCATGCCCGACTTACACCTTTTTTCTCTAATCGGTTGCTCAGGGGCAGAAACAGCATAGCCAGCAGGCCTCCAATTATAACGGGAACCAGAACTGTCCGGGCAAAATACAAGCCACCAAACAGCAGAATCAGAAAAAACAGAAACCGTGAGGGTTTTGCCAGTGCCTGCATTGAATGAATGGTAAAAATCGGTAACTAACCGCCTTCCGGCGGAACGATCGTCCGGCCAGTGCCGAACAGTTCTTTCTAAGCCGAGGCCAGTGATTTTTCTTTCTGGGTATTAATTGCCTCCAGCAGTTTGTCGTAAGGTTTATTGAACTTCTCGATGCCTTCCTCTTCAAGCTGCTGGCTGATGTCGTTCAGATCAATCCCGGCCTGCTCGATTCGGTTCAGAGTCTGCGTAGCCAGATCCATATCCGTTTCCAGTCGAAAATCGGCCTGGCCGTGGTCGCGGAAAGCTTCGAGAGTTTCCATCGGGATAGTGTTCACCGTTTTAGGACCAATCAGGGCCTCTACGTATTTCACATCCGAGAAGGCCGGGTCCTTACTGCTCGTGCTGGCCCAGAGCAGCCGCTGGGGGTTGGCACCCTTGGCCGCCAGGGGCTTGAACCGGTCGCTGCTGAATTCGCGCTTATAGATTTCATACGCTTTTTTGGCCGACGCAATGGCAACTTCACCTTTCAGGTCACCCAGTCCTTTTTCATCCAGCATTGGGTCGATCAGCACGTCGATACGGCTGAGAAAGAAGCTGGCTACTGACGCAATGTGGTCAATGGGTTGCCCGGCCCTGTCCCGCTCTTCCAGTCCCGATATATAGGCATCAATTACGGCTTCGTACCGTTCCAGCCCAAACAGCAGCGTAACGTTGATGTTGATGCCGTCGCTGATGCACTGACGGATGGCGGGCAGGCACTCGGCCGTACCGGGAATCTTAATCATAACATTGTCCCGTCCAACGGCTTTCCAGAGGGCACGTGCCTGGCGGAGCGTGCCCTCCATATCCTGCGCCAGATGGGGCGACACTTCCAGGCTTACGTATCCATCGGCACCCCGAACCTCTTCTTCATATACCGGCTTGAATAAGTCGGCGGCCCGCTGAATGTCGGCGACGGCCAGGCCATAGAAAATGTCCTCGTTGCTTTTCCCTTCCTGAGCGAGCCGCTTAATGTCCTCGTCATATTCGGAACCGCTGCTGATGGCTTTTTCGAAAATCGCCGGATTTGACGTAAGCCCCCGGACACCGTCCTCGTCAATGAGTTTCTGCAGCTCGCCACTGTCCATAATCTTGCGATCAATGAAGTCCAGCCAGATGCTCTGATCAAATTCGTGAATCTTCTTTACGTTGTTCGTTTCCATGATTGAGTCGTTTAATGAGTTACTTACTGAGTAATCCGTAGTGGATTACGGATAATGCTGGTTTTACGACAGCACCTCTTTTTTCTCGATTCCTTCGGGTCTGCCTTCCAGCACCGCTTTGGCGGTGGAAACGACATTCTCGACCGTAAAGCCGAAATAAGCCATCACCTCATCGGCTGGCCCCGACAGGCCAAAGCGGTTCATGCTCACCGTAGTCCCTTCGTCGGTGACGTACTTATACCAGCCAATAGGAGAGCCAGCTTCAACGGCCAGCCGCTTACGAATGGTGGGCGGCAGCACTTCGTGGTGATACGCCTGGTCCTGTTTCTCAAACAGCTCCCAGGACGGCATACTGACCACCCGCGCCTGAATCCCCTGCTTTTTGAGTTCTTCCTGCGCATTGAGCACCAGCGACACCTCCGAGCCAGTACCGATCAGAATAAGTTGCGGAGTTCCTTCGGCTTCGCTGAGGATGTAAGCCCCCCGCTCGACCCCACGCGCCGAACCGTATTTCGTCTGGTCCAGCACGGGCAGTTTCTGGCGGCTTAGAATCAGCACGACGGGCGTTTTAGGCTGGGTCATGGCCACGCGCCAGGCTTCCACCGTTTCGTTGGCGTCGGCGGGCCGGATCACCACGATATTCGGGATTGTTCGGAGCGAGACCACCTGCTCCACCGGCTGGTGCGTTGGACCGTCCTCACCCAGCCCGATGCTGTCGTGGGTAAATACAAACGTAGCTTTTGATTCGGACAGGGCCGTCAGGCGGATAGCGCCCCGCATATAATCGGAGAAGTTCAGGAAAGTGCCGCCGTAGGGATGCACACCACCATGCTGCGACATCCCATTCAGAGCCGCGCCCATGGCGTGTTCGCGAACGCCGAACCAGATATTGGAATTTTCGTACTGACCGGGCTGGAAACTTACGTCGCCTTTGGTGGGCATTTCGTTGGACGAAGCCAGATCGGCAGAGCCACCAAACAGAAACGGAACTTTCTTTTTCAAGGCTTCCAGCGCCTTACCCGATGCCTGCCGGGTCGCCATGTCTTTGTCGGCGGGCGTAAACCGGGGCAGATCGGCATCCCAGCCATCGGGCAGTTTACCGGCAAAAGACAGTTCAAACTGCTTAGCCTCGGCCGCAAATTGGCTTTTATAGGCGTCAAACCGCTTTTGCCAGACGGCCTGCAGGTCGGCGCCCCGCTGCCCCGGCTGACGCAGGTAGTCCCGCACTTCGTTGGGCACGACAAACGACTGATTGGGATCGAACCCGAAAAACTCCTTTACCTTCCGTACGTTCTCCTCCCCCAGCGGACTCCCGTGAACTTTACTAGTGCCTTCCAGGGGACTCCCGTAGCCGATAATGGTTCTGACGGCAATGATCGACGGACGTTCTTTCTCATCCTGTGCCGCCCGGATAGCGGCTTCGATAGCATCCAGATCATTTCCGTCGGCTACGTGCTGCGTATGCCAGCCATAGGCGTCGAAGCGGGCCATCCGGTCTTCGGTAAAGGCCAGATTGGTAGGGCCGTCGAGCGAGATCAGGTTATCGTCGTAGAGATAAATGAGCTTTCCCAGCTTAAGGTGTCCCGCCAGTGAAGCCGCTTCGGAGGCAATCCCCTCCATCAGGTCGCCATCGCTCACGATAGAATAGGTGTAGTGGTCCATGATGGTGTGGCCCTCGCGGTTATAATTAGCCGCCAGAAACGCTTCGGCCATGGCCATACCGACGCCGTTGGCAAATCCCTGCCCCAGCGGGCCGGTCGTTACTTCAACGCCCGCCGTCAGGTTCGACTCGGGGTGGCCGGGTGTTTTGGAATGAGTCTGCCGGAACTGTTTCAGATCCTCCAGTGAAAGATCGTATCCGTACAGGTGCAGCATGCTATACAGCAGGGCCGAACCATGCCCGGCCGATAACACAAACCGATCGCGGTTGGGCCAGTGCGGGTCCTGTGGGTTGAACCGCAAAAAGCGCGACCAGAGCACATATGCCATCGGGGCCGCGCCCAGGGGTAGACCTGGATGCCCCGAATTGGCTTTCTGCACGGCATCAACGGATAAAAGCCGGATGGTATTAATACTAAGTTCGTCGAGCGAGGAAGTCTGCTGAGTCATAATGGGAGGGTTTGCTATCAAAAACGAATGGACTGTTCACCAGATTTATTATCAGGCCATTGGCCCAATAACGTTGCCTATAAAGAAGACAAAAAAACGGAACGAATGTTTGACGAACCGAATGCGATTGCCTGTTAAGAGCAGGCCGTTAGAACTACGTAAGGCCGCCCGCATCCGGACCTCGTATAAAACAAAAACGGCGGCTTAGCTGAATCGCTGAAGCCGCCGTTTTGTCTTTCACTCACAGTTTAAAGTTTATCCGCCCGGAACGAATACTGTTCGAAAATCAGGTTAACGGCCTGTTTGATTTTGTTTTCGTCGCGGTCAAATCCGTTGGTATTGGTTAGGCCCGTTGCCAATCCGCGCCATACGACCTGGCCGGTCTTTACGTCCACCAGATTGACAACAATTGAGCCGGGTTTGATATCGAAGGTCGTTACGTCTTCCGGATCGCGCACTTCATTGGAACCGAAGTACGTGCTACCGTAGCCGGTATAGCCTTTAACCGTGGCGGCCTTATCGAAGACCCGGAAGTTAACCAGCAGATCGGGCGACTGTCGGGTGAACTTATAGCCCCGCCCGTCCAGAGCGAATGCTACGGCATCCCGAATTCGTTTTTTGAGCGCTAAATCATTCAGAAAATATAGACCGGGATCGAGCTGGTTGTCTACCTGCGAAGCCCAGGTATAGGTTTTATACTTACTGAAATCGGTGTTGAGTTTTTTATCGGCATCGACTGTAACGTTCTGCGCCTGCGTCAGGCTGACCGACAGCAGCAGGGCTGCGGCAATAAAAAATCGCGTTTTCATATTTGTTGAGTTTATGTTGTAAATACAGTGGCAAACTTGGCGCTCCCGATTTAGAAAGGCCTTAAGGTAAGCTTAAAATTACCTTAGAAACTCGCCAGACTAACTGGATGAGCTATTACCACCCTTTTGCTTTTCGAGCCGATCCTTTACGTACAACTCATCGACAATGACAAGTAATACGGCAATCAACGGCGATGCAAACAGCACACCAACTAGCCCCACCAGAATCCCCAGCAGTACCTGACCAAACAAAAGCAGCGCGGGCGGCATCGACACGAACCGCTTGTCGAGCAGGGGCGTCAGCACGTAGCCTTCCAGCGACTGCACACCCATATAAAGAATAAAGACGTAAAGAACCTGGTTGAGCCCCTGTGGAAACGCCACCAGCAGAGCTGGAGCGAGGGCGATATAAGGGCCGAGATTAGGAATAAAGTTCAGAACTCCGGCAAGAATCCCCAGCACAATAGCAAAGGGAACGCCCAGCAGGGCCAGGCCGATTCCGGTCACGACACCGACAACGACCATGGTGATAGAGCGGCTGATAAACCAGTTTTTAAGCGTATCGTAACACTGGTCCATTACGCCCAGCAGCCGGTCGCGGTAGGATGGATTAAACAGGCGCGTGAAGCCCTTGCGATAAGCGCCGGGATTCGAAGCCAGATAGATGCCGGTGATGAGCACAATCAGTATATTGACCAGTCCGCCAAGCGTACTCGACACCATGCCCGTAACCTGCGACAGCACACCTTTGCCCGGCCCGCCCGACGATAGTAACTGACCCGGCTGCTCCGGGATACCGTCCAGCACCCGCTGCCCCCATTCAGACTGGCCAAGGGTTGTTTTGAGCCGGCTGACCGATTGCGGCAGCGACTGGGCAAGCTGGTCGACCTGCTGGCTGACGGTTGGTGCCAGTGCCCAGATCGTACCGCCAATGAGTGCTACGAGTAACAGGACGACCAGCCCGACCGAGAGACCATAGGACAGGGACGTTTTCTGGCTGACAAAATGACTTAATCCACTGATGACTACCGCGAAGGTAATACCACCGAATACCAGAAAGAAAAAACTGGCTGCGTAGCCGATCAGCAGAAACAGGGTTGCTATCAGCAAACTAATAAAAGCCGCCGTAGCAGCCCGCCGGGCAAAAGAAGTCGTTTGTTCCATAACCAAATTCAGATTAGCAGGCCTGACGGCTCCCGTCGGCTGTTAACCGCTGAACGTTCTGCAGGCTGGTTGCCCTGGCTGAGTCATTGCTCTGAATCACGGTAAATGAACCATCCGTTTCCAGAACAACAGCCGTTACTGTTTCTGGTCGGGCACCCCCCGAACTGCGTATGGCCGACAGCACCTCATCTTCCGTAACGCGCTCCCGGCGCATCGACATCCGGAGATATTCCCCCTGGTGAAACAGTAGCGTCGGCTCGCTTTTTACCCGATGGCGGAACCAGGTCCACCGCACGGATAACCAGGCTACGCCATACTGAAGCGCGATGAGTACGGCCATCGCCATCAACCCATCGGCGACACCGGTTTGCCGGGATACAATAATCGTTGAAAGTGTTGAGCCCAGAGCGACAGTCACTACCAGGTCGAAAGCGTTCATTTTCGAGAGCGTGCGCTTGCCGGAAATTCGCAGAAAAATAAGCAGTCCAAGATAGGCCAGCACGCCCACGAACAGTACCCGCCAGATACTCTCCCACCCTTTGAAAAGCCAATCGTGTATAGTACTGAGGATATCGATCATGATGGTTGTCCGTTCGAATTATTTACTGGTGTTTGATTAAGCGCTGCGGGCCTCGACAGGATGGCGGGTCCATCGGGCTGCTTCTCCAGCAGCACAACCGTATGTGGATACGGCATGTCGATACCGGCTTTGTCGAGCGCCAGTTTAACACCCGTTACAACCTGATCGCTTACTTTCAGTACGTTAGCCTGGTGCGACTCGGTCCAGAAATAAACCGTCAGGTTAACCGACGACCCGGCCAGTTCCGATACGTAAACCCAGGGAGCGGGGTCGCGCAGTACCCCGTCAATGCCATCCAGTACGCGGTGAATTACCTGCCGGGCTTCTTCAATGGAATCTGGGTAGCCAATGCCCACGACAAACTTCATCCGGCGTTTTTCGTAAGCTGTCCGAACCAGGATCGAGCTCGTGTAAACGTCTCCATTGGGCAGAATAGCCCGTTCGCCGTCGTAGGTTTTCAGGCGGGTCGAGCGCATGTTAATGTCCTCGACGGTACCTTCGTAATCTTTCACCCGAATCTGATCACCCACCTTGAATGGCCGACGCCACAGAATCAGCAATCCGGCAAAGAAATTCTGCAGAATATCCTTGAAGGCGAAGCCAATGGCAACCGACGTAATCCCTAGACCGGCAATGATATCGCCGGGCTTAAACGACGGGAAAATAACTACGCAGGCTGCCAGAAAGCCGAAAATCGTGACGAGTGTGCTAACAATGCGGCTGACCAGATTGGCCAGCATATCATCGATCGCGTGGCTCCGAACGGCCACCCGGTTGATGACGCTCTTGAGAAGTTTACCCAGCAGCCAGAACAGCACGAAGACCCCCACACCTACAATAAGATAAGGTAGTCGTTCGGCAAAGCCTTTGGCAAAATCCTTGACTGTGCGCCAGAACAGAATCACGCCGTCGTTGAACGTAAAGGGCGGCTCGTTCACCCGTGGGGGCTGTAGATAGGTTAGCAGAAACTTCATAACGTCGAATTGAAGCCCCTTATGGGCAGCAGGATTTTACGGGTTAGTTGGCGAAGCGGGTAAAAGCGAAGCGGGGTTGTAAAACATAACCAGTGTCCCTAAGCGCTGATTAGGCCCGGTAATCGGCGCCGAAAGCTCATACGGCCGTTTATCGCCAAAGTAGATCGTTTCCTGCTGAAGCAGATAAGCCGGAAACCGTTCGGCGAACTGGACACCCTGATTTTTCTTATTGGTCGAGATGGTCACCCGGCCTTTTGGGTCCACCAGCAGCACTTCCCGAACGCCCCGGTCCTTTACCAGAGTATTGAAGTACTCGTTGATTTCGCCCGGCTTGTTCTGCAACAGGGAGTTCCGAACGGCCCAGCCAAAGGTTTTCATGCTAAACATGAGCTGCTGTTTGTCGTTGGCAAGCTGATTCTGTTGTACGGTCGTCCGGAGCGTAGTTCGCTCATTCTCAAATTCTTCGCCAATTTTCCAGTTGCGATAGAGCAGATACCCTACGCCAATACCCAGAAAAAGGATAATAACGCCATACAGCACAACCATTGGACTCAGATTGAGTTTGTAACCGCCAATGGTCGTTGTCTTTTCTTCTTGATCGGTAGCCATTGTTGTATTGAGGTTAATATTTTTGAGTATGTAGCCTATATCCTGGTTATCTATAATCTGATAACCAGGCCTGATTGCCAGTTTCCTTAATAAACTCCGAAAACGTTAGTCAGGGCTTAATGAAACCTTAGAATTTGGTTAGAGATGCCTGGAAGTGACTTACCACAGCGGTTTTTGCATACTGTTGCTGGTTGACCCGTGGCCGAATCAGAGCCAGGTTTCCTTTAATTCATTATACAAGTTCCGCACCAGTTGCTTCTCATAGTCGGTTGCCAGCGTCTGATCGGCGTAGTCCATAAGCAGGTAAACCTGCTTCCGAATGGTGGGTTTGCGGTTATCGGAGCGCGTGTGGTTGCTGACCAGCGCCAGCGCCCGCAGCAACCGCAGAATTACCGCGTGGTTTCCTTTGGCATTGATTCGGATCAGATCGAAAGCCAGCCGGCTGTAAGCCTCAAAATCGGCTGCCCGAACCAGAATACGTTGCTGCCCATCATCGGTGCGCAGTGGGTCGGGAAACGTTCGCTTAGCAAGCCGCTCCAGAATGGCGCTTAAGTAATCAACCGCCATGATGGCTGTCGTTGTATCGTTAATTCCGGGCGATAGCGCTTTCAGAGCAATATCGACCAGCTGCTGAATTCCAAACGCTACGTCCTGATCAATGCTGCGATGCCGGCCAATGACAATTCGTTTTTTCAGGGCGTTGAACTTGTCTTTCTCCGAAAACTCCGCGCGTTCCTTATCCGGACGGACACTGAACAGAATAGCCTTTTCACCCACAAAGGCGCCAACCTGTTGTTCTACCCGCAGCAGTGCCTGATGCTCAACGGCCCATTGCAGTAACCCGTCTGAATCAATACTTTGTACATAGCCCGACTGCGTCGACAAAACTGGCTGCCAGCCAGCCTGACCAGTCTTTTTCTGCCAGATAGCTTCTTGCTCTACGGGTTCATCGGCCGACTCGCCCAGTTCTTCGGGAAACAGATCGTCAATCGCCTTGATTGTCTCTCGGCTAATGTGTTCGGCAATGGTACCCGTTTGCAGCGACTCGGCGATGTGGTGAATAAAAAAAATCAGCGCAGCAACCCCGCCCAGCGCCAGCAGCAGCCCGGCGAGTACGGCCGTTGACGGCACAAACTTCTGCTCATCGGTACCCCGAATGGTGCCCAGCACAAGCAGGCAGTAGGCAAATACGCCCACGAAATAGCCTATGACAACCTGGTTGTTCCGGTCGCCCATGAAGTTCCGCAACACCCGGGGCGAATACTGGCTGCTCACCTGCGTAATTGTCGAAAGCGTCAGCGAAAAAGCCAGAGCCGCTACCGTCAGCATCGAGCTGGCAATGGCCGTAAGCATACTCCGGGAACCCTCTGCCCCCGCGCCGAACAGCAGCGGAAATCGCTTGGCCCCGTTGAACGAAGTACGCAGATCGAACTCAATCAGTCCATAGGCCAGCCCGAATGCCCCCAGCACCATGAGTCCAGGCACAAACCAGAGCGATTCTAAAAGTTGCTGCCAGTATTGGCGGAGCCGGATGTTCATGCGAGCTGGGTTGATTTCTAGTTTAGAAACCCGGCTCTCCGGAAATAGTTATTGAGGACTTACGTCGCTTTGGCTGTGCTGACCGCTTTAACGCAGCCTTACAGTCAGCATCTACAAGACAAAACCGCTACCAGAGATCAGAGCTCCAGTAGCGGTCAGGTCATGTTCAACTATGAGAACAACTTATTTAATTTATTGCGTATCGGCTTCGGTGGCGGGCTCGGCAATTTTAGCCAGATCCTTATTCTCGGGGAAGAAAGACAGTCCTTTCTGAAGCCATTCGTTACGGGCAGCGCTATCCTTGGTCACCAGCTCATGGTAGGAGATCAGGTATTTGAACGCCAGCACCAGGTCTTTTTTGTAGCGATTACGTTCTTCCTCCTTGTCGGCTACCATACTGATGAACTGCTCAAAGTAGGGCTTGGCCTTACCGTTTCGAACGGCTTCTTCCGGCGTGTAAGCGTAATAGTTTGCCTTCGCCCGGTAAAGTACCGTGGGCGCATACTCCGGTGAGCCTTTCTGCGCCAGGGCCAGTGCCGAATCGGCCAGGGCAAAACGAACCGTGTCGCGCACCAGCTTACCGGCACTATCGCGCTGAAAACCGAGCGTATAGTTACTCATACCGTAGCGGAACAAATCCTGTACGTCGGCTTTGAAACCGTGCTTGGCGGCTGAATCAAGAGCGGCTACGGCCTCCGGATGTTTCTTGGTCCGGTAGTAATATTTGGCGACGTCGCTATACAGATTCTCGGTCGTATCGTAGGGCGCAGCTTTCAGCAGATTGGCGATTCCCAATGAATCGCTGATGGCTTTCAGCGAATCGCTGCCGGATGACTCTGTACCCAGGTAGGCGCGGCCCAGATACTTATAATCGTCGGGCATGGCCTTACCGGGCGCTTTCTCCAGGAACGTATTGATGTTCTGGATAGCCTTCTGGGGCTCGTTCAGCGACGAGTAAGCCCAACCCTGAATCCGGTACACGATGGGGTTCTGCGCCAGGGCCGTCCGGTTGCTATCGATCAGACTTACAGTCCGCTGGTAATCCTTAGCCAGGAAGTGGAACTGTGCCTGCCGGAGCAGCGTCTCCTGCCGAACATCTTTCGACACGTTGACATATTGATCAATGTAGTTGGCAGCTTCTTTATAGCGGTTTACCAGGAAGTACAATTCGGCCAGCTGGCTATAAGCTGGTGCATAATTTGGATTGGCATCGATGGCTTTTTTATAATTTTCAACGGCCAGATTCAGGTTACGTCCCTGCCAGTAGATATCGCCGATCCGCTGGTATACCCGGGAGGCATCCATACCCAGTTCCAGAGCCGACTCATAACGGGTAACGGCCGTGCCCGCGTCCTTATTCAGGTAATGAGCATCGCCCAGCGCCAGTTGAATCGCCGAATTTTTCTTATCCCGCTCGGCCGCCCGGTTCAGGTAATCGATGGCTTGCGCGGGGTTAACTGCTTTGGGGTACACGGGTTTAATGGAGCCGTTGCCGGGGGTTAGATATCCGGTGTAAGCCTCGCCAATGCGAAACAGAATATCGGCGTTTTTGCCTTTACTTTTCTTGACAACTTCCGCCAGCTTAGGATCGGCATTGGCCGCGTTATTCTGAACGAGATAGGTAATGGCAACGCCGGTTTCGTTCAGCGGCACCCGCTTTTCGTCCATAGGTATTCCTTTCTCGAACCAGATGCGGGCCGAATCAGGCTGGCCGGCACGGAGATAGCCGTAACCAGCGTCGAAATAAGTTTGAATAGAAGGGTTCTGCTGGGCATTCCGGTTTAGAAGCTGCTTGGCTTCGTCAAAACGGCCCAGACTCATGAGCGTACTGGCATCGGGAGCTGGCGTCTGCGCCAGAGCGGAACCAGCCAGCCCCACAAGAAGGAATAGGGTTATGTGCGTTTTCATGCTGCTTTCGGTTTCTTCAGGTTGCGATGTGTTTCATCACCAGATTATACAAGCAAGGTACAGGGCAGACTTAAGAGCAGGCTTAGATTAAACTTAGAATTGGCTTAGAAGCCTTTATTAACGTTCAGGATAAATGAAAAACCGCTGCCCGATTATGACCGGCAGCGGTTTACTAATTAGGCACCCGTGCAGACGTTACGTCACACGCGCTCGATCTAATCCATTAAAAAAACCAGAAGCTGTCCCGGAACTGAAATTCAACCGAACCCAGATAAGCATCTTTCGTGAACACGAAGGCCCGATACAAACCAGGCTTGATGTCGTCGGATGGCGTGATGCTGAACGTAATTCGTTGCGGACTACGCCCGAAGTTTACGTTCTGCACGGCATGAACCGGTATGATCTCGTTTACGTCGGCCAGCGAGATAGTCGTGGTCCGGAGTGGCGGCATCATATTGTTCTGATTCTCGTCTTTCAGACTCAGGTACACTTCCTGCATACCGTTTAGATCAAGTTCGCCCGGTACGTTCAGAGAAACCAGTAGGGTATGCACCTTCTTGGCTTTGGCGGTTTCTTTCTTATTGCGCTTCTCAGCTTCCACCCGGAAGGCGTCAGCTGTTACGGCCGAGCGTGGTACCATTGTAAGCAGCGTTGCATTAAGGGCGGTCACGTTCTGCTGCAGCTCCTTATTCTGGCTGGTCAGCAGGCTGTTGGAATCCGTTAGCCACGAGATTTTATCATTCACGGCCACCATCTGGTTTTCCAGGCTATCGCGTACTGTCTGCAATCCGGCAATGTTATGGTTCAGGTCCCGGATGGTGCGGGTCCGACCCAGGTTGCCCTGCCGAAGTTCACGCACAATGCGGTCCCGGCTGACGATCAGCCCCTGGAGGTCGGTTAGGCGTTTGTCGAGGGAAGCCTTCTCACCCGTAGATGTTTCAATCTGGTTCTGCAAAGTCCTGATATCGCCTTCCAGCCGGATTTTGACCGCCAGCAGCGAGTCAGCCCGCTGCTCAGCGTCGTTATTCTGCCGGGTCAGCGTCTGGTTTCGCTGCCAGAAATAAATACTCCCGACCAGAAACAGGGCCATCAGGCCGCTGACGATACCCAGGTATACGTTTCCTCTTTGTTCATTGTTTTCCATAACGCAGGTTCGGTTAGTTGATCAATTCACTATGACCCAAACTTACCTGGTGCCTTTAACAGGGGCTTAAGGAAAACTTAAAATTTGCTTAGAGGGTGTTCATTATTAAATAAATAACCAGCGCGCAGGCCCTCAATTATTCGGATATAGCCGCCGGATAAGGCGCTCCATTGTTAGCCCCTGGCCGATAACCGAGAACAAGACCACAGCGTAGGTAATCGTCACGATCAGGTCTTTATGCGGCAGTTCATTCGGAATCGACAGGGCCATGGCGATGGACAACCCACCCCGTAAACCACCCCAGGTCAGCATGATCGGCGCTTTATCGTCGAGGTCAAGCCAGCGCCGGGCCAGGCGGAACGGAACCCAGATGGCAATAAATCGGGCTGTCAGGACCAGCAACACCGACGCAATACAGATTACCCAGTAGGCCGACTGAAAATCAATGAGTAATAATTCGAGGCCAATGAGCACAAACAGCAGCGCATTGAGGATACTGTCAATCAGTTCCCAGAATTTATCGACGTATTCTTCGGTCTGGCGGCTCATTGCTTCGTGCCGGGCGTGGTCGCCAACAAACAGGCCAGCCACCACCATGGCCAGCGGCCCCGATATATGCAGTCGTTGTGCCAGCAGATAACCGCCCATGACGCCCGCTACGGTAATGATGACTTCGGTTTGATAGTGGTTGATCGAGCGTAGCAACCAATACATAGCGTAGCCCAGCGCCAGGCCGAACAGAATACCGCCCCCGGCTTCTTCCAGAAACAGAAGGGCGATCTCTCCTCCTGTGATACTATCGGCTCCGTTGACCACGATCCGGTAAATGGAGGCAAAAACAACTACGCCCACCCCATCGTTGAATAGCGACTCGCCCACAATATTGAGCTTTACGCTTTCGGGCAGTTTGAATTTTGCCAGAATTCCCAGCACGGCAATCGGATCGGTGGGTGAAATTAAGGCGCCAAACAACAGGCAGAGCATATAGGGCAGGGGAAAGCCTAACCCACCCGCTATGTAGTAGAGTCCGGTGCCCACCAGCCCCGTGCTCAGCATTATGCCCACTAGTGCAAACAGCATCACCGACCGGCGCTCGACCCGTAGCTGGGCCGCATCGGTGTGGAATGCCCCGGCAAACAGCAGGAAACTGAGCATCACGTCGAACAGCAGCCAGCCGAAATCAATCTGGGCAACTGACTCCCGGATCAGCTTGAACCAGGAAGGTATGGTTGCATTGAGCGCAATCAGTATTAGTGAAAACAGGAGTGACAGCACCATGACTCCAATGGCGTCGGGGAGTTTTAGCAGCCGGGTATTCAGGTAGGCAAACAAGGCCGCTATGACAAGCAGGAGTGTAGTGAGCGTAAATAAATCCATGTAGAAAAAGAATTAGATAAGATTGCACTAAATTCATCGAGAAATACGTACTGCCGTTAATACAGACGTAACTCCTTTACCTATTATGATTGTTAACGACCCTAACCTACCCCGCACCAAACCACCAGACCCACTGGCTCGTTTCGGCGCTTTTCTGCGGGACCGCTTTAGTCTGGAAGAAGATAAGGAAGAAGAAGCCGCCATTATTCAATCCATCAGCCGGGGCATTGAGTTTAAAGGGGTTAATTTATGGACACTCATTTTCGCCATTTTCATTGCGTCAATTGGTTTAAATGTTAACTCCACGGCCGTTATTATCGGAGCCATGCTTATATCGCCGTTGATGGGCCCGATTATGGGCGTCGGGCTAGGCATTGGCATCAATGACCTGACCCTCATTCAGCAGTCGCTCAAAAACCTGGCGATTGCGTGTTTCATCAGTCTATTGACATCAACTGTTTACTTTTTGGTTAGTCCGCTGCATATCGCTCAATCTGAGTTGCTGGCCCGTACGTCGCCAACCGTCTGGGATGCTTTTATTGCTTTTTTCGGCGGTCTGTCGGGTATTGTGGCCGGTTCGCGCCGGGATAAAATAACCAACGTAATTCCAGGGGTGGCCATCGCCACGGCTCTTATGCCGCCCCTCTGCACGGCCGGTTACGGGCTTTCGACGGGTAACCTGTATTACTTTGCCGGTGCATTCTACCTGTTTCTCATCAACAGCGTTTGTATCAGTCTGGCGACCTATCTTATTGTGCGTTTTCTGGGTTACCACCAGAAAGAGTATCCTACGCCTGAGATAGAGCGCCGGGTGCGGCACACCATCTGGCTGGCCGTGCTGGTGGTGGTGGTTCCCAGCAGTTACCTCGGTTATCAGATTGTTCGGAAGACTATCTTTGAACAGGCTGCCAAGCGTTTTGTTGCCAATGAATGTAATTTCCAGTACCGGCAGGTAATCAATTACGCGGCTCGCTTCAGCCGTCGGCAGAGTAAACTGGAACTGACTCTGGTGGGTGAACCGCTACCAGCGGATTCTATTAACTTACTGCGCTCCAAAATGCCAGCCTATGGTCTGGAAGATTCGCAGCTTGTTATCAAACAGGGAAGCTTCAAGGACGCCGAAGTAGACGTTGATGCCATTACGAACACGGTGACCGATCAGGTAATTAAATACAGCCAGTCGTCGATTGCCCAGAAAGATCAGATCATTGACTCCCTCCGCCGACAGCTTGATATTACGCAAAACACCAATATTCCGGTCGCTGATCTGCGAAATGAGCTGAAAACGCTGATGCCCGACGTGCAAACCTTCACCGCAGCCCAGTCGCTGGTCATGAGCGGAAACAGCCCAAAGCCAGATACCGTCCTGCTGGTTTATGCCAAGTTCTCCCGGCGGCATACGGCCGCCGAGCGATACCGGATCCAGAGGTGGCTGCAGAGCCGCACGAAAAGCAAACGGATCAAATTGCTGGTTGATTAAAACAAGCCTGCCCAGACAGATATTCCCGGCCTACCGCAGTAAACCGGGAATATCAACCAGCCAGGCAATAAATAGCGTAATCAGGGAAAGAATAGCGACCAGAATCAGGAGCCAGTCGGGCTTACGGGGCGGTTTATCGCCGGGCGGGCGATTCATGCGGCTCAACACTGGCGATGGATCGGACTGACTGACGGAGCCAGGCAAAATAAACGAGGTATATAAATAAATCAGTGCTTGGTAGGTCATAGTCTGGTGGGTTTTTTCTTAGCCAAAGATGTTAACAGCGACTTAATTTTCGCTGATAAACTCCTTAGAATCTGCTTAGAATCTCTACAGTTGACCAGGCTGCAACTAACGGTTTGTCGTAGGGCCGGCTGAAACGGCCAGTCTTATACGTCGGGGCTCCATAATCACCCGCAAATCACGTTCATCAGCGAAAGACTATATCCACTTTCAAACCCGGTTACTCTTCCCTGAACATATAGCCCATACCAAAATGGGTATGAATTAATTTCTGCGGGAAGTCTTTATCCATTTTTTTCCGTAGGTAGTTGATATACACCTCCACGACGTTGGTGCCCGTATCGAAGTTTATATCCCATACATGCTCGGCAATTTCCGGCTTCGACAGCACCCGTCCTTTATTGTGCATCAGAAACTGCAGTAGGGCAAATTCGCGCGCTGTCAGGTCAATTGCCCGCCCGTCGCGCGTTACGGTTTTGGCATCCAGGTTTATCTCCACACCGCCATAGCGTAGAATCTGGGCGGTAATGGCTACCTGCCGGTTTCGCTTGGTCAGCGAACGCACACGGGCGAGCAATTCGCCGAATTGAAACGGTTTGGTCAGGTATTGATCGGCTCCGGCGTCGAACCCCGTCACTACGTCGTCTGTACCGCTTAATGCCGTCAGGATAAGCAGGGGCGTGGTTAAGCCCTCGGCCCGCAACTGTCGGCAGAGTTCGTAGCCATTCAGGCCGGGCAGCACCAGATCGGTGATAATGGCGGCATAATCATTCTTGAGCGCGAGCCGCTTCGCAATCAGTCCATCATAGGCGATGTCGACCTCAAACTGGCTTTCTTCCAGCCCCTGCTGGATTGCCTGCAGTGTTTTCGGCTCGTCTTCAACAACCAGGAGTTTCATAGCGGTAAGCCAGGATGCGTTACTGGATCATTGGTTCAGTCTAAGCATATAGAGGGCAGTCGGCCACCAGACAGCGAATAGCCGCCTACCCGACATTTGCTTCCGAATGGAGAGTAAGGTTTTGCTGCCGTGCTTAGTAGCTTCAGACTTCAATCAGCGCTTCGCTCATTCGCTGCAGGAGGGTTTCTACATCCTGTTGCCGGGCTAACCGGTAGCGTGCATTGGATACCCCCGCCCCTACTTTTACGGTGTAGGCCCAGTTTGGCAACTGCCGGAACATATCCTCGTCGGTAGTATCGTCGCCAATGCTCACAATAAAGTCATAGGGCGTTTGCTCGAAGATGTTGAGCGCTACGGTGCCTTTGCTATGCTGAGCGGGTTTAACCTCAATGACTTTACTGCCCTGGATAACGGTCAGCGGAATTGAAAAGGCTCCCCCCCGCAGCTGCGTAGCCAGTTCGACAGCCTGCGTTTCGATGTCATCGGCCTCAACCTTCCGATAGTGCCAGACGATAGCGGTTTCTTTTTCTTCGATGAACGAACCTTCAAACCGCTCTACATACTGGTTCATCACGGACCGGGCTGGCTCAACCCAGTCGCCCGCCGACAAATCGAGCCGTTCCCAGTCCTGGTCGGGCTTTTTCAGAAAGGCACCGTGCTCGGCGACCAGGTAAACCGGAATACCGTCGAATATTTTTTCCAGAAAGGATCGGTTTCGACCACTGATAACCACCAGATCGCTGTTCTCGGCTAACTGATACAAGGCCTTTTTCAGCGTTTCGGACGGACGCGCTTCGGCCGGATCGTTGACAATAGGGGCTAGGGTTCCGTCGAAATCGAACAGCAGCAGGCGCTGACGGGCTTCACCAAAGGCGTGAATAAACGGTTGTACGGGTAAGTCGGTTTCCATATCAGGTTGATTACTTAACACATCGTCGAAAGCGGTGAGAAATTCGCTGCTCCACCGGAAAACATTGTGATTCTGCAGATGCGTCCGCATGCTCAGTAAGCGTCGTTCCTGCTCCTGCGGACTCATGTTCAGGCCCTGTTTAATAGCATCGGCCACTTCCTGCGTGTCGGTAGGATTAATGATTACGGCCTCTTTCAGTTCCTGGGCGGCACCGGCCAGTTCGCTCAGAATCAACACCCCGTGCAGGTCCTGCCGGCTGGCGACAAACTCCTTGCAGACCAGATTCATGCCATCGCGGATGGGCGTAATAAGAGCAATATCGCAGCCGGTATATAAAGCCATCAGCTCGGTGAAGGTCAGCGATGTGTAGGAATACACAATGGGCCGCCAGCCAATGGTACCAAACAGGCCGTTAATGCGGCCAACTGTCTCTTCAATTTCCCGCTTGATTTCCTGGTAATGCCCAATTTTATCCCGCGATGGAACAACCGTAATCACAAACGTAACCTTGTCGTGCCAGTCGGGATTCTGGAGCAGGAACCGCTCGTAGCCTTGTAGGCGGTAGGTAATTCCTTTTGTATAATCGAGTCGATCGACCGAGAAGATAATTTTGTTGTTCCGGAGCAGGTTCTGGTAATGCTGCCGGGTTTCGACCACGTCGGTTTCCTGCCCGGTCAGATTAAACTTGTTAAAATCAATGCTAATCGGAAAATCCCGCACCACCACCGATCGGTCGGGTAACACAATCCGCTGACCAATAATGGGCAGGTTCGTTACCTCCGATACGCTCTGCATGAAATACTGCACGTAATCGACAGTATGGAAGCCTACAATATCAGCGCCCAGTATTCCCCTAACCAACGCCTGACGCCAGGTGCGCGGCAATAGTTTGATGATTTCGTAAGACGGGAAGGGGATATGGAAAAAATAACCGATTGTTATGTTGGGCATGGCCTGCCGCAGCATATCGGGCAGTAACATCAGTTGAAAATCGTGAATCCAGACCAGATCGCCCGGCTCGACAAAAGCGGTCAGCTCTTCCAGAAAACGCGTGTTGGCCTGCTGATAATGGTCAAAATCGCTTTCTCGGAACGAGGCATAGGACGGAAAATAATGAAATAACGGCCAGATTAAATCGTTACTGAAACCTTCGTAAAACCCTTTATGGACGACCTCATCCATAAAAACCGGATGGGCCACGAATGTATCATTTTCCAGAGTAGCCGGATCAATTTGCTGGAGGGACGCATCGCCATGGCCTAGCCAATGGATTTTAGAGGCCATGCCTTCCTGACTCTGCCCCATCCGCTCGGCCATGGACAGCACAGCCGAAACTAGACCGCCCGAATTCTGAATTAATTCTGCACCCTGTTCCGTCTGCTTTACGGTAAATGGTAAACGATAAGAAACAATAAGTAGTCGTTTGAATGATGATTTAGAATTTTTCATTTGTACTGCGTGTCAATACACGCGGATTGTATTGTAACAAATAACGCGGCTGCGGCTTAGAGGGGGCTTAACCTAATCTTAGAAACTCCTTAGAGACCTAACCAGTCACCGGAATTATGGTTATTTAGTTAGTCATCATATTCCTTAGACTAATTTCTATACAGATTACAGACTGATTCTCAGCCTGCAACCATCAGACGTCCGAACTTCTTTAGTGGTAAACGGTTCAGCTAGAAACGCTGAAGCCGCCCCGTCGTTCATCTGGGTAACTGCGGCTGGCAACCACTGCCTTAATCGGAAGCAACCATGGCAAAAGACACTATTGAGTTAGACGATAATCTCCACTGGTACAAGGATGCAATTATATACGAACTACACATCAAGGCTTTCCGGGATGGCAACGGCGATGGAATCGGCGACTTCCAGGGCCTGCTCGAAAAGCTGGATTATCTGCAGGAACTGGGCGTTACAGCCATCTGGCTGCTTCCCTTCTATCCATCGCCCCTGCGCGACGACGGCTACGACATTGCCGATTACTACACCATTAACCCGTCCTACGGGAATATTGAACAGTTCAGGCGGTTTCTCGACGAAGCCCACCAGCGAAACCTGAAAGTCATTACCGAGCTGGTTATCAACCACTCCTCCGACCAGCACCCCTGGTTTCAGCGGGCCCGCAAGGCGCCCAAAGGCTCGCCCGAGCGCGAATATTACGTCTGGACCGACGACCCGACCCAATACAAAGACGTCCGGATTATTTTCCAGGATTTCGAGGTCTCCAACTGGACCTGGGACAACGTAGCGCAACAGTACTACTGGCATCGTTTTTTCCATCACCAGCCCGACCTCAATTACGACAACCCGCTGGTTCAGGAAGAGGTGTTCAAAATGATCGACTACTGGTGCGACATGGGCGTCGATGGCTTCCGGCTCGATGCCGTTCCGTATCTGTTTGAGCGGGAAGGCACCAACGGCGAAAACCTGCCCGAAACCCACGCGTTCCTCAAAAAGCTGCGTAAACACATTGATGACCGGTATCCGGGCGTCGTCTTTCTGGCCGAAGCGAATATGTGGCCCGAAGATTCGGCTTCCTACTTCGGTGATGGCGACGAATGCCACATGAATTACCATTTTCCGGTCATGCCCCGCATGTTCATGGCGCTGCAGATGGAAGACCGGTACCCGATTACCGATATTTTCGACCAGACACCCGAAATCCCCAAAACCTGTCAATGGGCCATCTTTCTGCGGAACCACGACGAGCTTACGCTCGAAATGGTAACCGACGAAGAGCGGGATTACATGTATAAGACGTATGCCAAAGACCCCAAAGCCAAAATCAACCTCGGTATCCGCCACCGGCTAGCCCCGCTGATGGGTAACAACCGCAAGCGGATCGAGCTCCTGAACAGTCTGCTGTTTTCGCTGCCCGGTACGCCGGTGCTGTATTACGGCGATGAAATTGGCATGGGCGACAACGTGTATCTGGGCGACCGCGACGGCGTTCGTACGCCCATGCAGTGGTCCCCCGACCGGAACGCCGGTTTCTCTAGTACGAACCCGCAGAAGCTGTACCTGCCAACGATTCTGGACCCCGAATACCACTACGAATCCGTGAACGTGGAAACGCAGCGACGTAATACGTCCTCGCTGTTCTGGTTCACCAAGCGGATGATTAACCTGCGCAAGACGTATAAAGCGTTTGGACGGGGAGATCTGAAGTTTGTGAACGTAGAGAACCCCAAGGTGCTTGCCTTTACCCGTTCCTACGAAGACGAAACGCTCCTGATCGTCGTCAACCTGTCGAAATACGCGCAGCCGGCAGAAATTGACCTCAGTGAACACAAAGGCGATAGCCTGATCGAAGCCTTCAGCCGAAACCAGTTTCCGGCCGTGCCTGATACGGGGGCTTACTTTTTTACGTTGGCCCCGCACGACTACCAGTGGTTTGTGCTGAAGAAAACCCATGTCGAAGCGGCCGAACGCGAGTTACTGCCCACCCTCAAAGTCCGCAATCGCAGCGAACTGGTCAACAGCCGCAGCCGCGAAAAGCTCGAAAACCAGATACTGCCTGATTATCTGGCCCGCGTTGACTGGTTC
This sequence comes from Spirosoma taeanense, assembly GCF_013127955.1. Taxonomy (NCBI): domain Bacteria; kingdom Pseudomonadati; phylum Bacteroidota; class Cytophagia; order Cytophagales; family Cytophagaceae; genus Spirosoma; species Spirosoma taeanense. The sequence continues at coordinate 4,872,001 of NZ_CP053435.1, forward strand.
GGCGGCAGAGGTCAGAACCTGTTCGGAGTCAGCGTTACGGACTATGGCGTGATTCCGCTGGCCGACACGAAAGTATATATACTGCTGATTGAGGTTTCGTATGAACGGGGGCTGCCCGAGACCTACCAGCTCCCCGTGATGTACGTCAGCGACCAACATGCCGCCCGGATGCGGGAGAACTGTCCGCAGGCTGTGCTGGCTAACCTCAATGTAGGTAACGAAGAAGGCGTTCTCTGCGATGCGCTCTACACCGCCGAATTTCAGCAGGCCCTGCTTCACCAGATAGTTGACGGAAAGACGCAGTCCGGAACCGGAAGCCCGGTGCTTTTCCAGAGCAGCCCGGCGCTGGACGCCTATGTCCGCGAACATCCCGAAATTCGCTCGAAACTGCTCACCACAAGTCAGGGCTATACGTCCATTAGTTACGATAACTGCTTTCTGCTGAAAATATACCGGAAGGTCGACCAGGCCCTTAACCCCGACGTTGAAATCAACCGGTATCTGTCCGAAACCGCCGGGTTCGAATACGTTCCGGCCTTCTCCGGCGTCATTGAACTTCAGTCGGCCAGCCACCCCGTAACGCTGGGTATGATGCAGGTCATGGTGGCCAATCACGGCGACGGTCACAGCTTCATGCTGGAGCGGATCAACAACTTCATTGAACGGATTCTGGCGCGGGATCAGGCTCAGCTGGATGCCACTGACCGCAAAGGGCTCCTTTCTGAGCCGGTTGGTTTTGAAGAGTTGTCGGCCGATAAACAGGAATTGCTGGGCGTTCGGGCGGAGCAGGCACGGCTGATGGGTGTGCGGTTAGGCGAAATGCATCTGGCGCTGGCGGCTGGCGACGACGTAAAAGATTTTACGCCGGAAGCCTTCTCGCTCCATTACCAGCGATCGCTATTTTCGGGTATGCAGTCGCTGGTTCGCGAAGCCTACCAGAACCTGCACAAAAATCGGCAACGGCTTCCCGATGATGTGCGGCAGGACGCCGAGCAGTTATCCGACCGTAAAGACGAGATTCTGACCACCCTCAAACGCATCTACAGCAAGAAGCTCGATACGGCTAAAATTCGTATTCATGGCGATCTGCGGCTGGAAAAGATTCTGTTTACCGGTAAGGATCTTGCCATTCAGGATTTTGGTGGCGATCCGCGACGCAGTTACAGCGAACGGCGGCTGAAACGTTCTCCGCTGCGCGACGTTGCCGCCATGATCCGCTCGTTTTATTACGTAGCCTACGAGGGCTTCCTGCAGAATAATCAGGTGCCTGCCGACGAAACCCTGCGGCTCCTGCCGTTCGCTGATTTCTGGGCGCACTATATGAGCGGCTTTTTCCTGAAGGCTTATCTACAAACGGTTCAGAACAGCGTTTTCATTCCGAACCAGACCGATTTGCAGATGATGCTGGAAACCTACCTGCTGGAGAAGGCTTTTCTGGATTTAAATGATGATCTTAGCCACCATCCCGATAGAGTACGGGCACCGTTGCAAATCATTAAATCAATCCTTGGTCGATAGGCCTGGCAATTTCCTCTGTAAATCAGATACTTATCTTAATTAGCAATTAACACTTATTTCAGATTCTTCATCTATAAAGCTTTGTAATCGTTTAGAAAACAGGCCATACAGTCTATAAACGGCTCTGGACTGGCCTGTTTTCTAAGTAAATTTTAAGATTTCTATAAGCCAGTTCTAACCCGGAATAAATTCTTTTACGGAGAAGAGGACATATTGATTTCCGTGCATTACATGGGCGGCCAGAACCCAACCCGGGACAATGGGTAGCCAACAGGAGCTCGGTACAGTATCGCTGCTCTTTCGTCAGCTTTTTATCAATTACCAACTATTCATGAATGAACCTCTTTTCGGTGCCCCAGAAATTTCATTAGAGAACCTGTCAACGATTGAACAATCAGCTCCCAACCTGATTCTGTGGGCGGTTCCCGTGATGCTCCTGTTTACCGCTCTGGAAATGTTTATCACCTTTAAACAGGAGCACCCGTTTTACGAGAAGCGGGAAACAATCGGTTCAATTCTGGTTGGGCTGGGATCGCTGGTAGTCGGGGCGTCCATCAAGTTTGCGCTTCTATACGCTACCGTCTGGCTATACAATCAGCTACCGTGGCGGATGTCGCTGCAGTGGTGGACCTTTATTCCCTGCTACATAATTTTTGATTTCTGCAGCTACTGGGCGCACCGCGTGTCGCACGAACAGCGGTTCTGGTGGGCTACGCACGTTGTGCACCATTCGGGCGAGCATTATAACCTTACGGTTTCCTTCCGGCTGAGCTGGATTCAGAACCTGAAAACAATATTTTTCCTGCCGGTTGCCCTGATTGGCTTTCACCCGGTTGTGTTCTTCACAACCAACCAGGTTGCCGTACTTTTCCAATTCTGGGTGCATACCGAATACATTCGTCGTTTACCGAAGTGGGTAGAGTTTATCTTTGCAACGCCCTCCAATCACCGCGTCCACCACGGTTCGCAGCCAAAATATATTGACCGGAATTTCGGGGCTACGTTCATTGTCTGGGATCGGATTTTCGGTACCTACCAGCCCGAAGAAGAGCCGCCTATCTATGGCATAACCACCAATATTACCCAGAAGGCAAACCCGTTCATGATCAATTTTCACGAGGTAGCCGACATTATCCGCGACGTAAAAGCGGCCAGAGGTTTCCGCCGAAAATTGTTTTTTATCTTCGGCAGCCCAATAAAAATAGCGGAAGAAAAACAGCAGAAGCTAAACAAAGAAGCTGTAATAGCAGACTAGGAAGTTCTGGTTGTTTATTACCCAGAATTAATTGTCAAATCAGGGATAACTGGCGGTATTATAGCCAATTATCCCTGCTTTTTTTATGGCACTGTGAGTATAAAGTAGTTGTTAGACCCTGGTCTACTACATTATTTCGGGCAACAGCAAAGCTACACGCCTATCGTAACATTTCTGATAAACAGGGGGTTGCCTTGCAAAAGCACGTATTATTACCGATATAAAATCATATTCCATAACATATTCCAATAGCCACAGTTATAAGCTGCAGTACACCTAATTTCAACGATAAAAAACACAGTTATGGGCAATCTTCTGTATACAATCGCAGTAGTGCTGATCATCATTTGGCTACTGGGTTTTTTAGGCTTCAATAGCTTTGGCCTTGGCGGAATTATTCACGTATTACTGGTAATCGCCGTAATCATGATTATCCTACGTCTGATTCAGGGCAGGGGTGTTTGACAGGCGATCGTATCGAAAAAATTGAAGCCAGCTCACATGAGCTGGCTTTTCTGTTAACTGCACTCCTGAGTCCGGATGATGCAAACTGTTTCGCCGAATTTAGATATTTTTGGCCTTACCTGAGTGCTCTACTCCGTTCTGAAACCGCTCACCGGCTACCAGGCGGCCAGGTTTATCTGTATGAAAAAGCTTCTTTCAGTTCTATTCCTATTTTCAACCACTGTACTGGCGCAGATGCGCCTGCCAACCAGTCCTGATGGTCAGGTTCAGTATCAGGAAATTGTTCGTTTGCCGGATGCCACCCGGCCAGCCCGTCAGGTTTACAACCAGATTCGTTCGTGGGACGAGCAACATTATAAAGCTGGCACCAACGCCGAACGGCAATACGACGACCGGCACGGGATTCTGTTCGTTCGGTCGGCCTTCCCCTTTGGGAAACGTTTGGTTAGGTACACGCTCACGGTCGAAGCCAGAATTGGCCGCTATCGGGCAACGCTAACCGATCTGGTTGCCGAAGGCGATGGTCTTTCGTTACCTGTTCAGGCTACCAGCCCAACTGTCGACGAGCTAAGCCGGGCATCGACTGGAGAGATAAAAAATAAACAGGTCGTTGAACAGATCGCGGCCGATCAGGCTGAGCTGTATCAACAGATTGACAAAGCCTGCCGCGCTACCCTGGCGAGCCTGAAAGAGGCCATGACGGCGCCAATCAGCAAATAGCACGGAAAGATTCTCATCAAAGATCGCTTAGCGGTGCCGGGTTACGCCTACCTGCTCGCACCATTGCCGTACCGGGCAGGTTGAACAATGCGGCAGCGTGCCGGTGCAGATGTGTTTACCGAATGGCATCAGCAGGCGGTTAATACTTACCCACTGTTTACGCGGGACCTGCGCTTCGAGCACTTTCAGGGTTTGCTCGGGCTGCTTTGTCTGCACATAACCCCAGCGATTGACGACCCGGTGAACGTGAATGTCTACGCTGATGGCCGCCTGCCCCGTAGCGACGCCCAGCGCCAGATTCGCGCACTTTGGTCCAACCCCTTTCAGCGACGTCAGTGTCTCAAAATCGGCGGGTAGTTGCCCGCCAAACTCGTTCATGGTCCGCTCGGCGATACCCCGTAACGTATAGGCTTTCTGGTCGGGATAAGTCGTTCCGTAAAGCAGTTGCGTTAGTGTCGGAATGTCCAGTGCGAGGAGTTGTTCAGGCGTTCGGGCAGCTTCAAACAAGCGCAGCGATACCGGAATCGTAGTTTCGTCGAGCGTTCGGATGGAAACGATGCAGGAAATCAGCTGCTCGAACAGACTATTATAGCCGCGTTCGGCCAGGTCAAACATGGCGGCTTTTGGGTAGGGCCGAATGGCTTCTTCGATATGCGCAAGAACAACGCCGAGGTCGAAATCAGGTTTCATGCAATGCGTTTAACGTTTGTCCACTAGAGTGTATTGAGGCAACACCCTAACAGACAAACGTCAAACACGTCAACAGGTTTTTCACACCTTCACAACAACCATCTCCACGCGCCGGTTCTCGGGTCGCTCTTTCAAACTTTTATTCGTATTAATGGGCCGAGACGGGCCGTAGCCAACGGTTTCAATCCGACCGGCGCTGATTCCTTTAGAGACCAAATACCGTTTTACTTCATTAACGCGGTTCCGCGACAGTTCAACGTTGGCGTCAAAATCACCGACGGTATCGGTATGACCTTCCAGCCGGATATTCATGGTCGAGTTCTCCTGCATGACTTCAACGAGCCGGTCGAGTTCCGGAAATGACTCTGGTTTAAGATCAAATTTGGACGCATTGAAGTAGATATTCCGGAGGGTAATTTTCGCGCCGGTCTCAATAGGAACCAGGTTAAAATCACGCATAACGTCAACACGGTTAGTCGTCAGCGTATCGCTCTGGCTGAAATAGCCCTTAGCAGAAGCCGTTACGGCATAAACGCCCCGGCGGTCAATAGGTATCGTGTATTTTCCGGCTGGGCTGACACTGCGGACCGAATCGCCGGGATCATCGCCCGTAGCCTCTGCGCCGGATATCAGTCGGTACGTAACGGTGGCCGTTATTGGTTTTTTGGTACGGGCATCCCGCGTAATGCCGTTGATCGCTATAGATGCTGCCGGAGCGGTTTCTGCTTCCGGCCGGGCAGGCGTTTCATCAGGCGTTCCGACGCCGGGTGTTGTGCGGGGCGTATAGCGGGGTTTGGCCTGAACCGGTGGCTTGGGCTTTGGCGTTCGCTGCGAGTAGGTGTCCTTGCGGGCCGGATTGATGATATGAACGCCCCAGAAGTTGAAACAGACGTAGCCGTTCCCGTCTTTGCACTCAAACAGATCAAACACCGTATAGCCAGGGTCAATGCGCTCAAAGTAGGCTATGAAATCAACGCGCTCGCCGGGCTCTACCCGCCGACGGGTTTCGGCCGGGATATTTTCAGCTCTGATGAATTTATAGGATCGCTCGCCCTGGTTAACGTAAAGCCGGGATGCAGGCTGAAAGCCGATGTGACTGCTTACATCAATCTGACTGCCCCGCCCGCCGTTTGGCATAGGAATCGGGAAAGGCCACGAACGCCCCATCGACCCCATGCCTTTCGCTTCAAACTTCATGTAAATGATCGTGTACTGTTCGGTCAGCTCCACACGCCGGATCGTTACGTCACGGTCGTTGACATCGTCAACGCGGGGATTTTCGGTCGTGTACTGAACCTGTGCCTGTAGCCCCAGCGCAGTCAGTAACAGACAAAAGAGAAGAAGTAGTCGGCAGTTCATGGTCGTTGTTTACAGGAGAGATTCCCCTTATAAACGTTTGACCATGCCGAGTAGTTTAGGGTTTAATTAACGGCCGTTCAAACCCGCTATCTACGAACTGTACTACTGCTGCATCGTACTGGCGTCTTTTTATATTCAGGAATTGGCAGGCCACAAAAAAAGCAGTCGTCAGCTATCCCGAAAGACATCCGACGACTGCTCTTAAGCAGCTAGACAATCAAATTAGTACCCGGCGTTCTGCACCAGAGCTGGATTGGTCGTTGTTTCGCGAAGGGGAATCGGGAAGATCAACCGCGGACTATTGTAAGCCAGCGAACCAATGCTCTGACGCGTGCGCTTGAGGTCGTGGATCAGCGTACCTTCAAAGGCCAGCTCAAGCCGACGCTCCCGCAGAATGGCGTTCAGCGTTAACTGCGATTCAGTCAATGGGGCTGCACCCGCCCGCGCCCGAACCCGGTTAATATCGGTCAGCGGAGTGGCTCCTACTGTTGTACCCGCCCGGAAATTGGCTTCAGCCCGCGTCAGATACATTTCAGCCAGACGTAAGATTTGAATATTACCGTACTGGTTGAGGTACTTGGCCGTCCGAACCAGACCATCGCTGTCTTCGTAGAAGAGCTGACCGCGTACGTCGTCGGCACCGTACAGGCTCAGGTGACGCTCCGTAATGTTAATGTCGCCCCGGCCGCCCACGTCAGTAGCCCCATAAAAAGTGTTCAGGCTGTTTGTACCCGACTGGTCGGTAACCTGAACCGCAAAGATGGTTTCCGACGTATTGACACCATTGATGTTTTCGCGCAGATCGAATACTTCGTCAATGGGAACCAATTGGTAGCGTCCGCTGGCAATAACCCGGTTGGCTGCATTCGCTGCGTTGGGGAAATCGGACTTTTGCAGGTACACCCGTGACAACTGAGCAGCAGCCGCGCCTTTGGCCGCAAAGAAGCCATTCGTAGCCGGTAGTTTAGTTTCGGCATCGGTCAGGTCTTTAATGACCTGATCATAAACAGCGGCTACGCTGCTGCGTGGTACGCTACTGCTGGCATCGAGAACAGCCGTAGGCGTTGTTACAAGGGGTACCCCCGGGTTCGCATTAGCGTCGCCATCGCCCCAGGGCCGGGCGAACATCCGCACCAGCTCAAAATACATCGACGCCCGGATGAACTTGGCTTCGCCTTCGGTACGGTCCTTATCGGCAGCCAGGGCCAGATTCAGATTAGCCAGTACGGTATTACAGATGTTGATCGTTCGGTAGGCGTCCGTCCAGGTGATATCAGCCTGACCGTTTGTCACCAGCAGGCGCTTGGTATAGACCTCACGGGGGGCAGTAAACGTACCGGTCCATTCAACATCGCCATTGTCGCCCAGCAGTTCAGCGTCGCGCTGAATATTGCCGCCGTACAGGTCAGCGTCGCCCAGGCTATTGTAAGCGCCCACCAGCAAAGCCTGCAAGTCGGCCGGTGTGCTGAGAGCCTGCGCCGTCGCTACCGTATTAACCGGCTTAATATCCAATTTGCTGTCGCACGAAGTCAGCCACAAACCAACCGACACTGCCGACGCGAGTATATAATATTGTCTTGTTTTCATGAGTCTTCTTGTCGTTGCTTAGAAGCCAATTTGTAAGCCACCGATGATCGTTTTCGGCTGCGGAGCCGAATAGAAGTCAATACCAATGTTTACCGGGTTAGCCGAATACGCGTCCGAGTTCACTTCCGGATCCCAGCCATTGTACTTGGTAAACGTCAGGACGTTCTGTCCCGTTACGTATACCCGTACGCGGGTTAGCTTCACGCGGTTAACCAGATTCGAAGGCAGGTTATACCCCAGCGTAATGGTGCGCAGCCGAACGAAATCGCCTTTGGACAGGTAACGCGACGATTCGCCCGTACCATTGCCGCCCAGCAGACGCGCCTGCGGTACATTGGTAATATCGCCCGGCTTCTGCCAGCGATTCATCTGATCAACCGTCTGGTTGTCGAAGAAGTCGCCGTTGGCCGACATGAACTTACCTCCTCCGTTATAGATGTAGTTACCAAACTGGCCATTAAACAGGACGCTCAGGTCGATGCCTTTATAGCTGAAATTGTTGGTAACGCCACCGATAAACTTAGGCGTTGGGCTGCCCAGTGGCACGTATTCGGCATCGTTGTAATTATTGGTCGTCGAACGATCGCGGCTGCCATCAGCATTGGCCGTGTTTTTGTAGTACAGCGCGTCGCCATTCTGAGGATCAACACCGGCGTATTCCGGCCCAACAAATACGCCCAGCGGCTGGCCTTCCTGCGCCCGGTTCAGGAAACTACCCGTAATGGTTGTTCCGCCGAGATCCTGGACTTTATTCTGGTTATAGGCAATGTTGAGCGAGGTATTCCACTTGAACGCACCAACCAGGTTGCTCGAATTAAACACAAACTCAAGCCCGTAGTTCTCCATTTTCCCTACGTTGCGGAGCTGTGTCCGGAAGCCCGATGAGCCCGGTACGTTTACGCCCAGCAGCAGACCACTCGTGTTCTTAACATAGTAATCAATTTCGCCCGTGATGCGGTTGTTCAACAAGCCGTATTCCAGACCGATATCCGTTTGCAGCGTTTTTTCCCACGTAAGATCAGGGTTGGCAATCTGCTCAGGTGCCTGCCCCGGTACGCCCGCATAGCCAGCAGCGGCTGAGTATAGAGCCAGCGAACCGAAGTTACCGATCTCAGCGTTCCCCGTCAGACCATAGCTGGCCCGCAATTTCAACAGGCTCAGCGTCGACAGGTTCTTCATAAACGATTCTTCGGTAATGATCCAGCCAGCCGAAACAGACGGGAAAAAACCATACCGATTGTTCGCTCCGAAACGCGACGATCCATCTGCCCGCGCCGATACGCCCAGCAGGTAACGGTTGTTGAACCGATAGTTGGCCCGCGCAAAGTACGACAGGAAGCTGTACCGCGTTTCGGTACCTAACCCACCGGTGACCCTGGCCCCCGACGAGATTTGCTTATAGGCGTTACTCGGGAACTGCTGCGCCGTTACGGAGTTGAAGTTCGAGCGCGACTCCTGATACGACATACCCAACGTAGCATCCAGGTCATGCTTTTGGGAAATGGTCCGGCCTAAGCTGAAGTAGTTGTTCGTGGTGTAGTTGGATACCTGCCGGAAGCTGTTCGAACCTAAGCCGTTTGGCGCACCCGTATTCCGCTGGGTTTCACGCCCATAATACTCATCTTCCTGCTGACTCAGCAGGTCGGTACCGATTTCCGTCCGGAATGACAGACCCGGCAGGATCTTGTAGTCGGCATAGGCGCTACCAAATACCCGGTACACCCGAGCCTGCAGCGACGCGAAATCGCGGTTCAGCAGCGGGTTGTAATAGAGTGTGTAATCGGCGCTCAGCTGATTCGTGCGCGGATCAATCACCGGGTGCAGGGGCGGCAGGGCCACAATCTGCATAGGTGTCGAGAACGCGTTGTCATTCGAAACGCGGTCGTTTTTCGAGTGCGCTATATTTAGGTTCACGCCCAGCGTCAGCTTATCAGTAGCACTATGGTCGAGGTTAACCCGCCCGCTCAGGCGACGGAAACGGTTCTTGATGATAATACCACTCTGGTCGAAATACTGCCCCGATACAAAGAAACGGGTTTTGGCATCACCACCCCGCGCACTCAGATCATACTGCTGCGAAGGAGCGTCCTGGAAGGCTTCCTGCTGCCAGTCGGTGTTGTATTTCGGATTCTCGCCCTGCCAGCCAGCCGCATCGCCTGCTGCGTACCGCGTAAAGCGGTTCGTCAGTGACGATGTTGAATAAACGGGAATCCCCAGCGCTGCCGAGTTGTTCCGGGCTTCGGTGAATAACGTTACATACTGCTGGGTATTGAGCCATTCCCGAACATGGGTTGGCTTGCTGCTACCCGCGTAGGCCGAAGCCTCAAACACGGTTTTACCGACCTTACCTTTTTTGGTCGTAATCAGCACAACCCCGTTCGATGCCCGCGCTCCGTAAATCGCCGAGGCCGACGCATCTTTCAGGATTTCCAGCGACTCGATATCGTTGGGGTTCAGATCGGCGATGGGGTTCGTCGGCGCAACGGTTGACGACTGATCCGACGACGTAATGGGGATACCATCAATGACGTAAAGCGGCTGGCTGCTGGCGGTTACCGACGAGGTACCCCGTACCCGAATCTGTAGACCCTGTCCAACTTTACCGTTCAGTGACGTAATCTGTACCCCGGCGACTTTACCCTGAATAGCCTGCTCAACGCTCGGCACCGGAATATTTTCGATTTCGCGGGAAGCTACCTTGGCAATGTTGCCCGTCAGGTTACGCTTCGACTGCGCACCGTAACCGGTAACGACAACCTCATCGAGCGAACGGGTATCGTTGCTCAGAGCTACGTTGACAACCGACCGATTACCGACATTCACTTCCTGCGTTGTTACGCCAACGAAGCTAAAAACCAGCGAGTTGATGTTATCTGGCAGTACCAGTGAGTAATTCCCTTCTGCATCAGTTTGCGTACCGCGACTGGTGCCTTTGGCTACGACAGAAACGCCCGGTAATGGGTTTCCATCATCCGCCGAGGTGACCTTTCCAGTCACTCGCCGGTCCTGCGCCACTGCAGGACTGACTAACGCGGTACTTAACGCTGTCAGCAGAAACAGTAGAAAAGTTTTCATCTAAAACAATTTAATTAGTGGTTAACTGCAAAAATAAAGTTTAAAATTTGGTTAAAACAAGAGCACCCAAAAAGATTATAAAAAACGATAGTTTTGAACAATTCTGGGATTAGAGCGGCTCAGTGCCCAATTTTTGTTGAGCAAAACCCAGAAGAGTGAAAAGTTGCCCATCATCGACTGGACCCACGCAGCGGTGGTGTATCAGGACAACCGACCTGGGGTGTACATCTGTTTACTCTTTAGATGAAAACTGTCGCCCGAAGCAGCAAATGGGTCATGCTTTTCAACGAAACCGGGAGCATAGGAAGAAAGTAATTCAAAGCAACTCCATTACGCTAGCTTGACTTAAAAGATAAAGCGGTGCCGAGAAGTCCCAGCACCGCTTTATCATATTCGGATGACTTATTTATAGAGCTAAGTACCCCTGTTTTTCCGTTTACTTTGGGTTTTTCGTCGGGGCGCTGCCTGCAGCAGCCGGATTATACGCCAACTCGTTATCCGGTACGTCCCAGTAATCGAGGAAGTTATAGGCGATTGTGGCGTTGGTATTGACTTTACCTGCTTTGTCGACGACAACAGCGCCTTTACGCCCGTCAGTGATGACGCCCCACCGGCGCGCATCGTAGAACGACAGCCCCCGGAATGCCAGACCGACCCGGCGCTCTTTACGGAGTTCTTCTTTGGCCGCATCCAGCGATAAACCCGACAGGGGAGCCAGCCCCGCACCCTGATAGGTTCTGACCGCGTCGATAGCCGCCAGCCCACCGGCAATATCGCCCGTATAGATCTTGGCTTCAGCTTTCATCAGTTCATTTTCTTCATACGTACCGGCGAGGTAAAGCTCATAGGCCCCAACGGCCTGGTTGCTCAGCACCGCTACGCCCGCTAAACCCTTACCCCCACTCACCAGTTGCCAGCGCGTATTGAACGAGTTGCCCCGGTCGGAGTTGAACAGCGCGGCCGACGCCAGTTTCGTGAAGTTATTGTCCAGCCGTTTGTCGCCCGCCGGGAAGTCCTGAATCAGGCGTTCGCTGACTTTGTAGGTTACGCTCCCCGGTGCCCCGGTTGCTTTCGCTGCAATATTGCCGTCTGTCCGGGCAAAGAAATCGCCGTTGTCATTCGAACGCCCGGTGAATACGTAGTCTGTTGCTTTTACGCCGTCGTTGGTCAGCGTCAGAATCTGGCCCCACTGGGCGGCCGTCATGGACTTGGCGGGCGTATTGACCAGAATATTGCGCGCTTTAAGGGTATTGATACTGCGCTTCCACATTTCCGGCGTTGGCGGAACACCTTTTCCAACCTGGTTGAAGTCGGGAATCAGCCCTTTCATAACCCCCAGGTAGGTCGCATCATTCGTCAGTCCGCTCAGCAGCGTGGCCGCCTGATCCAGGTTTTTGGTTGCCTCCTCGATGATCTTTTCTTTCGCTATGTAGTTTCCATTCGTTACGCCTGTTTCGTTATTGATAATTCCGGCGTAATACATCGAGCCAATGCGCGAATAGGCGTAGCCTTTCCACCAGTAAGCCCAGGCTTTGATTGTGTTCTTCTTTGTCGTCTGCGCTGCGGCATCGCCCGAAAAGCTGGTTGCTTCGGCAATGGCCAGAACGCTGTTCATGGCGTTATTGATGTTGTACATATATGCCCACTCATAGTACAACGGATTAGCGCCCGCATTGGCGTTCACGTTTACGGTGCGGAGCAGCGCCATCTGGGTATTGATGGCGCTGGGATTAACCACCCTCGTGCCATCGTCCAGAATGACGTAGTCGGGCATACCAATCTGGTTGCCGTAGACGTTAGCGGCTTCTTCGCCAATTACGTCGCCCATGAGTTCGTGGAAGCCGACGGCACCGGTCCAGAAGCGGCCAGGAACACCATCGTAATACTTAACTTCCTTAAACCCGCTGACGTATATGCCACCCTGACCCAGGGCAATAACGCCGGTTTCGGTAGCCGCGCTGCCGGGCGTCGGCTGATTGGGATTCTTGACATCAAGCTGTTCTTTGCAGGCACCCAGCAGACTCACCAGCGCAAAGGACAGTACCGTAGTTTTTATATATCGTTTCATGGATTGTTTCAGAAGGAATCAAATTAGAAGCCGAAGTTGAGAGAAACCTGGTACGAGCGCAGGTTAGGCGTCGTGTTATGGTCGGTGCCCCGGTCCCAGGCTGAGCTTTCGTTACCCGTGGTCTGACCTGAGTTCACTTCAGGGTCCATACCTGTGTACTTCGTAAAGGTCAGCAGGTTACGACCGCCGAACACTACCTGCAGCCGCTTCATCGGCAGCCGGAAGATCTTCGTCAGCTCTACGCCAAGGGCTACGTTACGCAGGCGCACAAACGAAGCATCTTCGTAGAAGTAATCTTTCGTACCGTTGTTGGCCCCGGCCTGATAAACACCCCGATAGAAAGCTGTCCACGCGCCTGTCTGCCCGTTAATGGTGATTGGCGCTATGTAATCCTTGTGGATACCGTCGCGATACATCCACTCTTTCGTCTGGTTATACACGTGGCTGCCCTGCGTCCAGTCGAACTGGAAGTTCAGCGTTACGATGTCGCGGAACGAAATGTCGTTGATGAACGAGGAAACAAACGTCGGATTCGGATCGCCAAAGCTGTACTGATTCGTGCTGTACAGCGGCTGCTTAGTTGCTTTGTTCACCACGTAGCCGTTGCTGGCTACCTCGTAATTCGGCTTCTGGGCTTCCGTCAGAGCAGGCGTGCCATCGGGCAGAATCTGGTCGAGGCTGCGGATAGCCACAAACCCAAAGAGCTGACCAATTTTCTGACCGGCTTTCAGGACGTAGTTTGTACTGCCCGCGCTGGAGGTAACCACAATCTGCTGGTTGCCTTTGACGGCCGTAATCTCGGAGGTCTGATGACCGAAGTTGGTCGTAAAATTCCAGGTGAAGCTCCGGCCACGGTACAGCGTGGTGTTCAGCGAGAACTGGGTACCGCGCGAGGCCAGCGAGAAGGCGTTATCTTTCAGCGTACCCGAGCCCGACGACGGCGCTACGTTTACGTTAAAGATAGCGTTATCGGTAGAGCGTTTCCAGTAGGTGAACGAGAAGTTCAGCCGACGGAGCCAGTCGCCGTTACCGCCCTTAACCGTGAAGTCCGTACCCAGCTCAAGCTCTCTGGAAACCTCAACGCCAAGATCGGGGTTGTTCTGCGCCGGAGTATAATAGAATACGTTGTTGCTGCCCAGGGTACGGGTCCCCAGCGTTACGTAGCGATCGAAGGGTCTGGGCTGGATACCGGCCTCCCCATAAGCAGCGCGCAGCTTCAGCTCGGGTACGTAGGCTCCCAAGGCACCATTCTGCCAGAAGTTCAGCGACGACGGCCGCACGTAGGCATCTCCCCGCGGGAAGGTGAAGGGCGTAGAACCCCGCCCGAACGCCGACGAGTAATCGCTCCGGAAACCGCCCGATATCCCCGCAATTTCGCCGTATTCGATCCGCTGGTTCACCAGGTAGCCATACGTAACGAACGGCTGGCTGTTGTCCAGCAAAATCCGGTACGTTCCCGCCTGAGCCGCCGTAAACGGCGAGTAGGTGGGCAACCCTACCCCGTAGGTATCATATTCCTTGTAGTTGTTCTTCCGATAGTCGAAAGCCAGTTGCGTCGACGTACGAATGGGAAGGTTCAGCTTGAAATCTTCCTGAAAATCCGTTTTGATGATCGCGCTGGCCAGGAAATTCTGGAAAACCGTCTTGTAATCGTAATTACTGACTTCCCCTTTAGCGTCCGACGCGTTGGTTGCTGTGTAGTAGTTGGGGTTAGCAACAATGTTACGGTTCAGCGTCTGGTTGGCGTAAGTGTACCGGTCTTCTTCGCGCGAGTAGTTCAGACCATACTTGGCGTTCAGATCCAGATATTTGATTGGCTTATAATCCAGTTCAAGACTCTGGATAATATCGACCTTATTATCCTGCCGGTCCCGGTATTGCAGCCGGTAGTTCGGATTATAGCCGTTTACGCCCGACGCGCTGCCGTAGTAGGCCGCATAGTTCCCATCCGGATCTACGTAATCGTAGTTGTTGAACGGACGGGTGTTGTTGATATCGTACAGCACCGCCCGGTCATAGGTCTTGATGGTATTCTTCGTGTAGGCCAGCTGCGTAATACTGCGGAACGTCAGGTTTTTCGCCAGCGTCATCCCGAGGTTGCTGACGATGTTGCTCCGGTTATACGCTCCGTTGTTTTTGACGATCGAGTTCTGGTAGTTGTTGGATGCCGAGATACTGAAATCCGACTTCGCGTTGCCCCCGATACGTTGATCGAGTTGTTCACCGTGGTCGACGGCTTGAAGAACATCGCGTAGAGATCGTAAAACTTCAGGTTCTGCCCATACGGTTTGTTGGCCTGGCTGTTTACGTCCAGCGCGTTATACTGCACGTTTTCGCTCCAGGTGCTGGTCGCCGGATCGAGCGTGATGGGTTTACCCGATACGCCGATTACGTTGTTGTTCGCATCGGTCACGAAAGCGTGCTTGTCGGCCTGCGCTACCCCGCCAATGTTCAGGTACGAGTTGGTCGCGTAACTGTTAGAGAAATTTACGCTGATGGGGCCGTCTTTGCCGCGCTTGCTGAACAGCTGAATAACGCCGTTGGCGCCCTGGGCACCGTAGATGGTTGCCGCAGCCGCGCCCTGCACCACTTCAACGCGCTCAATGGTGCTCAGGTCAATCGTGTTCAGATCGGTAGCTCCGACCTGAACGCCATCCATCAGGACGATAGGTGCTGTACCCCGGTTAATAGTATTGATACCACGCAGCAGAATGTTCGCTTTGGCACCGGGTGTGCCGTTGGTGCTGGTGATCTGCGCACCGGCAATCTTTCCAACCAGCGCTTGGTCTACCGATGCGGTCGGAGCCTGCGGCAAATCCTTGGCCGCTACTGACTCAACCGCAATACCCAGCTTGGCTTTGGTGGTAGCGACACCTACCCCCGTAACAACCACTTCGGAAAGAATCCGCGAATCGGCCGATAATCTTACATTAATAACGGATTGATTCCCAATCGGCACTTCCTGCGACACCGTTCCAACGAAGCTAAATGTTAGCGTGCCTCCACTTTGAGGAACCACGATGGCATAATTACCTTCGGCATCGGTGTTAGCGCCCCTCGTTGTGCCTTTCAGAATGACCGATACTCCAGGCATTGCACTTCCGTCCTCAGCGGCCGTCACCTTACCTGTAATTCTGCGCTCCTGCGCCCAGGCCGGAGACCATAGTGAACACATAAACAGTATGCTCACAAATAGAATTCTACTCATAGTGAATTTTAGTTAGGCTAAGAAATACGTTACTGCAAGCAAATCTAATAAACTAAAATCGGTTAACAAATTTTTGGCCTGTAGCCATTTTGACAACTTTTTGTTTTGTTATATTTTTTTCATGCAGAATAATATTCCAACACTATTTTTCTGTCTTCCTATTAATCCATATAAATAGAATTAGTATTATTTTTCAATTAAAATTTTTCCGACTGAGTATTTTCCCCACATTTCGTAGCTTACGAAACTGGCTAATCGAATGAGCAGTACCTGAAAAAGAAAACGTCAGACCGGAGGGCCTGACGTTAGAGAATATCCTGAAAGAATGCGGAAGAAGCCGCTTATCCAATAGACTCAGGCGTGGGTTGCCGGAGCGTTTTTTCAATCTGGTCGGCCATGGCAATAGTGTGTTGGTAACCAATCCGGAACATCTCCCGCGCTTTGCTGACGTCGGTTGGCGCGTAGCTAACCAGCTCGGTAGGCTCGATCAAGACATTGCAGCGGCCAAACTTATCGCGCGTTTTGCTCTGCACGGCCAGAATCAGGCTGCGCTCGATAACACCCCGCATGGAACGGATTGGACGAGCCAGGCCAAAGGGGTTGCAGTGCGACCCGATAATAAAGTCTACTTTATTTTCGATGACCTCAACAGGCAGGTTATTCAGAACGCCCCCGTCGATGAATTGCCGTTTATTGATCAGGAACGGCTCAAAAATACCCGGTAGGCAGCACGACGCCAGTACAGGCCGAATCAGTTCCCCTTCGTCGAAAACCACCTGAATGCCATCGGTCAGATCAACGGCCACAACGTGCAGTGGTATCTGAAGACTCTCGAAGCGGTCGTGGGGCAGGTATTTTTTATATAGCTCAATGGCCGTATCGAGCCTGAGCAGTCCCATCCGGTTCCAGGCTGGGCGCAGGTGCCGCATAAACGACGAGGATTCGACAATGCGAAGCCCTTCGTCGGGCGTATATCCCTGCGCAATCAGGGCACCGGCAATCGCTCCGGCGCTCGTACCGGCAATCTGGTCGAATTGAATCCCCATTTCCTGAAGCGCTTTGATCACACCCAGGTGAGCAATGCCTCGCGCTCCGCCACCCGAAAGAACTAAGCCAATTCGCATAAAACGATAATCAAGTGTTTAAATAACGGCAGGTTCCAGATTTTGGTTTATCAATATAGTCAATTGCATGGACTATTGATGCCCTACAAAAATTCGACCAGCTTTCCTTTCTCACGAATCCGAACGCCTTTTTCGGTCTGCTCAACGGTAGCGGCTTCGATTATGGGGTCGTGTTCAAACACCAGAATCCAGTTTTCGTTGGCGGCCCGCTGCAGGATATGGGTTTTTTCATCCATCGTCAGCAGGGGCCGAACGTCGTAGCTCATAACGTAAGGGAGCGGCACATGCGCCGACGACGGAATCAGATCAGCCATATAGGCAACCGTCCGGCCCTGCACCCGAAACACCGGCAGCGCCATTTTTTCGGTATGGCCATCAACGTAAATAAGGCTCAGATCGGCAAACGGGAAAGGGTTCTCGGTCAGGAATTTTAGCTGGCCGCTTTCCTGTAGGGGCAGGATGTTTTCGGTCAGGAACGACGCTTTTTCACGCGGATTCGGTTGCATGGCCCATTGCCAGTGGGCCGGGTGCGTCCAGTAGGTGGCGTTGGAGAAAACAGGCGTCAGGGAACCTTCACCCTGCCCCGTCGGCAGACCAGCCACCGCCCCGCCCACATGATCGAAGTGCAGGTGGGTCAGCAGCACGTCCGTTACGTCGGTTGCTGAGTAACCCGCCTTGCGAATAGAGCCGAGCAGACTAGCGTCGCCGTGCAGGTCGTAATGCCCGAAAAATTTGGCGTCCTGTTTATTGCCGATGCCCGTATCGACTACCAGCAGTCGGTCATTGGCTTCGTAGAGCAGGCAACGCATGGCCCAGGTGCAGCGATTCTGCTCGTCGGCCGGATTCAGTTTATTCCAGAGGGGTTTCGGCACCACGCCAAACATGGCCCCACCATCGAGTTTAAAGAAGCCTGTGTCGAGGGTTTGAAGAGTCATAGTAAATTCACAAACGTTCAGTGGCAAAGGTACAAGCCCGGTTGGATAAGCCGGAAGTGGAGCCTATTGTCACCGCAACGAACTTGTGCCGGGTAGTCAACCCATTATATTGGGTAAAGTGCAACAATTCTCCAACAATTTAGTGTCCGGCAATCTATCCAGGGCCCTTATGCGTTATAACATAAGACCTGAACGGTCAACTGCTTACCATGAAACGTATTATCCATAAGCATCCGCTAGCCATCCGTTGGTTTCACTGGATCAACTTTCCGGTTCTGTTCGTCATGATCTGGAGCGGCTTACTGATTTACTGGGCCTACGACCCGTACAAAATTCAGCTGGGCGACTACACGCTCGTGTCGTTCTTCCCCAATGGCTTTTATAAGTTTCTGCACGTACCGTTCCGACTCGCCGAGGGCATGGCCTGGCACTGGGTGTTTATGTGGCTGTTCATGCTGAACGGTCTGCTCTACATTGCCTATACGTTCGCATCGGGCGAGTGGCGGCATCTAGTGCCCGACCAGAATTCCTTTCGCGAAGCGATCCAGGTAACCCTGTACGACCTTGGCTTGCGGAAAGAACAGCCACCGTTTATCAAATACAATGGCGCGCAGAAAATTGCGTACTTCTCGATCATGCTGATGGGCGTAGGCTCGGTGCTGACAGGCTTTGCGATCTATAAACCCACGCAGTTTTACTGGCTCACGGCGCTGCTTGGGGGTTACGAAGCCGCCCGGCTGGAGCATTTCATTCTGACCATTGGTTATGTGTTGTTTTTCTTTATTCACGTAGGACAGGTCATTCGCGCCGGCTGGCAGAACTTTCAGTCGATGGTGACCGGCTTCGAAGTCATCAAACCAAACGCCGACGACCGTCCGAAAGTTAGCGAACCTACCGACGACCAGCCCGCTGGCCCCACCGAACCCCAGCCAATCCAGCCTGCTTTATCATGAGCCAGCCCCAGGAACCCCAACTGCCGCAGGACGAAGTTCCGGAATCTGCCGTTCGTCGGCGAATGCTCAAATCGTTCGGCTGGTTTGCGCTGGCCGCGGCCATACCGGTCGGCATTTACGAGTGGATTACGCACAGTCCTCGGGCGCAGGGTATCGCTAAGCCGTTTCGGAAGGTGCTGGATGCCAACGAGCAGGTAGCCCGGACGTATTTCAGTAATACAAACTTAGTGAAGACGTTCCCCGCTGAACGGGCCGCCCGGCAGGCACGTATCAACGGCTACGAAGGCATCAAAACCCCACTTGCCGACGATTGGCAGCTGCAGGTTGACCGTCCCAACAACCAGCCGCTGCTGCTGAGCATGGACGCTATTAAAGCGCTGCCGAAGTACGAATTGATCTATGAGTTCAAGTGCATTGAAGGCTGGAGCCAGATTCAGCACTGGGGCGGGGCACGGTTGTCTGATTTTCTGGCGAAGCATAATCTTGGTACCCGCAGTGGCAACGCTCCCAGTCCCGACAATACCCATGATCTGTTTCGTTACGTCGGCATGGAAACGCCCGACAAGGGTTATTACGTCGGCATTGATCTGGAAAGCGCTCTGCATCCGCAGACGCTGCTGGCGTATGAACTCAACGGCCAGCCGATCAGCGCCCAGCATGGTGCACCGGTACGGTTGATTATTCCGGTCAAATACGGTGTCAAAAACCTGAAGCGGATTGGCCGGATTTTTTTCTCCGACGACCGCCCCCGCGATTTCTGGGCCGAGCGCGGCTATGATTATTACGTAGGGCTATAACCCGTTTGTTCAACCGTTACCGCCATGCCGTATCTGCTGTTTCTTTTTGTTGCACTCGCGCTGGCCGCGTCAACGCTGGTCAATCCACCTGTTGAACCGGTTGCCAGGGCTGCGGTTCAGCCCGTTGTGGTACTGGAATTGTTTACGTCGCAGGGCTGTTCAAGCTGCCCACCCGCCGACCGCGCTCTTCAGGAACTGACTCAGCAGGCCGCCCGAGCCGGACAGGCCGTTTATGGGTTGTCGTTCCACGTTGATTACTGGAACAGGCTGGGCTGGCAGGACCCATTCAGTTCGAAACAATTCACCGACCGCCAGCGGCAATACGACCGCCTGCTGAAAACGCAGACCTACACGCCCCAGCTTATCATCAACGGGCGGCAGGATGTTATTGGCGGGCAGCGCAGCCGCATTGAACAGGCCATCCGGTCGATTCAGCAGCAGCCCGCGTCGGCTTTCATTGGCGTTGATGGCAGCCTCACCCAAGACGCCGGACAAGTGACGGTTAACTATAGTTTATCAGCAAAGGGGCCTTACCGCGTCAACGTAGCCCTGCTTCAGAAAGAAGCCCGCACGGCCGTCAGGAACGGCGAGAACGGCGGCCGGACCTTGTTGAACACAAACGTTGTTCGACAGTTTATAACCACAGAACTGACAAGCGCTTCAGGCCGGGTGATCTTATCTTACCCTTATGACCTGACCGCCAATCAAACATCGGTTCTGATTTACGTTCAACGCAGCGATACCGGACAGGTGGTTGGAGCCAGGCGGTTATAAAAGCGAATTTGCCACTCTATTCTTTTCTCTTTTCAAAGTTTGTCTGTCGGGAAACTTACATATGTCTTTATTAAATACTGTATCCATAGAAATGCTTCCTGTTCAGCCAGAGACCGATAGACGAATTGAGGCTCTTGATAGCTATAATATCCTCGATTCGTTACCCGAACAGGAATATGATGAGATTACCCGGCTTGCTTCCCAGATTTGCCAGACGCCAATCGCGCTCATCAGCCTCATTGACAGAAACCGCCAGTGGTTCAAGTCGAATCATGGGCTTTCGGTCCGGGAAACACCCCGCGAGTTTTCGTTCTGTGCGCAGGCCATCAGGCAGCCAGACGAAATCATGGTGGTGCCGGATTCGCGGAAAGATGAACGCTTTGCCCAAAATCCACTCGTCACGGGCGATC
Organism: Spirosoma taeanense; assembly: GCF_013127955.1. Taxonomy (NCBI): domain Bacteria; kingdom Pseudomonadati; phylum Bacteroidota; class Cytophagia; order Cytophagales; family Cytophagaceae; genus Spirosoma; species Spirosoma taeanense. Next base: position 4,892,939 of record NZ_CP053435.1, read on the forward strand.
CTTACGTTATTTTCTATGCCGGTATACCGCTGGTCGATGCAGATGGTATTGCTCTGGGTTCGTTGTGCGTGATCGACAATAGCCCAAAACAACTAAGCCCTGATCAGCTCTCCGCTCTGCAGACTTTAGCCCGACAGGTTGTTAATCTGTTAACGCTGAGACGGCAAAACATTGCTCTCCGCCAAAGCGAAGAACGGTACAGAATGGAGGTTGACAAGCAAATCCAGATACGGCTGGCCCTGGAAGCCAGTGAGCAGCGTTACCGGCAACTGGCTCAGGAGTTAGAGGAACGCGTGCAGCAGCGAACCCAGGAACTTACTCAGGCTAATCAGGACCTGAAACGCTCCAACGATAATCTGCAGCAGTTTGCTTACATCGCCAGTCACGACCTGCAGGAGCCGCTGCGTAAAATTCAATCGTTCAGCGCGATACTATTGCAACAGTTGAATGGTCAGTTAGACGAACTGGCCCATGATTACCTGCAACGCATCATCAACGCGGGCGCCCGAATGTCTATCCAGATTAAGGATTTGCTCGCTTACTCCCGCATTTCAACCCGGCAGCAGTTCTTTGGGCCGATTTCGCTGACCACAGTCATTGCCAACGTCCTGGATACACTCTCGCTGGAGATTGAACAGCGGCAAGCCGATATACAGCTGGATGATCTGGCGGTGGTCAATGGCGATGAATCGCAGCTGAACCAGCTGTTTCAGAATCTGCTGTCCAATGCGATTAAGTTTACCCCCGTGGGCCAGAAGCCCCGCATCCAGATTAACTATGCCCGTCGGAAACGGGGCGAATTATCCGATCAGGTTCGACTGAACAGTAATGCCCGGATGTTTCACCAGATCAGCGTCAGCGATCAGGGCGTTGGCTTCGACGAAAAATACCTGGACCGCATTTTTCAGGTCTTTCAGCGGCTGCACGGTCGGAATGAGTTTCCCGGCACGGGGGTGGGGCTGGCCATTTGCGAGCGGGTCGCCACCAATCATGGCGGGGGCATTACGGCCAGCAGTAAACCCGGCGCCGGCGCTACGTTTTTTGTGTACTTGCCCGATAACAGCTAACTAAGCCTATCGTCCAGACGATGACAAGGCCGGTCTACCGACCTGATTTGTTCGGTTTCGCATTCGTCTGATTGACCGATTGGGCAACATCGATAAATGGCGCAATCCAGACTTCTTTTTCGTGCTGCTTGAGGAAACGCACGAGCTTGTTGTGTTCAGGCAGGGCCACATTCAGGTTGTGTTCGCCACCAACACCGTGAAACAGGAAAACCAGCACGGAGTTGGTTTCCATCGCCTTCTTTACCAGCGCGATCATTTCTTCGCCGGACTCGCCGTTCATACCGTACGCGCCTACATCGGCCAGGTTGATTTCGCTTGCCCTACGCATTTCGGTGGTTACGCCCCGGGCCGCTACAAAATCGTTTTTCACCTGAGCGAAATAATCTACGTCGCCAATTTTCGTATCGCCACAGGGATAGGCGAACGTCCGCTGGGTTTTGCCATCGATGGCCGCCAGCAGCGTGTTTGTCATACGAATTTCATCCACAATTCGGGGGACGGTGTACTTGCTCAGGTCGTACGTTGGATTTACCCAGCTGCGACCGGGTTTCTGGCTCGTGCACGGATGAAACAGGGTATGATTTCCTAACTCATGCCCATGGGCGGCTGCCTTCTTCCAGTCGTTCAGCCGGGCCCTGACACCAGGGAAGTTACCCGATAAATAGAAGGTGCCTTTCAGACCCAGCGAATCCAGAACCGGTATGACCTTATCCAGATGAACCTGTAAGGCATCGTCATACGTCAGCGCAACGGCACATTTTTTACCATGCCAGCCAGCCGGAACCTGAGCTATTAAGGCGTGATTGATCAGGAACAGCAGACCGGCAGTAAGAAGCTTTTTCAAGGTTAGATCGGGTTTAAGTTGTAACGAGGTCAATAAGCTAATTTACAGACTCACGGTCTGCGTTCCTCCTTTTAAAGGCAAGGTTTTTCCTTTCCAGCGGAGGGTGCCCGTCAGGTTCTGGGGTAACGTAACGCTGCCCGTCAGACCACCGGCCGGGGTTTTCTGAAACTCAACGGCGATGTCGCCCGAGGGGTGCGGCACGCGGCCGTTTACGGTGGTCAGATCGCCCATAAACGGCTCGATGCGGACGGATCGGAAACCCGGTTCCGCCGACCGGATACCGCAGGTCGTCGTCAGGAATTCATAGAGGGGCGATGCACTCCAGGCGTGGCAGTCCGAGCGGGTTGGCTCGGGGTTCTCGGCAAAGGTTGTCAGGCCCATCGCCAGCATATCGCGCCAGGGTTTTAGCTGCGGAATAAACTGATCGCCCAGCCCCGTTTTTTTCAGCGCTTCGAACAGGTAAAACTTAAAATAGAACGTAGCCTGCGTCAAGGAGTCCGCGCTGGTCATGACCTTCTGCAGCAAAGCGGCCTGCTGCGCAACCGGCACAGCATCGGTCAGCACCGCGAGGATATTAGCGTGCTGGCTGAAGGCGGTTTTAGCCGGTGTTTCGGCAATCAGTCCGCGACCTGCGTCCCAGCATTGCGTAAAGACAGCTTTATTGAGTCGGCGGGCCAGTTCGCGGTAATGTTCGGCGCGTTCGTTCTGGCCAAAATGCGCCAGCAGATCAGCCGCCCGCAGGTACGTGTAAGCCTGTTGCAGCGTCAGAATGCTCGACCCACCTTCCCGTGCCCCGGCCGGAACGCCCCCGGATGTTTCGTTCTTCGCATCCTTCCAGGCCGACCAATCCACGAAGTTCCACCACTCCAGCGGTCCGTTCAGCCCAGTTTTGCTGAGTCGCTGCTCGTGCCAGTTCAGCACACCCGTAATGCCCGGCAGCAGGGATTTTACAAACGTATCGTCGGTGCGGTGCATCCAGTAGTCATGCACCATGCACACCCAGAACAGCGAGAACGTAGGAATCACCTGAAAGTCGGCGGAGGGGTAGCGGCTCTGGGTCAGGCCGTCGCTGAACCGGCTGTGATCGTAGTCCAGAATGGCCTTGCGCATGAGCCGGTCGTCGCCCGTTACGTAGAGCGAGATAAGCGACTGCACCCGCGTATCGCCGGTGTACTGCAACTGCTCGTAGTAAGGGCAATCGTAATACGTCTCGCCCGCGCAGAGCCGCGCCGTGCGCCAACCAACATTCCAGATGTTCTTAAGCGTTGAGTCGCTGGCGGCAAACTGCGCTTTCTGCTCAAACGGATAGCCCGTAAACTCGCCGGATAAGTCTTCCAGCACAAGCGGCTCTCTGGCCGTTTCGACCGTAAGCTGCAGGTAGCGGTAGGTGCGAAACCAGAGCGGCCGGAACAGACGCCGGGCCGCGCCATCAGCCACGAACTGGTCCTCAAAGCCAAGCAGCGTCCGGCCTTCTACCTGGTTTCGGTTGCCCTTCTGCCCTTTGGCATCGACCAGCGCTTCGGCATAGCCCAGCGTCACAACGGCACCCTTGCCCCGACTAACAATCAGTTCGGGATAGGCGTTTGTCAGGTGCCCCTGATCGAGCAGGAACACCGCCTTCGTGTTGGCAGGTACCGTTACCGGCGCTCTACCCTGCAAAAACTCGTTTGACATCTGGCCGTTGGTTACCCGCCGGACGGCCGCCAGCCGAACGGTTCCCGTTTCCATCATGGGAATCGGACGCGGCACAAGCTGCCAGTTGCCATCGGTCCCGAAGCCGCGCGGTTTGGCCGTAAACCAGAGCTGCCGGGCGTTGGGCCAGTTTCGGTCATCGAAAGCGGGCTGCTCCCACCCCCACGGGTACTGAACACCATCGACCCGATCGCCATCCCCCGCCACGATATATGTGCGCAGCTTGGCAATGTCATTTTTGATAGGGGAATAAGCCGCGTTCTGAATCACCCGCCAGCTCGCATCGGTATTGACAATCTTTTCGGCGTCGCTATCGCCCTGCACAATAAAGCCCGTCTGGTAGCTCATCTGTGCGAACGGAGCGCCCTCACCCATGTTCCAGACCTGCGCGGCCAGCACGTTACGTCCCGCCTGCATAAACGGAGCCAGATCAATCGTTTCGTAATGCCAGTTCTGCAGATCGCTGCGGGCGGGCCCGAGCACAACCGAGCGGCCATTCACAAACAGCCGGTAGCGGTTATCAGCCGATATGTGTACGACAAACCGCGCGGGTTTCTGCGGCAGATCAAGAGCTTTCCGAAAATGAAAAATACCGTACTGTTTTGCCGGAGCGGTGGGGTGCATAATCCACTTAGCCGTCCAGTAGCGATTGGTCCAGTCGGTACCGGAAGCCGGGGACTGCGCCTGAACACTGAGAGTCATCAACACACCGGCGAGAAAGAGCAGAAAAGGCATAAAAAGAGCGTAAAATTATGGTGCAATATACCAACAATCTTACGCTCCAAAATCAGTTCACAGGCCGATAGCCTGCAGGGGGCCAAACTTTAGATTCGATCAATCAGCTCAGCCACTTTGTGAACTTCGCGGCCCACGATATGGTCGATGATAGCCTGGGCGTGTTCGCGGCCGTTTTCGATGAACACCTTTTCGGTATAGATACCCGCCAGCACGGTTCCGCATACATATAGCCCCGGCACGTTCGTCTCGAAGGTTTCTTTGTTGTAGACCGGTACGTTGGTCGTCGGGTCGAGGGCAATGCCGCAGCGCCGGAGCAGATCGGCATCGGGAATGTAACCCGTCAGAATGAACACGAAGTCGGCCGGAAGCTGGGTTTCTTCGCCTGTTTTCAGGTTATTGACCGTTACGGTCTTCTCGTCAATCTGCGTAACGCAGGAGTCGAATACCGTTTTGATCCTGCCTTCCTTCACCCGATTCTTTACGTCCGGCACCAGCCAGTACTTCACCGTGCTCCGAAAGTCCTCGCCCCGGTGAACGATGGTGATGTTTACGTCGTGGCGGTACAGCTCCAGAGCCGCTTCGACCGCTGAATTCGACGCGCCGACGATCACGACATTGGTAAACGAGTACTTGAACGGCTCGTCGTAGTAATGCGAAACGTGCGGCAGGTTTTCGCCGGGAACGCCCAGCCAGCGCGGACGGGTAAAATAACCCGTTGCCATAATTACCTTCCGGGCCTGATAGCGGTCGCCGGTTTTGGTCGTTACGGTAAACAGGTCGCCTTCTTTATGCACCGCCCAGACTTCCTGAAACAGTTTGAAATTCAGTTTGTAATAAGCCGCGGCTTTACGGTAATACTGCAGAGCCTCGTCGCGGCCTGCTTTTACGCTCGAAATTGAGAACGGCAATCCGCCAATTTCAATGTTCTCGGCGGTGGAAAAAAACCGCATCCGGCGCGGGTACTGCCGGATCGATTCGGTCAGGCTACCCATCTCCAGAATCAGGTGGCTCAGGCCCGCTTTGGTTGCTTCAATACCGGCTGCCAGCCCACAGGGGCCACCGCCAACTATAATGACGTCGAATGTTTGCATACGTAAAACGCGGGGTCGGTTCCTTCTTTTTGCGGGCAGAAACCCGCACTCTACGGTACTAACACCTAAAAAACCTGCAAAGGTTTGGTTACGAGCGTCTTTTTGCAAACCGGTTAAATTCCCGGGTTGCGCGCCGACCTTTATGCTTATCTTTACTTGGCATACCGCCTGAATTGACCCGTGGAGAATCAGATTTACTCGCTCTTTTCGCCCCTCGAAGCCGACGAAGTCACCTTCTTTGCCGATTTGATCCTGCCCATTCCCGTCCCGAAACTCTTTACGTATCGGGTGCCGCGGGGAATGGCCGAAGCGCTCAAAATCGGTGCGCGGGTTATCGTTCCCTTTGGCCGCAACAACGGGCGGGTACTGACGGCCGTTGTCGCCCGGCTTCACCACACGCCCCCCACGGGGTATCAGGCCCGCTACATTAGCGAAGTTCTCGACGAGTACCCGCTGGTAACCGGTTACCAGCTGGAGCTGTTCCGCTGGATGGCCGAGTATTATATGTGCTGCATTGGCGACGTAATGAACGTAGCGCTGCCTTCCGGCCTGAAAATATCGAGCCAGTCGAAGGTGCAGTTTAACCCCGATTTCGATTATCCCGAACTGCTCACCGAGTTTGAAGAAACGCTGCTGGCCGAGCTGAAAAAGCACCCGGCCCTCTCCTACGACGAACTCGGTCGGCTGGTGGGCGAAGGCGGTAACGTTCCGGCCCTGATCAAGTCGCTGGTCGGGAAAAAAGCGGTGATCGTCTTCGAGGAAGTCAAAGAAAAATACATTCCCAAGATGGTGCGGAAGATTCGGCTGCACCGCAACTACGAAGAAAAAGAGCAGTTGCTGGCTCTGCTCCAGCGGCTGGAGAAGCTGCCCAAACAGCAGGAGGTAGTGATGCGCTACCTGCGCCACGTACCCATGCAGCACAACCCTGCCCTGAACCAGAAAGGGCTGGACAAAAGCATTCTGAATCAGGACGACGCGCTGTCGCAGTCGTCGCTGACCACGCTGATTAAAAACGCAGTTTTCGAAACCTTCGAGGTCATTCAGCCCCGGTTCGCAGATAACGCCCCGGATGCGCCGGTCGAAATCCGACTTACCGAACACCAGCAGCGGGCGTCGGACCAGATCATGGCTCAGTTCGAGCGGCAGAACATTGTCCTGTTTCATGGTATTACGGGCAGCGGCAAGACCGAAGTTTATATTGACCTTATCCAGCAGGCCCTCGCCGGCGGCTCACAAGTGCTGTATCTCCTGCCCGAAATTGCCCTGACCACCCAGATCGTGGTGCGGTTACAGCGCGTATTCGGCGATAAGATGGGGATTTACCATTCCAAGTTTTCGGATAATGAGCGGGTGGAGGTCTGGAAAGGCGTCGTGTCGGGGCAGTACCAGTTCGTGGTAGGCGTTCGATCGGCGGTGTTCCTGCCGTTCGATAATCTGGGGTTGATTATCGTGGACGAAGAACACGAAACCAGCTACAAACAGCACGACCCGGCCCCGCGCTACCACGCCCGCGATGTAGCGATCATGCTGGCCCACTGGCAGCAGGCTAAAGTGCTGCTGGGTTCGGCCACGCCCTCGCTCGAAACCTATTATCAGGCGAAACAGGGTCGGTACGGTCTTGTGGAGTTATTCCACCGCTTCGGCAACGCAACCCTGCCCAACATCCTGCTAGTGGATACCAAACGTGAAAAACAGCAGAAGACGATGAAAAATGAATTCTCGTCGGCTCTGCTTGAAGCGCTGGAGCGTAATCTGGACCGAAAAGAACAAAGTATTCTGTTTCAGAACCGGCGTGGCTATTCGCCCTATATGCAGTGCGAAGACTGCGACTGGACGGCCGAGTGCGACAACTGCGCCGTTAGCCTGACCTATCACCAGCGCGACGCCGAACTGCGCTGTCACTACTGCGGCCACAAGGAACAGGTCCCCCGCATCTGCCCGACCTGCGGCTCGACCAAAGTCCGGACGATTGGGTTCGGCACCGAGAAACTGGAAGATCAGCTACAGATTTTTTTCCCTCAGTCGCGGGTGTTACGTATGGATCTGGACACTACCCGCGCTAAAAATGCGTATCAGCAGATCATCCAGGAGTTTGAAGGCGGTCAGGTGGATATGCTCGTCGGTACGCAGATGATTACCAAAGGTCTGGACTTCGACAACGTTAGTCTGGTCGGTATTTTCGACGCTGATCGGCTGATTCATTTCCCGGATTTTCGGGCAACCGAGCGTTCGTTCCAGATGCTGACGCAGGTCAGCGGACGGGCGGGCCGTCGCGCCGGTCGGCAGGGTACAGTCCTGATTCAGACCGCCAACCCACAGCAGACCATTCTGCAAAAGATCATCCAGAACGACTACAAGGGACTCTTTGACGAAGAGATTCAGGAGCGGCAGAACTTCAACTACCCGCCTTTCTCGCGGCTGATTAAACTGACCGTCCGCCATCCAGACAAGACGATCAGCCACCAGGCCGCCGAACGCCTGGCAGCCGAGCTCACCGATGCCCTTGGCAGCAGCCGCGTGCTGGGGCCCGAAGAGCCCCTCGTCGAGCGCATCCGTAACCAGTTCCTGTTCGATATCCTGATCAAGATCGAACGGGAAAAGGTGAACGTAAAGGCTGTGAAAGCCTACATCCAGGACCGCATCAACGACATCCTGACTGACAAAGGTCTCCGCCAGGTCAGCATCGTAACGGACGTTGACTGTTTGTAGAGGCTTATACCGGGTACTGCCATTCACCCCGGTAGGCCCGGCCCAGCAGTTTGTTGGCCTCAGGGTCGTTAGGAATCTGGCTGCCATCCCACTCTACACTCCGGCCTAGTTTCATAGACAGCATACCCAGCAGGGCCATGTTCGTTGAGCGGTGCCCAATCTCAATGTCGCATACCGGCGTTTTGTTGTTCTTGATGCTGTCCAGGAAGTTGGCCCAGAGCTGCGCAATGTTCTGATCGTCGGGTTTATTGAGCTGAGCGTCCTGATGAATAACTGGTTTTTTAGAATCAGCCGGATAGAACGTCCAGCCGTCGAGCCAGCCCATGTGGAAGGTGCCTTCAGCCCCATAGAAATAAACCCCTACGGCCTGCTGCGGATGCGTTTTTTCGGCGTTGTTACCCGCAAAGGTCCGCTGCTCCCAAACGGCGGTGAAGTCCTCAAATTCATAGGTAGCGACCTGATGGTCGGGCGCGTCGGTGCTGTTCTGCAGAATAGACCGTCCGCCCGTTGAATACACCTTGCGGGGGTGTTTTTCCTCTGTCCACCACAGAATCTGGTCGAGCCAGTGGATACCCCAGTCGCCCAGCACGCCATTACCGTAATCCAGAAAGTTACGCCATCCGCGGGGGTGCATGGCCGGGTTGAAGGGCCGCAACGGCGCCGGTCCGCACCACATATTCCAGTCCATTTCCTTAGGCGCTTCGGTATTGGGCGTAGGTTGCCCCGGACCGCCTGCGTAATACACAAACGCCCGCGCCATCCCAATTTTACCGGCTTTCCCCGACTTCAGGAACTCCATGCCCGATACGTTATGGGGCGATACGCGCCGGTGCGTACCCACCTGACAAACCCGGCCCGTCTGCCGGGCGGTCTTCACCATCGCTTTTCCTTCGTTGATCGTGTGGCTAATGGGCTTTTCGACATACACATGCGCGCCGGCCTGCATGGCCGCAATCGCCACGAGCGGATGCCAGTGGTCGGGCGTGGCCACAATGACGATTTCGGGTTTCTCGGCCGCCAGCATCTCCCGGTAATCCTTGTAGAGTTTCGGTTTATCGGAGGTGAATTTAGCGAATTCGTCGCTGGCCGTTTTGAGCTGCCGGCTGTCCACGTCGCAGAGGGCGACGACTTTCGATTCGCCTGCCTGGATGGCGCAGCGCATGATGTTGGTTCCCCACCAGCCTGAACCTACCAGAGCTGTCCGGTATTTCTGAGCGGGTTTGCGGGTGATAAACGCCCGAACCTGCAGCGGATCGGTGATCAGGGTGGCGCTCGCGAGCGCGGAGGTTTTCAGAAAGTCAGAGCGGTTCATACAGGAAAACGTCAGTCATTTCTAAAAGAGCGACTGACGTTTTCCTTACCGATTCAGAAGCCGTTTGACCGAAATTTAATCGTCAGGCATCCAGCCCGTTTGGTTTTACTGAACCTTCGCCTGTCCCAGCACCCGCAGCAGGTTGCCGCCCCAGATTTTGGCAATGTCGGCTTCGCTGTAGTTCCGGCGTACCAGCTCGACGGTCAGGTTTTCGATCTGGCTGACGTCTTCGAGACCGTTGACACCCCCGCCCCCATCAAAATCGCTGCCGATGCCGACATGGTCAATACCCACCAGCTTAACGATGTGGTCGATATGATCCACAATATCCGACAGACTGGCCCGTTCGGGCGCAAACACTTTCGCCAGCGAATCACTTTCAGCCGCCAGCCGGGCTTCCATCTCGGGGGTCATGACCTTACCCACCCGCGCCATACGTATCTTGGTTTTAGCCGTCCGGAACGCGTCCGATGGCTTTTTGAGGTAGTCGCTCACGAAGTTAACCTGCACCACGCCCCCTTTGGCCGCAATGGCCCGGATCATATCGTCGGTCATATTCCGGGGAAAATCGCACAGCGCCCGGCAGTTGGAGTGCGATGCAATGACGGGTGCCTTGGAAAGCGCCAGGGCATCGTAGAAGGTGCTGTCGGCCACGTGCGATACGTCGATCAGAATTCCCAGCCGGTTCATTTCGGGCACCACCTGCTTACCGAAATCGCTCAGGCCACCGTAAATTGGTCCATCCGGGTCGGTAGAAGAGTCGCCGATGAGGTTGTTAGCAAAATGCGTCAGGGTCATGTACCGGCAACCCAGGTCGTAATACGTTTTGAGCAGCGACAAATCGTTACCCACGGGATAGCCATTCTCCATGCCGATAAAAATGGCCCGTTTACCGGCTTTCTGAATGCGGTAGGCATCGGCGGGCGTCGTGGCCAATTCGGCCTGATCGGGGTGCTTTTTCAGGGCGTCATGAATCAGGGCAAACTGGTTCAGCGCGTTCCGTTTGGCTTCGGCATGACCTTCGGGCGTACGAGGCCCCTGCGAGGTATAGACCGCAAAGAACATGGCGTCCATGCCCCCCTGCTTCATACGCGGAAAATCAATCTGCGACTGGTCACGTTTGGTGTCGTGTGCTTTGCCTACGTCAAAACCGGGTTTCTGCATCATGATGGGCGCATCGGCATGCGTATCGAGCGTCAGAACGCGCTGGTGAATCCGATGGGCTTTTTTAACAATAGGGTCTTCCTGAGCTGGCGAAACCGAGAGAAGAAAAAACGGGAACAGCGAAAACAGCGTATGCGTCATTAGAACGGGGGTTGTATCCAGTAAAATTTACTTGAAAACTACGTAAAGCCGGTCGCAAACGCAACGGTTGGGCCGATTGCCGACGCTGGCGAAACTTTCCGACGGAACGGCCGGTTCTGTTAGTCAGCAGCAGGCCGTCGTTCGTCGGCCGTCCGTTTGCGCTGTAAATTGCCCGCTGAAAACAGCTTCTTTGCACAATGGCCGTCGTTCCTTACAAAGACAAAGACACCTCCAAACGCGAGCAGGTCGCCGAAATGTTCGACAATATTTCGCCGAAATACGACCTGCTAAACCACGTCCTGAGTGGCGGCATTGATATCCTCTGGCGCAAGCGAGCCATCCGCGAATTACGTCCCTACGCCCCCAAAACCATTCTGGACATTGCCACCGGCACGGGTGACTTTGCCCTGGAAAGTCTCGCCCTAAATCCGCAGCGGGTGATTGGCGTTGATATTTCGGAAGGTATGCTGGCCATTGGCCGGCAGAAGATGAAGAAGCGCGGAGTGGACCACATCATCGAGATGCGGTCGGGCGATTCGGAAGGATTACCGTTTGGTAACAATGAATTCGATGCTGTCATCGTTTCGTTTGGTGTGCGTAACTTCGAGAATCTGCTTAAGGGTCTAACCGATATGTACCGCGTAACGCGCCCCGGTGGGGTATGCGTGGTGCTGGAATTTTCGAACCCCCGCCAGTTTCCGTTTAAACAACTATACGGTTTTTACTCCCGGACCATTCTGCCGCTTATTGGGCGCTTAGTCAGCAAAGACGCATCGGCTTATACCTACCTGCCCGAATCGGTGCAGGCGTTTCCTGATGGTCCCGACTTTCTGCGCATCTATGAAGCGGCCGGATTTACCAATACCAGATGGATACCGCTTACCTTCGGCGTTGCTTCAATTTACATCGGCCAAAAGCAGTCTTAGTAGCTGTGCTGGCGCTGCTACTTAGCGTTTCGGCACAGGGACAAGGCTACAAATACGTTCGCAAACACCTCGAACGTTACGACGACAAAGAGATCCATTACGGCTTTTTCTTTGCAGCGCCCGTTACGCGTTTCAGCGTGGGCTATAGTCCGGCGTTCATCCGGGCCGACTCCGCCTATCGGATTTATTCGCCCAACAAACCCAGTTTTCGGGTGGGATTCGTTGTTAATGCGTATTTAAACGACCGCTTCGACCTGCGCCTGACGCCGGCGGTTTCGCTGTTCAGCCGCGAGGTGAAGTACGATTATCCGGGCGGCACCACAAAGACCGAAGTGCGCGAATCCACCTGGCTGGATTTCCCGCTCCTGCTGAAGTACAAGTCCGAACGACGTAACAACAGCCGGATGTATCTGCTGGCGGGTGGTGCCTTCAGCATCGAAACGAACGTACGGCGCAAGGAAATCCAGAGTGCGAGTCGGCTCAGCACCGGCACAATGGACTTTGCGGTTGAATATGGGGTCGGCTTCGAGCAGTTCTTCGAGTATTTCAAGTTTGCACCCGAGCTGCGTTTCTCGCACGGACTGGTCAACCTCTACCGCCCGACCAACAACGCGGCTGGCATTGGCATCAACAAGCTGACCACCCATACCGTAACGCTGTACCTGAATTTCGAGTAATAAATCGGGCTATTGGCTATCAGCAACTTGCAAAAATTTTACATTTTTTCGAGCCGAAACTTGCAAAATGCCTGAAAAGCCTCCTATATTTGCACTCCCAAACGACGGGAAACACAAGGGAGTTTAGCTCAGCTGGTTCAGAGCATCTGCCTTACAAGCAGAGGGTCGGCGGTTCGAACCCGTCAACTCCCACCAATCAAAGACAAGCACTTATCAGAAATGGTAAGTGCTTTTTTGTTAGCTCAGATCATTAATAAAATCTCTGCTTCTATTCGTCTGCTTTAAGCCCAAAAGGTTTATTTCGACTACCTTCCTTACCATGAACCGAACGTTGATGAACTGGAGCGGGGGCAAAGATTCGGCGTTGGCGTTGTGGCGCATCCTGCAAACGGGTCAGTATTCTATTGAAATGCTGCTTACGACGCTGAATGCCCCTAATCGACGAATATCGATGCACGGTGTGCGCGAAGAACTGCTCGATGCTCAGGCCGAACGGCTCGGCATACCCCAGACGAAATTATTTCTACCCGAAGACAGTTCGATGGCGGATTACCAGCAGCGGATGGGTCGCGCGCTGGAACCGCTCGTGCAGTCGGGAGTTACAGCTGCCATTTTCGGCGATATTTTCCTGGCTGATTTGCGGGTATGGCGCGAAACGCAGCTGGCCAGTTGGGGGCTAACCGGTGTTTTTCCACTCTGGCAACTGGACTCGCAGGCATTGCTGAATGAGTTCTGGGCGGCTGGCTTTGCTACGATTGTGGTCAGCGTAAACAGTCAACATCTCGACGCATCGTTCTGCGGGCGGGTGCTCGACCAGTCATTCGTCAACGATCTGCCGCCCGGTGTAGATCCCTGCGGAGAGAACGGCGAGTTTCACACGTTTGTCTTTCAGGCCCCCTACTTTCGGGAGCCGATTGCCATTCAGGTTGGTGAAACCGTAACGAAAGACTATGTTTTCAAAACCGACACCGGCGACGTAATCACCTTAACGTACTTCTTTACCGATTTACAGTTGGTACCGTAAAAGCAAGCGGTTGGTGACGATACCCGTAATAAAGCGGGTTTTTTACGAGCTATTACCCATAAAAAAATCCCGCTCGTAATTTCTCCAAGCAAACACCTTAGCCTTGATAAGGTATCAGGCGCGATTTTTATTTTTCCAGCATCGCCACGAACGGGGTCGCATCGGTTATGCCTTCAATCTCGCATAAGACTTCAAAAACAGCTTTCAAGCCGTTATACTGATCGGTGTCGATTTCTTCCGGGGTACAGATCGGGTACGTTTTGAAGTGTAGTTTCGTGTTCATTTCAAATGCTTCTTCCACCAGCGCCAGCTCCTGCCACGTATAGCCTGTACTATCAATCTGGATTTTGGCGGCTCCTGTATATCGGTATGGCCGTTGTATCTGGGGCCTGTTCAGATAGGTCACGAATACGTCCTGCCAGTCTGAGTTAGGTACTGAACAGTCATAGGTTTGGCCAAGCAGCAGACGTTTCTTCCGGAAAACCTTACCGCCTACACCTTCGGCCACTAGGGAACCTACTGCACAGGCTGCGCAGTGGCCCTTGGCGAGCGTACCGTTTAAATAGCCTTTAACCAGGGCACTAATGGCCCGATCGAATCGGTTTTTCTTTGTCGTTTCCATACCCAGATTTATATAATGCTTACTAATGGAATGGTACGTATTCATTTGTCTGCAACCAGATACCGCCGAAAGCCCGCAGGTCTGGCAACGATCAGGCTATCGGCTGAATTCCGCTTTAGCCGATCCGTTTTATAACCTCACTGAAATTGACGTAAAGGAGTGCTGTAATTCATAACGCTAAACGGTGAAAACCTTCCCTGCTGACAAGCTAAATAGCCAGACTATTTAGCTGCTACCGTACTAACCTCCGGCAGACGAGTTAATTTACAAACCTTTCTTAAATTTATAGCTATCTAAGATAAAACGGCCCAACCGTAGCTACAGTTGGGCCGTTTTATCTTAGAGCATACGCAACAACCTAATCGTTAAGTCGTTGTATCTGATAAGATTACTTTTATTGTTCTAGTAATCGACAGCCTATTCGTTTTACGGGTGGGCTGTCTTCTCTTTAACGAGTATATCCTTTATTTGTTGTTACCAAATCTATTTAATTGAAAAATAGTTATTTAATTTTTCTAACATATGTAAAAATAGCCGTTTCCAAGTTGCTTACCCTGAAACGAAGACAGCGGGTTGACTAAAAAGCCTGGCCGCATAGCAGCCAAGCTTTCCGCTCTATCCACACCATGCCGCTTCAGAGCGGCTGAGATCGTAAACCTAAGAAACGAATACGTAATCATATATATAAGTAAGCAAAAATATAGCAAGGGCTACGGAAGATTGACCAAGCAGAAGCAGGCAAGGTCCCGGAGGCAGCCTGTTGGGCAAACGGGAGCCTGGTCTACCTGTACTACAACACTTTAACGTTCGGTCCGACGTAGAACGTTTGGCCTGGTTCTTGCCACTCTCAAAAAACTAAACCCATGAAAGACAAGCATCTCATCTTCGCATTAACCCTGGCTGTTCTGCTATTTGGCGTACAGGAATGGGCTTCCAATAGCCAGTACGATGACCTGGCCGTTCTCCTGACCGTGCCGATTTTTATCCTTGCCTTTCTGGGGACAGTACTTATCCCGAAAACCACCAGAACGGTTGTCCGGAACCGGGCCCTACCCCGCCAGCCCCGGCCGGAGCGTACCAGCTATTTCCGGCGGCCGCGTTCTGTCTTTCAGCTAAGTAGACTCGCCTTCCTATTCTACGTCAGACGTTACTGGCATTTCATGCGATAGATGACATGGTACTTTTTTCGTCCATACCATACGCAAATCAGCTATTTGGAGAAACCTTAGGCTCTTTTTAATACTATATAAATCAGAATATAATTTTTTATTAATTCGGTAACTTATAGATGGACATAATATTGCGCTATCAACACGCGCAACGATGAAAACTAAACCGCTACCGAAGAATCCCGATTTGTTTCATGAGCTGCTAATCAGCTATATCAATCAGGTTAAGAGCCGTTACCCTTTTTCTGATTCGGAGCAAAAAAGACTGGAGTCTCTGCGCAGGCAGAAACCGAAGAAAGAAAAAGATTAAGCTGAATAGTTAAATGCAACGGTATGCAGCAACCCGGCGCCGGGTTGCTGAGCCTGCTTTATACCTTGTGGCCGAACGGTTAACCAGACCCGCCTTTGAGTAGCCGGTGAAAGAAACTAAGGTGAAGTCGTTTCTTCAAGAAATTTTCGGGCGCTGTTCTGGTCAATGAACAGCGTAGCATTGGGATGAGTCCGCAAAATAGTAGCCGGATAGGTTTCCGAAATGGCGTCGGTTAAGGTGTGGTAAATCGCTTCGGCTTTGTGAGCAGCTGGAACCATGCAGCACAGATAGGGAGCGCGTACCAATGCCGGAATGGTTAAGGTAAGCGCGTATTCCGGCACCTGCTCCAGCGTGTCGAAACACCCGTCATGCACCTGCTGCTGCCGGCTCGTCAGATCGAGCCGCACGATCTTGACCAGATGGGGGTCGTTAAAATCGGCAACGTGAGGATCGTTGAAGGCGATGTGGCAGTTTTCGCCGATACCCATGCACACAATATCCGTCGGGTACTGGTCGAGCAGGGCGCTGTAGCGTAATCCTTCCTGCCGGAGGTCGGCAGCATTCCCGTCCAGGTAGAAAACTTCCTGTATGGGTACTTTATCAAAAAGTTGCCGCTTCAGATACTGCCCGAAACTCTGCGGAGCATCGGCCGGTAAGCCCATGTACTCATCCATGTGAAAAGCCCGGATTCGATTCCACGCAAGGTCTGCTTCTTGGGCGAGCGCGTCCAGAAATTCATTCTGCGAAGGCGCCGACGCGAAAATGATATGGACAACCTCCTGCGTCTGGTGTAATTCCCGGATTTTGCCAGCTACGGCCTGCGCTGCGCTTACCCCCAGCTCCTGCCGGTTTTTGAACAGATGAACCCTAAGTTGATCGACGCGAAACGTTTGAGTGGATGAAGTAGCCGGTGTCAGCATGTATTTGATTGTTAGAGTGAGTAAATAAGTTGCCCGTTGACCAGCGTAGCCGCGATAGTCAGGCTGTCATCGAAAATAACCAGGTCGGCATCTTTGCCGGGCGCCAGTGACCCTTTACGTCCCTCCACACCCATGATGCGGGCGGGCGTGGTACTCGCCATGCGAACGGCATCCAGCAGCGATACATCGGCCAGTTGCACCATGTTGCGTACAAGCTGGTTGGTCGTTGCGACGCTTCCGGCAAATGAGCTTCGGTCGGGCAGTTTGGCAACCCCATCCTCGACGATGACCTTCAGCCCGTTTTTCAGCGATCCCAGCGTGCTTTCGCCTTCGGGCATGCCAGCGGCCCGCATGGCGTCGGTGATCAGCGCCGTCCGGTCGGCGCCTTTGATTTTATAGGCCAGTTTCAGCAGGGGCGGTGGCAGGTGAACGCCATCCGTAATGATTTCCACATCCATATCGAGTAGAAACGCGCTTTCAATCACGCCGGCATAACGGAATGCATTTCGGCGCGTTACACCCGACATGGCCGAGTACAAATGGGTCGCCAGTGAATAACCGGTTTCAAAAGCGGTCAGGACATCTTCATAAATGGCATCGGTATGGGCTACAGCCGCCAGAATTCCTTTTTCGCGTAGTCGGCGGCCAAACGGAATGGCGCCTTCCAGCTCGGGCGCGGCACTCCACCGAACAATGGACGATGAATACGCCAGGATTTCTTCGTATTCCTGCGGGTCGGGGTTACGGATATAACGCGGGTCCTGCGCCCCCCGCTGGCTCATGGCGAAGTAAGGCCCTTCCAGATGCATACCGAGAAAGGCAGCACCCTTCCGGTTGTTTCGATTCGCCTGCTCGTAGGCATCCAGCGTGTGCAGCAAATCTTCCTTTTCTGCCGTCAGCGTAGTCGGCACTAAAGCGGTAGTGCCATACCGGGCGTGGAGTTCGGCAATTTTCAAAAAGGCTTCTTCCGTCCCATCCATAAAGTCGTACCCCCCCCCGCCGTGTACGTGAATATCAATAAAGCCGGGGGCTACGTACTTACCCTTCGCATCCAGTACGGTGGCATCCGGCACCTCTACGTCACGTTCGTGAATGCCCCGAATACGTCCATCTTCGATGACGACCGTGCCGCCCCGGATATAGCGATAGGGCGTAATGAGCGTACCGTTGGTTATTTTCAGAAGCCCCATTTACGTAACTGATGGCCTTTTACGGCATAGAAAACCAGATACAGGTAACAGGGCAGCAGGACCCAGTAGGCGGTACGCAGATCAAAGCGATCGGCGAAATAGCCATAGAAAAGCGGCATAATCGCGTTGCCACACAGCCCCATAATCAGGATGGAGGCCCCCAGCTTGGTGAATCGACCGAGGCCATCCAGCGCCAGCGGCCAGATACCCGCCCAGATCAGCGAATTCGCCAGACCCAGCAACACGACAAACCAGATCGATACGTCGGTTGTGTGGCCTAGCAAGGTAATGCCTCCACGGGCAAAAATGATGAGCAACGTAAAGGTTGTGCCCAGCAGCGTGCAGATCCGCAGCGCGTTAACCTGACTGATAAATCGGGGTATGGTAATGATACCGATCACGTAACCGCAGATAGTACAGAACAATGTATATGAGGGAAATACCTTGGCTTCCAGCAGGCTAACGCCCATCGAGCCGGCATAGCCAATAATGGTATCGATGGCAATCACCTGACTGCCAACGTGCAGGAAAATAGCCACCGCGCCCAGTACCAGATGTGGAAACTGAAAAATATGGGTTTTACCGGCATTGGCCGTTGCCACCTCGGGACTTTCCCGCTCCGTATTCAGGTCGGGCAGGGGCGACCGGTAGACAAGATACCCCAGCACAAACAGGAAGCTGCCCAGCACGGCATAGGGCGTGATGACGCGCCGGACCAGTTCGTCGAGAGCCGCGCCCCGTTCGGCCGCGCTCATTGTGTCTAGTTGAGCGAACAGATCGGTATCGGTGGGTCGTAGAATGACTGCCGCAAAGACAAGGGGCGATAAAATCCCGGCGGCCTTGTTACAGATTCCCATCATGCTGATGCGCTGCGCAGCCCGTTCCTTTGGTCCCAGAATCGTTACGTAAGGATTTGAAGCCGTTTGCAGAATGGCCAGACCAATGCCGATGGTGAACAGCCCCATCAGAAAGACGCCATAGGTGCGGGTCTGGGCAGCGGGAATGAAAATAAACGCCCCCAGCGCCATCATCCAGAAGCCAATCATCATGCCTTTTTTGAAGCCAACCGCTTTGAGCAGGTAGGAAGCCGGCACCGACATAATGAAGTAAGCAATATAGAACGCAAACGCAACCAGATACGCCTGAAAGCTCGTTAGCTCGCAGGCAATCTTGAAGTAAGGAATGAGGATGGAATTGACCCAGGAGACAAATCCAAAAATAAAAAACATCAACCCAATCAGCAGCAGGGAAATCCTGGTGTCGCGTTTGGTCAGACGACGCTCATCAAGGGCCAGGGCGTTCATATGGTATCGAAGATAAGTAATTGGCAGGATCGGATTACACAGTTGGCTCCCACCCTTTCTGGTATTCCCGCTGCCAGAGCTTTTCGGCCGCTTTGTTGTTTCTGATATGTCCGTTTGCGGGGTCAACGTCCAGCATCCCACCGGAGCGCAAGGCGATATTTCCCAGTTGCGCCAGCAACGTACTCTGGTGGCCCCCGACAATGTCAGATGCCAGTGCTGCGCCTGTTTTTATGCTGTCGAAGAAGTTCTGGATGTGGATGGCATCCAGCGCCTGCGAAGGGTCCATTTTGTTCCGGGGATCAATTTTCAGGTCGTTCTTAACCTCTTTCACCAGCTTGTTGTCGAGGTCAAAAATCTTATAGGAGTTCCCCGATTCGATTAGCAGTGAGCCCATATCACCGTAAAACATGACGCCGACGCTGGTGCCCTCGACAGTCCGGCCATTACAACTACGTCCCTCCCAGGTCATGGCCGTATTGTTAGGAAACTCCAGACTGATTACCTGCGTATCGGGCGCTTCCCAGTCGTCCTTGTAGCGGTAGCGGCCACCCGACGAGGTAACTTTGGCTGGATACGTAACGCCCAGCCCCCAGCGCATCAGGTCGAGCATGTGGGTGCCGTTGTTGAGCGCTTCGCCCGTGCCCCAGTGCCACAGCCAGTGCCAGTTATAGTGAATGAGGTTGTCTTTGTAGGGCCGACGGGGCGCGGGACCCTGCCATAGATCATAATCCAGCCAGGCAGGCACGGCGACTTCTTTTCCGATACCAATCGATGCCCGATTATTGGTGTACCAGCCCTTGGCAAAGTAAGGTCGGCCGATTACGCCGTTCTGCACGGCCTGGATAGCCTGCGTTACGTTCGGCCACGACCGGCGCTGGTTACCCATCTGGATAACGTTTTTGTATTTCTTCGCGGCTGCCACCAACAGTTCGCCTTCGTGCGGATTATGACTGCAGGGCTTTTCCAGATACACGTGTTTACCAGCCTTCGAGGCCAGAATTGCAGCGGGCGCATGCCAGTGATCCGGCGCAGCTATAATCAGCGCATCTACCTCTTTATCGTCGAGTGCCCTCCGGAAATCGGGCTGGTTTTTCGGTTTCGCGTTCTGGATACCTTCAACCGTCGTCAGGCATTTATTGGCCGCCCGCGTGTCAACATCGGACACAGAGATTACCGTACAGTTTGGCTGGAGGGCGAAATTACTCGCGAGGGCCAGACCCCGGCTGTTTACGCCCATCATGCCCACACGGACTTTCTCGTTTGCGCCCAGGATGCGGGCGTAACTCGCCGGACTGAAACCGGGCAGAACCCCTCCTGCTGACAGAAGAGCGGTGCCCGTGATTGTTTTCCGGATAAAGTCCCGGCGTGACTCATCAGGGCCAATACGTTCCGTGTTTTTCATTGCGATACGGTTATACTCTTAACAAGTCTGTAAGCCTGACAGCATACTCAGCTATGGTTTAGGTAGTCCCAAATGGGTGGGTAATTTTTATTAAATCCTGGATTTCCCGTCCATCCTGCTCAAACCGGGCCAGCGTATAAACCGCCCCATCGGCGCCAACAGCAATTGAGTTGACATACGTAGGTCGGCTACCATCGGCATAAAAGATGGGCCCATGATCCTGATAGCACTGCTCTGGAATGTTGTAGGTAATGAGGTGGAGATTTTCCAACCCTCTGGCCGCACCCCTGGCAATCTGCTCTTCGCCCGTTACGCGCCTGCCCTTCTCGTAAATGGGCCCGCCGGTGAGGTAATGGATCGTTTGTCCATCGGGTCCCAGCTGAAAGCCGAGATACCCGTAGCTGAACTGATCGAACATCCCGCTCCGCTTCGATGGCTCCGACGTAATCCGTTCGACCAGTTCCAGCCTGCGCGCCCGTGGGTCAAGCCGGAATAAGTAGCCGGAATTGCCATGTACGCCATAGGCTACGCCTTCGGGGGCATACCAGAAAATTTTACGCCAGTTATAGCCCATACTGCCCGGTCGGGTGGGGTCATACCGGCCAAAGTAGTCGAGCCGCAAATCAATACCCGCTACTTTTTCGAGTACGCCGGAATCCGGCTGATAGGTCAGTACGTCGCCCTCCGCCGTGGACAGGTATAGTAAGCCGTCGCGGGCATCCACAAACATCGACCGGCAGATGACCCGGTAATCATCACCTACGGTACCGGCTTCGCCCCGGCCGCAGGTCAGCCCAGCGTTGATCAGCTTTCCTGTTTGCAGGTCGTAATGGAGCAAATAGCCCATCGGCCAGGTGAGCGCATAAATATGGCCCCGGTCGCGGTCAAGGGTCATCGTGATGAGCCCTTCCCCATCGGGCGCGGTTATTAAATCCTCGAACTGACCCGTGGCCAGATCATACGCCAGCATATGGCCACCGGGATACAGCGTATAGCCATCCGTTGAGTTCTGAGGCAGCCGCTCCATCCCGTCTATCAGTTCATAGACGCCAATGTGGGTTGCAAAGTAGAGCTTGCCGTGGCGTTCATAGAAACGAACATGGCTCTTGCCCTGCGGAATCGCCTGCAGGCCTTTTTCGCCACAAACCTCCGTCAGGTCAGCAATGAAACGGGTCTGGTCGGTTTCGGGCTCGTAGACATACATTTGTCCGCCCCGCTCGTACGATTCCGACGAGAGAACATAATAGATTTTTCCGTCGCTAGCCGCTGAAATTGCGTTGTAGGTATCGTGCGCCAGGTCAAACCCGGAATAATAGTGCTTCGCGGTCAGAAAGTGAGACGGGGAGATTTCAGAATCAGGATCGTTACGATGCATACGTCTAGTTAAGCCAGGAGCGTTGAAAAATGACGGGTTAGGGCGTGGGCAAACCGATTTCCCGGGCGAGTTTTATCACTTCCGACAGGATAGTCGCTTCAATCGTCGACGCCCAGATGCCCGGCAGCCCATACACCATCTGCGAGGATTCGCCCT
Organism: Spirosoma taeanense; assembly: GCF_013127955.1. Lineage (NCBI taxonomy): Bacteria > Pseudomonadati > Bacteroidota > Cytophagia > Cytophagales > Cytophagaceae > Spirosoma > Spirosoma taeanense. The sequence goes on from NZ_CP053435.1 coordinate 4,914,772, forward strand.
CGTAACCACCCTCCCGCAACACCGTTGCCGACGGAATATAGGCCATCACATCATTCGAATAGCCAGCTACGAAGGTGTTCGGTCCAAAAATCTGTTTGAGTTTAATAGCGTACTCCACAACGACTTCGCCACCCAGGCTAATCAACGGCTGATCGCCCAGTTGCCAGATCTGTACCGGATAGGGGTAGGATTTGGGGAAGGGCTCATTCCGTTTTAGTTGCGCCAGCATACGTTCGGCCCAGCGCGTATGATACACGACATCACCTTTCGTTACGGCCAGCAAATCGGCTTCCGTTGGGGCTTTGGCAAAAGCGAGATCGACCTCGGCATAGGCTGTGGCCAGACGGGCCGATAGGGGCCGCATCTCTTCAGCCAGTACCCGCTCTACCGCAGCGGCCAGTTCGCGGCCGTATTGCTGCGCCAGCGGGATGGTGTTGCGGGGCAGGGCGTTCTGATCGGCCCCGGCGCTCTGAAAAAACAGGGCCGTTACGCCCGGATTGGCTTTCTCCAGCTCCATCTGCGCAAACCCCGCGTAATCGCCCGACCATTTATACAGGTTCAGCACCGTCGGATGGCAGGAATACCCAAAGGCCATGGCTTTTAGTTGGCCCCGGGCGTTCAGCACTTTAATCACCGGAACGGCGTAATCATTCGGCCCTTTCAGCTCCGGCAGCCGGTGCAGAAGCGCGGCATTGTTGTTGCGCCGGTTTACCTGAAAGCGGGTAACGCCATTCTGGGCATACAGTGTGACGGGTTCTTTTTTCTGTAGAGCCTCGCCCACCAGCTCAACAATCTGGCTTTCAAGCGTGGTGGAGTACCGCCGGATTTTAGCGAGCTGCTCGGCATCCAGCGGGTAGATATCAAATAACGCATCCTGCAGCACCGGACCCGAATGCGTATGCGAACTGTTCAGAATAATCTGCGCCTTCGATAAGCCATATTTAGTCTTCAGCTGATTCCGGATTCGGTCCGAAACCTGTTTGGGAAACCCCAGCAAATCGGCAGTTACGAGCACAACTTGCCCCCCGTTCTCGTCTTCCAGTGCCAGCGCCTTCGCCCACAGGTCATGCAGCGTTCCCTCGGCGGGGTGCGTCCGAACGGCAAATCCCGCCATCCACAGCAGCTCTTTAGGCGTAATGACCACCCGGGCAACGCCCGCTTTCCAGCCCGCAGCGTCACCCGGCAGGTTACGCCCCTCGGCGGTAAAGAACGTTAGCAGGAAAAGACCTTTAACCAGGAGCAGTAAACCAGGGTGCTTCATTTTTCACTCAGCTTAGTCAGCTGATCGGCGTTTTTATGGACTTTCTCGATGGCGGCCGCGATATCGGCCATATCCGATTTACTGCCGAGCAGCATATTCTGCGTAAACCAGACGGCTTCCTGATTGCATAGCTTGTCATTCTGTGGGCACTGGTTCTGCTCTACGTACCCCCTAAAATCCAGCATTTCTTTGGGGTACGCCTTCCGAAAGTTTTTCGACTGGAAGGCGTCGTTTAGGTAGGGCTGATTGTTGAGCGTAGCGTAACCGCTCGAACAGGGAATACCTTCGGCCCGGAGCGCCTTTAGGAACCCGTCCCGCGACAATCCCTTGAAGCCTTCCTGCTGATACCGGAAGGGAAACAGGTGAAACGCAGCCCGGGTCACGTCATCGTACAGCTTATAGGGCACAATTCCGGGAATAGCCTGAATCTGCGCTTTAAGGTAAGCCGCGTTTTCGTTACGGGTGGTGGTCTGGGCATCCAGCCGTTTCAGCTGAGCGAGTCCAATAGCGGCCTGGTAGTCCGTTATGCGCAGTTTCGTTCCCTGCATGACGCTGCCGACACTCACCGAGCCTACTCCCGCGTTATAGGGATTACCGAAGTTCTGGTACGAAAAACAACGGTCCATGAAGCTATCGTCGTTACTGACAATGGCTCCCCCCTCCCCGATGGACAGATTTTTCGAGTTCTGGAAGCTGAAGCAGCCCGCGTGCCCAAACGTGCCTACCTTCTGATGGTTGATTTCGGCCAGATGGGCCTGGCAGGCATCTTCAATCACAACCAGCTTATGCTTTTGGGCAATGGGCAGAATCCGGTTCATATCGGCGGGTAAGCCCAGAATATGCACCGGTAAGATCGCTTTGGTACGCGGGGTAATTTTTGCTTCAATTTTGGCCGGGTCAATCTGAAAGGTTTCCGGGTCGACATCAACAAAAATGGGCATGGCGCCGGTAGCCAGCACGGCCGCCACGGTGGCGGTAAAGGTATAGGGCGGCACAAGAACCTCATCGCCCGCCCGAACGTCGAGTTGAGTGAGCGCCGTAATCAGGGCATTGGTTCCGTTGACGACCAGCAAACTTCGTTTTGCACCCAGCGCCTGCGCCCATTTCTGTTCAAACTCCGTCGTTACGGCCGACCGGGACCAGATGCCACTCCGGACTACGTCAAGCAACTGTTTTTCGTCAGTTTCCGGGTTCCAGATGGGCCAGGTAGTCCAGCCTTTTAGGCGGATGGGCGCACCGCCCAGTAAGGCCGGTTTATCCGACGACGTAAGCAGCACCGGTCCCAATGACTCAGGTAAGGGAGCGGCCGGACTGCTGAGACTATTGGTCAGCAAAGAAGGGGTTATGACGGCGCTTAGACCCGTCAATGAATTTTGTTTGATGAATTCTCGCCTTGACACATTCTTGTTCAGCATAGCTTATGGGCATCTTACTGCTTCACCTTTTTCAGTACGCTCTCCAGACTTACCACCGCTCCACCCCGCCGTTTACTTTCGTCGGCTGCTTCCATAAACGCAAATATCTCAATCGTCTCATCGGGCGTAACGGGTACCTTACCGGTTTCGAAGTAGCTGATGATCTGCTTCAGCAACGGCTCGTAGCCATTATAAGGCCCTAGTCGCACATTGGCGGTCTGCGTATACACCGTTCCGCCATAGTCGTGCTTGCCGGTTCGGGTACCCCGGAACGTACCAATACGTCCGTCGTTCCAGGTGCCAATTACAACGTCGGTATCCGGCGTATGCACCCGAACTACCTCCCGACAGCCGGTTCCCATAACAGTGAAGAGCGTTTCGACGCCGTGGATTCCGTACCAGAACAAATCAGGATGCGTTTTTTCAAGTACCGCCGGGCTGAACGTATCCGCACCCAATACCTGGCTTTTGTTGATGGCTTCGACTCCCGTTATGTAGCGAAGTGACGACGCGGAGAACACTGGAATACCATATTGGCGGGAGGCATCGAAGATAGCCACGACATCGGCCAGCGAAGCCGCCATGGGCTTGTCGATGAACACGCGCTTGCCCGCTTTCAGCACTTGAAGTGCCTGCTCGCGATGGAGCCGACCATCATTGGTTTCCAGCAGAACGACATCTACTTTTTTGAGCAGGTCGGCAATGGAATCAACGATTTTGACATTGAGCTTTTTTACTTCGTCAACATAGCCTGGAATCCGCTTCGTGCTGCTTTCAATGTCTTTACTGCCATAGGGATAGGCTGCTACTACCTGATACCCTTTATAATCCGGATTTGCTTCCGCAGCGTTCAGGACTTTAGTAAAGGCTGTACTGTGAGACGTGTCCAGACCGATAATGCCAACCCGTTTTCCTTTCTCGACCGCTGGCCGGACCGGCCCTATCCATTCTGGCTTACTCAGCAGGACGCTGCCAAGCGCAGCATTTTTCAGGAAGATTCGGCGGGTAGGAGTCCAGTTGTTCATGGGCCAACGAATAGCGAGTGACTACGTTGAAGGATGAATGTTTATTTCCTGATAAGCATCTTTCTGCCCTAACTCTACTGTAAGCCTTTCATTGCCGTATAATCGGCGTGAAACGCATGCTCCAATGCGCCAATCTAAATTAGGTGTATTGGTAGGCCCACCAGATCAGAAGGCCCTGTACAGGCAGCCTTCCCCAGCGTATCCAGGGCGAAATTGCAGCGAACTGATCGGCCGTAGCCATATAGATATTGGCTGGAAAGACGGCAATCAGCAGGAGAATCAACCCCCAGGCCGACAGCGAACGGGTTGCCGGAAACAGCAGGCCCAAACCGAGCCCAATTTCCGCTACTCCGCTCAGAACGACCATCAGGTTATGCGCCGGAATATAAGGCGGCATAATTGCCAGGTAAAACCGGGGGCTGACAAAATGATTTATACCCGCAGCGACGTAAACAAACGCCTGAACGTAAAGACTTAAACTGTTCATATAAGTATAGTTCAGATCAGGCGTTGGAGTTGATGTCACCTGCAGTTCATAAAACTATAAACTTTCGGTCATTGATTAAACCCTCACCGGGAAATAGCGTCCAACCGACAAAACAACAAAAGCCATGAACGTAAAAACGATGGTAGTGGCCCTGATGGCGCTGTTTATGTCGGCTGGTGCCTATGCCCAGAGCCAGACACAGGTCTACAAAGTAAAACCCCGCCTGACATCCGAACAACGGGCCGCCAGGAAAGCAGAAATGAAAGCGAAACTGGCTCAAATGACGCCCGCTGAACGGAAAGCCTTCAAACAGGCGCACCGCCAGCAGATGCAGGCTCGCCTGAACGCTATGACTCCTGAACAGCGTGAGCGCGTTATGCAGCGCCGACGCGAACATAAAGCCTTGAAACAGCAGTCTGGAAGATAGTTAGTTTGTTTGCCATACATACCCCACTGTAGCTACGCTGTGGCCTGCAAGTTTGCAGGCCACTTTTTTTAGCTGACGATGTGTCCTACAAACCCGGCACTGTTATCCAGAATCAGGCCTCCGCGCCGGAAACCCAGCCCACAGGCTTCGCCCGCGTAAAAGACCCCGGCCTGAAAAATCCGCCCGGCCGAATCCTGCGGAAAATCGACGTATTCCTGGTAAATTTTGTTGTACTCGCCGTATTCGCCATCGGCGGCCTGCCGTTCGCTGCCATCGGCGTTCAGTATCCGGACATTGGCGCCCTCCCGCCCGAAGAGCACTTTTTCCACGCAGGCTTTACCCGCCAGCGGTTTCGTGTCGGTTTCAAGTAGCAACGGGTGATGGGGGTAGAGCTCCCAGAGAATTTTCAGAATGTACTTAGACTGAAACAGTAACGTATAGGCCGGGTTAAGGACAACGCCCAGCCGTTTTCGGCTGATTGCGGTCAGCAGACTGGTGAGTTCAGATTCTTCTTCGGCAATGGACTCCCATGGCACCAGCTTGAACCAGAAATCCATCTTTTCGAACTGGCCGTTTTTCGGATTCTGCCAGAAAATGCCTTCCTCATTTGAAAATTCCACGTTATCAATAAAGTCAAATTCGATATCGAAACCGGCTTCACGAGCCGCTTCGCCAATCAGCGCTACGTTGGCGTCGTCTTCGGGAAACCCTCGCATGGCCGACAGCAGTAACGTAGGCTGCAAATCCGGGTTGAGCGCGAGGAGTTCTTCAAACTGACCCGTTAAGGTTTCGAACACGGCGTTGAACTGCTGGCTTTCGTCGAGGCCGTTGGCTTTCAGATGGGCGTACTGCACAACGGCTGTTTCGGGCAGGCAGGTGGCCGTATCAGCGTTGAACTCAATCAGCTTAATCCCTTTGCCGTCGATACCACCCGCCAGATCGAAGCGCCCGTACAGATGGATGTTCCGGTCATCGTCCCACGATAGCTTAATGAGCTCAACAAGATTTGCCGGAATACCCAGTTCGGCGAAACGGTTGTTGTCAATTACATGCTGTCCGGCCGCCACCATCATCTCAAATAGTTCATTGGCGGCTTCGTAGTAAGCATCGGCTTCGGTGGGCGTTACAATAACTACTTCGTTGGTCAGATACGGCAGCGTATCCTGACCGAGCATCCAGTCCCAGCCAAGATTACGCAGTTGCGTATCGGGCGAGGTAGCGAGGGGTTTGAGAGAAATCATATCGTTTCGGGCAGATTGGCCTGTGGCTAAACTTGAGTTGTGTTCAGGGACGTAGCGTCAGACTTAACCGCTACAGGATGTATATTCCGGTCAAAATTACCGAATCCCATGACCCGAGCTCTAATTTTCCTCATCCTTGTCCTGTTTGTTTTTGAAGCAGCCGTCGCTCAGCGCCAACCTGCCCGTTCGGCGGTGCCGGTGATTTTCGATACCGATATGGGGCCGGACTATGACGACGTTGGGGCCATTACGTTGCTGCACGCCCTGGCCGACAGCGGACAGGCCCGAATCTTGGCCACCATCGCCAGCACCAAATACCCGAAAGTAACCCAGGTGCTGAATGTGCTCAACACCTACTTTGGCCGCCCTGACCTGCCCATTGGCGTGCCCAAAGGCGATGCCGTCACCGATAAGGATACGCAGCACTGGTCGGATACGATCACGGCCCGTTATCCGCATAAAGTCAAATCGAATGATGAGGTACCGGATGCCGTTACGCTCTATCGTCAGATTCTGGCCCAACAGCCTGACCGCAGCGTAACCATCATTACGGTCGGGTTTCTGACCAATCTGGCGAATTTACTTAACTCTCAGCCCGACCGGTACTCCCGGCTATCGGGCAAGGACCTGGTCGCGCAGAAAGTAAAGAATCTGGTTAGTATGGCCGGCAAGTTTCCGGGCGGCCGGGAGTACAATGTGTTCAGGGATACGCCAGCTTCGAAGATTGTTTTTGCCCAATGGCCAACGCCAATTCTGATGAGTGGCTTCGAGATTGGCGAGAAAATCCACAGCGGTAAACCGCTGACTCAGAATGCCCAGATTCGCAACAGTCCCGTTAAGGACGTTTTTACGATTAGCCTTCCAAAATCCAAAGAAGATATAGGCGGGCGGATGAGCTGGGACCAGACGGCCGTCCTGGTTGGAATTAAAGGCTACGAGCCGTACTACACGGTCAAATCCGGACGGCTGACGCTTAACGCGGACGGTTCTAACGGCTGGGACGACGCTGGTCAAGGGCATCAGCATCTGGTCGTGAAGATGCCGGTGCCGCAGGTCGAAAAACTGATCAACGACCTCATGCAACACCAGCCCATCCGTCGGTAATTAAACGCTCGCCATTTCGGAGCGTTCGGGCGTCAGACCGGCCTGCTTCACAAACGACGCCAGCAGAGACTGGTAGTTCCGCACCTGCTGGCGGCCGTGCTCCTCGCTCCAGCCCAGTTCAGCAGCCATCAGATCGCCGACCTGCGGAACGAGCTGAGCGGTCAGTTGCCAGTCGGACAGTTCGAGTCGCCAGCGCCGGGCCAGTACGTCGCGAAGGGTCATGGCCATTTCTTCGCGCACCTGATAGATGACCTCGGCCTGCAGAAACGGCTGACTGGCGGTGAGCTTCTGCGCCAGCGCTGGTTGTTCGAGTATGAGCTGAGCTACTCGTTCGGCGCGGTTACCATAGGTTCGCATCAGGTGCTGGCAACTGTCTGCTGGCAGACCGTATCGTTGCTGTAACGTCTGCCAAGCAGCAAACTGGTAGTTTTCGCCCCCAACCAGAAAGTGGGTTTCGGTAGCACTCTGCGCCGGATTGCTTAATAATTGACCGACCTGATCAATGAGGTCCTGCGCCATCAGGCGGTAGGTTGTCCATTTACCACCGAGCAGACTAAGCAGGCCCGATGCCGGATCGTGTTCGACTTCGTGGTCACGCAACAAAGCTTTTGTATCAGTGCGGCTGCTCACAATCAGGGGTCGGATACCGCCAAAGCCGGCCTGTACATCGGCACGATCGGGCGTTTTAGCCAGATAAGGCCGAAGTGTGTCAAGCAGATAATCCACTTCCTGCGGCTCCAGAACCGGCTCGTGGTTCAGATCGGAATAATCATTGTCGGTCGTACCGACAAATACCTTATCGCCAAATGGAATGGCGAACACCACCCGGCCATCCGCCGTTTTTGGAATGAGTATGGCGCAGTCGCTGCGGAGAGTTTCGCGGGGCAAAACCAGGTGAACGCCTTTACTAGGCCGAATGCGCGGGTCAAGCGCAGGATTAGCCATCCGCCGGACCGCGTCGGCATAGGGACCGGTACAATTCAGAAATAGTTTAGATCGAATAGCAACCGTCTCGCCGGTTAGCTGGTCCTGCGCAGTTGCTGTTGTCAGCTGGCCATTAACGTCATGCTTAAATCCCGTTACGGCTGCATAGTTTACCACAGCTGCTCCAGCCTCATCGGCCGAGTGGGCCAGCGCAAGGGCATAGCGGGCGTCGTTGAACTGTCCGTCATAGTAGAGTACGGCGCTATGCATCTGCGGAGTTAGGGTCGGCATGCGTTCTAGCGCCTGCGCCCGGTTAAGCCAGCGTCCTTTGGGAAAGGCATCATGACGCGCGAAGTAGCTGTAGAGCGTTAGGCCAATGGACATATACAGGCCTTCAAACGCGCTGAATACCGGCGTCATCAACGCTAGTGGATGGGCCAGATGCGGAGCGTTACGTAATACAGTCCGTCGTTCGGCCAGGCCGTGCCGCACCTGCCGAAGCTGCGCCAGATCGAGCTTTTTAACAGCCTGCTCCAGATACCGGACCCCGCCGTGAATCAGTTTGGTGGAGCGCGATGAGGTTTCGCTCGCAATATCGCCCCGATCAATCAGCGCTACCCGATAGCCACGTAAAGCTGCGTCCAAAGCCGCCCCGGCCCCGCTGGCCCCGGCCCCGATAATACACACGTCGAATGTTTCCCCGCTCAGCCGCTTCCAGTTCTGTTCCCGATTCATTTAGGCAATATACGGCATTTAGCCCAGTAAGTAGTGAAGTAAGGCCGGTAGATTTTCGACTTAACGATTTGTTAACCAGTTTACTTACCTCTACTGATTCAGTTTATTGGCAGTAGCGCTGATTTAAGCGGAGAAGCCCCGACTGCGACTTCCGCCGAAAAAGCCACTGCGGCCACCCGAGGGCCGGACCGTGCGCGTGACCCGCGACGAGCGGATGTTCTCACCCAGTTGAGTCGAACGGCGGTACAGATCCGGATTGGCATAAACCCCCGACCCATACCGGCGGACGTCGTTGCGATACTGCGGGGCCGTAGAGCGTCCGAGCATATACCCCAGACTCCCCCACAGCAGCACATTCGCCAGACCATTGTGGTGGTGAGCACCGTAGGCCGATGGATTATTCAGGTAGGTACTGGTCGACTGATCCGTTTCTACAAGTCGCCGGGCGGCTTCAACGCTCAATGTATCGCGATGGCCGTCGAAATAACTGACAATCGCACCGGCCTGACCGGGTTCAGCCTGCACCTCGTCGGTAATCTTGAAATTACCCGGTGCCGTCTCGGTGATGTAGGTTCGAACGCCCCGGCCAAAACTGGTTTCTGTTCGTTCGGCTTCATCGGAGCGGTTGTTGCCGCAGCTTTGCAGCAGAGCCGCGCCATTAAGCAGAGCCAGGCTCAGAGTAGTACTGAGCGTAATATCTTTTACGCGCCGAAGAACGGCATGCTGACGGAGCGGTGTCATAATCAAATCAGAGAATAGTCAGCTACTAAACTACGACACCGGCGATGGGGTTACAAATAGTTCCGGATAAGCTGACCCAGGGGTCGGTGAGCGGTCGTCAGAACGGACGGTAATGGTTGCCAAACAGCACCATAAGCCCTGCTGATGCGCTCACAACACTCATGACCCGCTGGCAGTTAAACCGCGATGTCTGCAGGGTACCGTAGCTGCTCAGGCTTTTTGAGGTTACGGCATCAAACGTAAACTGAGAATGCGTATAATCGCCACTCAGATGCAGTGACAGGCAGCGGCCAAGCCGGTAGCGCAGGCTTACTCCTCCCCCCAATGCAACTGCCGCGTTCGGTGAGCCTGTTGTTTTCACCAGCATATTTACATCACCAAACTTAGCCGACATAGCGGTTTCGGGAAGCCGGGTCATAGCCTGTCCTACCAGCAGCCGGGCGTCCAGCGAGAATCGCTCCATCGGAATACTTATGTAGGGGCCAGCCATCAGCGTCGTTATCGACCAGTTATCGGCTTTCGCCGTCCAGACGGTTGAATTAGCACGGGAGGCAGCATCAATCAGCTCGTGCGTCTGCAACGCATTCTGGTGTTGTTCTCCGCGCACCATTAGACCTACCGGACCAACAATCCGGTAACCAATTGCGGCATTAACAGCCAGGCCCTGTCCCGCCATACCGGCTTTTGAATCCGTAACCGAGCAACTGGCAAACCGCCCCAGAGGTAAACTGCCCCCTGCAGAAACGGCAAAAAATCCTTTTTTATCCTGATACGATAAGATAAACGACTTCTGGCTCTGACAGAAGGACAAGCTTGTTACTACACTCGCCAGGATAGTTAAGAAAACTCGCTTCATGGCCAACCGAATTCGATGTAAGTTACTTTTAACTCACAAACAAATTCAGTGCCACTATTTCGGTAACTTCAATCAGGAAATCTCAGACTCGTTCCAGTCCATTCTCACTGTCGTTAACCATCCGTAAATAAACGCCATTGGTCCAGCCAAAACCGTCCTGATTCGGGTACTTGCCACCACCCGTAGTCAGGGCTGCGTCAACAACGTTATATTTTTCCATCATCTTACCGCTTGCTTTAAAGACTTTGTCGTTGAGTGCCAGCCAACGGTCGCGGCCTTCGCGGGCGGTTTCCGTAAAGCCATAGTTCAAAAGCCCCTTATACACAATCCATTGCAACGGTGCCCAGCCGTTGGGCCAGTCCCACTGCTGACCCGTATTAACCAGCGTTGTTACCCAGCCGCCTTCCTTTAGAAAATCAGTCTTCAGCCGGTTGTGTATGTGGCTGGCCTGCTCCGGGCTGGCCAGTTTAAAGAACAGGGGAGCGACGCCCGCCAGCGTAATCGCCGGTGTTAACCGACCAGCCACGGCGTCGTAATCATGAAAGAATCGGGTATGTTCATTCCAGAAAAACGTTTGAATCTGTTCTTTGCGGGCTGCGGCTGCCTGCTCCATTTTTTCTGCGTCAATTATCAGGCTGGTCTGCCGGTAAGCATCCCGCAGGGTTATCTCCAGAAAATAAAGCGCGCAGTTCAGATCGACCGGCACTATATCGGCGGCATGAATAGAGGTCATTGTTTTTCCATCCGAAAACCAGCGACTGCTAAAATCCCAGCCCGATTCACAGGCAGCCCGAACGTGGGTGTGAAGCGCTTCGAGATCAATGCCCAGCTTCTGAGCTTCGTCGGCCAGCTCCGCTTCGACGCGATAAGCCTCGGGCCGGATCGTCGGCGTGTCGTCCCAATGGCGGTTTAAGATTCCCTGATCAGGCACCTGAACTACGCGACGTACTATGGGGCGATCGTCGGTCAGAGCGTTACGTCCCTGCATCCAGAAGTCGTACTCCCGCTGCAACTGTGGCAGGTAGTTTGACAATACATCCGGGCCGTCTGTTTCAGCCAGCAACTGAACCATCAGTGCGAAGTAAGGCGGTTGCGAGCGGCTCAGGAAATACGTTCGGTTGCCGTTTGGTACGTAACCGAACAGATCGATCAGGTAAGCGAAATTATCGAGCATGCTGCGGATCAAATCCATTCGGCCAGCTTCCTGCAGACCCAGCATGGTGTAGTAAGTATCCCAGTAAAAGATTTCGCGGAACCGCCCGCCCGGCACTATGTATGGGTGCGGTAAAGGTATGCGGGAACTACCTTCCACCTGCGGATCAGCCGAACGCGCGAGCCAGTCCCACAGACGGTTAATGTGCTCGGCCGTAGGGATGGACGTATCGCTGACGTAATCGCTGCCTGGCTTGGGTGGTAGCACAAAGTGTTCGTGCACAAACGCGCTCAGGTCAAAACCAGGCTTTTGTTTTTCAGATTCGTACAGCGCGATGAGATGGGCCGGCACCATCTTGGGAACGCAGTCCACGAATGTTTTAGAGTCCGTAAAAACCTGCCCTAGCTGGACAGCGCGATACAATTCGCCAAAAAGCTGATCAGGCGATTGGGGACGGGTAAGGTTTGCCAAGGTGAACGTGCTTTTATAACGTAACACCCAGGCTTGCCTTTTGTCATTCAGGATTTAACGAATCCTGGTTATAAACCGCCTTTCACTGACTCGTAATCGGATTTGATTCGACCCATTTCTTTGGCCAGAAACGTTTGCAGCTGCTGGTTAAACTCGGCTTTATCGGCTTCGGATAAGGAAGCGTATAAATCTTTCAGCTCCTGATTGATGGCTGCCCGTTCGGCATCGTTGGCCGCGTTGATGGAACGGATATGGTATCGTCTGAAATCGTATTCCATAGTTTATTAATAATAAACCGGACGTTAAACAGTAGCTAGTGTCTAACGTCCGGTGTTTATTCTGTTCAACAACTATGACTGCATCAGTTCCCGCTGCTCTTTCATCCTTGCCCGCTCAATCGAGCGCGACACCAGAATACTGACCTCATACAATCCCGCCAGCGGCAGGGCAACCAGCACCTGGCTATAAATATCGGGCGAAGGCGTAATGATACCAGCCAGAACCAGAATCACAATCCAGGCGTGTTTGCGATACGACCGCATGAACGTAGGCGTCAGCACGCCCACTTTCGAGAGCACAAATGCCACAATTGGCATCTGGAACATCAGGGCGCAACCCAGCGACAGCGTCACCAGAATCCCGATATACGACGTAATATCGAACTGATTTTTAATCTCAGGCGTAATCTGGTAGTTTGCCAGGAAGTTGATGGCCAGGGGCGAAACAATATAATAACCAAACAACAGGCCCATCAGAAACAGCATCGACACGTAAAACACAGCGCCACGAGCCGCCTGCTTCTCCGTCTGGCGTAATCCAGGTTTTATAAACCGCCACAGTTCCCAGAACGCATAAGGAAACGCGAAACACAGACCAATGATCAGCGACGAGGTCAGGGCCATCGTAAACTGATCCGATACACCAAGAGCCTGCAGTTCGAAATTCAGTTTCTTAACGCACAAGTCCGCGTAACCCGTCATATCCGACAGTTTACACATCATTCGATACGTCCAGAAATTCGGGCTTTTAGGCCCCATAATAACTATCCGGAAAATATCTTCAATAAAGATGAACGCGATCAGCGCAAAGACGAAGATGGACCCCACCGCACGAATGATGTGCCAGCGGAGTTCTTCCAGATGGTCCAGAAAGGACATCTCTTTGCCGTCGGATTCGATTTCCTCGTCGGTCAGTTGATCTAATGGCATTCTATTGAGCGAAAGAGTGAATGAGCGAAAGAGTGAGTTAATAGCTGCTGGCGTTTCTGATTTCGCTCATTCGCTCATCCACTCTTTCACCCTTTGGATTACTTAACTTTTATAAAGTGGAAACGCTTTCATCCACTCATTAATTTCTTCTTTAACGGTTGCCAGAGCCGTTTCATCGTCATGATGCATCAGCACGCGGTCAATATATACGACAATTTGCTCCATGTCCGATTCCTTCAGCCCGCGTGTAGTCATGGCCGCCGTTCCGACCCGCATCCCCGACGTAACCATCGGCGACTTATCGTCGAACGGCACCATGTTCTTGTTAATGGTGATATCTGCTTTAATAAGTGTGTTCTCAGCTAATTTACCCGTCAGGCCTTTCGAGCGCAGATCAATCAGCATCAGGTGGTTGTCGGTGCCACCCGAGATGATCTGGTAGCCCCGGCTCAGGAACGCGCTGGCCATTGCCTGCGCGTTGGCCTTCACCTGAACGGCATAGTCATAAAAATCGTCGGTCAGAGCCTCACCAAACGCTACGGCTTTAGCCGCGATGATGTGCTCCAGCGGGCCGCCCTGCGTACCGGGAAACACACCTGAATCGAGCAGCGACGACATCATGCGGGTTTCGCCCTTTGGCGTTTTGATGCCGAACGGATTTTGAAAATCGTCCCGCATCATAATCATGCCTCCCCGCGTGCCCCGCAGCGTTTTGTGAGTCGTTGTGGTGACGATATGCGCGTAAGCCAGCGGATCGTTCAGCAGACCTTTGGCAATCAGGCCCGCCGGGTGCGACACGTCGGCCAGCAGTAGCGCCCCTACTTCATCGGCAATGGCCCGCAGACGGACGTAATCCCAGTCGCGGCTATAGGCCGAAGCACCACAGATCAGCATTTTGGGACGTTCACGTTTAGCCGTTTCTTCCACTACGTCGTAATTAATTACGCCAGTTTCACGTTCTACGCCGTAGAACGTCGGGCGGAAATATTTACCCGAAATATTGACCGGCGAACCATGGGTCAGGTGACCGCCATGCGACAGGTCAAAACCCAGTATCGTGTCGCCGGGTTGCAGACAGGCCAGGAATACCGCCGTGTTAGCCTGCGCCCCAGAGTGCGGCTGTACGTTCACCCAGGTAGCGCCGAAGAGTTCCTTAGCCCGGTCAATGGCAATCTGTTCAATCTGGTCTACCACCTCACAGCCGCCATAGTACCGTTTGCCCGGAAGTCCCTCCGCGTATTTATTGGTTAAGACGCTCCCGGCGGCTTCCATCACCTGGGGCGACACGAAGTTTTCGGAAGCGATCAGTTCGATACCGGATTCCTGCCGGTGCTGTTCCTTGGCAATCAGGTCAAATACCTGCGTATCGCGGGTGGTCGTTGCAGTCGTCATGCGCGTAGTTCTGTTCGGTTAGTTACCCGTTCGCCTGTTTTGTTCCTTGAAGCCAATCTGGCAAACAGGCAAACAACCAATTATTTATACGACAAAGGTACGGCGGAAAAGGATAGAATAAATACGATTGTCGGGTTCATCGCTGCGTTAATGTCGGTTGGATTGAGCACCGAATGGAAATATTTTTGCTGAATTTCTGTTGCTCAATAAATCATCAATTACCCAAAGCGGTATGAAATTCATTCCTGCGCTCGTTGTCTGGCTTTTACTGCCACTCCTGACGTTCGCCCAGATTCGTAAAGACCCGACCTCCTGGTCGATTAGTGCTCCCAAACAGCCCGCCAAAGTAGGCGATGTGATCAGCGTTCGCGTTCAGGCACGCATTGCCGATGGCTGGCACATGTATTCCAACGACCTTGATCCCAACATTGGCCCCGTCCCCACAACGCTTAAGTTTACGCCTTCGGATGCGTACACGCTGGTGGGCACGGCTACCCCCGTGGGCGTTGAAGAAGTGTTTGAAGAAGTATGGGGCGCGAAAGTGCGTCAATTCAAGAATCAGGCTGTTTTTGTTCAGAAAATAAAGTTAACCAAACCGAATGCCACCTTTACCGGAACGGCCGAATACCAGGTCTGCTCGGATAAAGACGGCGTTTGTCTGCCCCCCGCCGAAGCAGAATTTTCGGTAGAAATCAACGCAGCCGCTACGGCCGCTCTGCCCACATCGGCAACCACGGCCGTAGCCTCCGCTCCTGCAGCGGCTTCTGCCACAAAACCAACCGCTGAAACCGCTGTTGCTGCTGAAACCCAGCCTTCCACGTTAACGGCTACGCAGGGGGCCGCCAACCCGACCGTAACGGAAGCAGTGAAAACACCCAGCGAAACCTTGGATGCCACTGCCCTGACAACTACCGAAACCGCTGACCAATCCATGACCGGATTTATTCTGGCGGCTTTTCTATCGGGTTTGCTGGCTCTGCTTACGCCCTGCGTTTTCCCAATTATCCCGATGACGGTTAGTTTCTTCACCAATCAGCCGGGAGGGCGCTGGAAAGCTTTGCTGTTTGGGGCGTCCATTATCGGTATTTATGTGCTGGTGGGGACCGTCGTGTCGCGCATCAATGGCCCGGCCTTTGCCAACTTTGTCAGTACCCACTGGCTGCCCAATGTCCTGTTTTTTGCTATTTTCTTTGTTTTTGGCCTGTCGTTTCTGGGTCTGTTCGAGATTGTGCTGCCTTCTTCACTGGTCAACAAAGCCGATGCACGGGCAGAACGGGGCGGTCTGGCAGGCGTGTTCTTCATGGCCTTTACGCTCGTACTGGTCTCGTTTTCCTGCACCGGACCAATCGTCGGCAGTTTGCTGGTAGCCTCGGCCGGGGGCGAAGTGGTGAAGCCGATTATTGGTATGACCGCTTTTTCATCAGCGTTTGCGGTGCCCTTTACGCTCTTCGCGGCTTTCCCGCAGTGGCTCAAGAGTATGCCTAAATCGGGGGGCTGGCTCAATTCGGTTAAGGTCGTGCTGGGCTTTCTGGAACTGGCGCTGGCGCTGAAGTTTCTGAGCATTGCCGATCAGGTCTATCACTGGGGCCTGCTCGACCGTGAAGTTTTCCTGTCAATCTGGATCGTCATTTTTGCGTTGATTGGCTTTTATTTTCTGGGCAAAATTCGCCTGCCGCACGATAGCGAAACCAAGACCGTCAGCGTACCGCGTTTACTGCTGGCTATTCTTACGTTCTCGTTTGTGGTGTACCTGATTCCGGGTTTGTGGGGCGCTCCGTTAAAAGCCCTGTCCGGCTATCTGCCCCCCGAAACGTCGCAGGATTTCAACCTGCAGAATCGAACGGCCGCCCTGAACGCAGCCGCTGCGAATCCCCTCGGTGAGACGCCCAAATACAGCAATCTGTTTGAGCTTCCGCACGGTCTGCAGGGCTTTTTCGACTATAAACAGGCTCTGATCTACTCAAAAAAGGTCAACAAGCCGGTGTTTATCGATTTTACCGGGCATGGCTGCGTTAACTGCCGCGAGATGGAAGCCCGCGTCTGGCGTGATCCAGCCGTGTTATCGCGTCTTCAGAACGATTACGTAGTTGTAGCGCTTTACGTCGATGACAAAACCGAACTGCCGGAAGCAGACTGGTACACCTCATCGTATGACAACAAGGTGAAGAAAACCATTGGCGCGCAGAACGCCGATTTACAGATTACGAAGTATAACAACAATGCCCAGCCGCATTACTGCCTGGTTGATGAGACCGGTAAACTTCTGGTAGCCCCGAAAAACTACGATCGCAGCGTCGAAAATTTCGTTGCTTTCCTGGATTCGGGTAAGGCAAAGTTTTAGACGTTTTCACGTAACGCTATAAGAAACGCCCCGCCGAATACGTTCAGCGGGGCGTTTCTTATGAAAAAGAAGAAGGACTAAACCGCAGCTTTGGCCGGAATTGCCTGCGACTGTACCAGCTCCATATCCGGCTTCGACTGGTCGGCCAGGCTTACTCGACCCCGTTCTTTCCGGACAATCCGCGAGAAAAGCGAGATTTCCTGATCGAACAGGAACCGGAAAAACAGCCGGACATACGACGTATGATATTTCAACGTATCGTAATACTCTGGCGCAGACTGCTTGATCTCTGGCAGTTTATTCCAGGGGATGGACGGAAAATCATGGTGTTCGTTGTGGAAGCCTACGTTCAGGTTCGGGCCGTTTAGCTGACCGTAATAGCTGTACGTCTCCTGCTCGGGATCAAGCGTCAGATAGTGTTCCTGAATCCAGCGCGCGCCCAGCGGATGCAGGCCAACCGAGAAAAACAGACACAGCAGCATAAAGGCCAGCGCTTTCCAGCCAAACAGCGTAACGATCAGGATGTCGAATACGAGCTGCACCACCATATTCAGCGCGACCCAGCGGTCAATCACGGCCAGTTCGCGCATCCGGATAGTGCGGATGCCCTGGAAGATCGGGAAGAATAGCAGCCAGAGGGCTTTGCCAAGCGAGTAATTATTGATGAGTTTGGCCTCGTACCAATCGGGTAAATCTGCGTCCAGTTCATGCACTCCCTGAAACGCGTGGTGCTTGATATGGAAATTTTTGAATGACAGAGCGGTCGGCAGCACGGTCGGGAGATTGGCAAAAATAGCGGCCCAGGCATTGGCGGCTGGTTTGCGAAAAATCAGATTGTGGGCGGCTTCGTGAATGCAGACAAACAGCGTGTGGGCCGGAAATGCGCCAATGAACCACGCAGCCGCTACAACCAGCCACCAGGACTGATCGCGAACAAGATAGGCAAGGCCCGTCATCAGCGAAACGCAGCCCAGAATGATCCAGAAGGTGGTCGGATTCTTCTGGCCGATCAGCTTTTTGATTTCAGGATGCGATTTCAGGATCTGCCGGGTACGAATCCGGTGCGGCTCAGAAGCGGTTGAGCGAACAAAATCAGTCAAATTTGCCATAGTTGATGTCGCCGGTAGTAAAATCGGAGAATAAACGAAAGGTAAAACTACTGAATTTTTAGGTGTAACTTCTTATCCAGAGACAACCACTCTCTAATTTTAACCGTTTTCTCATCTCAAAAGAAAAGCGGAGCCAATTGGCCCCGCTTTTGCTGATTCAGGTTGATTCAACTTCAATTCACTAAATGGTATTTTTAAACGGGGTGAGTGCAGCAGGTGAAATCAATAGTGCACGCGAATGGTGGGTCGATACGAACTACTAACTTCCCTTGCTGCACCCACTCCGTTTAATAGCCTATTGGGAATGAATACCCAAGTGAAAGGGCAACGCCCCGGTTACGCACGTTGACATTGACAACGGGAACCTGCACCTGCCGGCTGAAGCCATGCGTGTAGCGCCCTTCAACAAAAAACTTTCCGGTTCCGGCATCCATCGAGAGGCCCAGACCACCTACGGCCCCAACATCCCACCGATTCAGCATCCCGCCATAGTTGAGATCAACATCAATCGGCTGGGTAGTGATGAGCGCCGTTGCCCGGGTCCGGATGCGGCCATCCAGAGCGTAACTCACGGCTGGTCCGGCAATAAAATACGGCTGAACGGGTCCGTCGCTTAAGTTCACTTTAGCCAGTAACGGAATCTCCAGAGTCTGCGACTGATAGGCCATGCGTGCCCCGATAGGCAACTGGAACCCACCCAGATTCAGATCAAGCCCTTGTTTCACGACAAAGCCTTTCTGGACATAAGCCACTTCGGGCCGGAACGAAACGCGGTCGCTGAGAGGAATATCAAAAAATAAGGCTCCGGTTGGCCCCGGCGAGGGGTGGAACGTTGGCGTCAGGCTTCCTAAAAACTCCGGTTTAGAAGCAAAGCCCCAGTTTGCCCCGCCCCGGATACCTACCTGAACCTGAGCAAACGACGTTTGAGCAGCCATTAAACCCAAAGCGACGACACCAGCAAGCACAATTCGTTTCATAGTTGTTAACGTAAAATTCATGTTCAATTGAGTACATCGTCGGCAATAGGCAATCAGGTTTTTGCGTAACTCTTCGGTTTGACAATGCGTTAGTCAAAAAGATTAACCGACTGGCAAATTATTTTATACCCTGCTATGAATGCCCAATTAGATCAGCTTACAGCCCGTATCGAGCCATTACGTCAGCAACTGACCAACCATCCTCTTTATTCTGCCGTCCGGACGCCGGGCGATTTGGATAGTTTTATGCAGGCGCACGTCTGGGCAGTCTGGGATTTTATGTCCTTGCTGAAAGTCCTGCAACGAGAACTTACCTGCGTGACGATTCCCTGGATTCCTGTGGGCAATGCCGCTACCCGTTACCTGATTAATGAGATTGTTATTGGGGAAGAAAGCGATGTTGATCCGGATGGGAATCGAACCAGTCATTTCGAACTTTATCTGCAGGCCATGAAGCAGGCCCGTGCCGATACGCGGGCGATAACAGGCTTTGTCCGTGAACTAAGCGCTGGTACGTCGGTGCGCGACGCCCTGACGGGTTCAGACCTGCCCGAAGGTAGTCGTCGGTTCGTAAATTTTACCTTTGATCTGATTGAACAGGGGCGGCTTCACGAAATTGCCGCGGTGTTTACGTTCGGACGGGAGGATCTGATTCCAGATATGTTTATGGCGCTGGTTCAGCAGTTGCGGGATCAGGCGCCGGAGCAGCTGAGCTTGTTCTCCTATTATCTGGAGCGTCATATTGAGGTTGACGGTGATCATCACTCCCACCTCGCGAAAGCCATGACGATCGAACTTTGTGGCAACGACCCGCAACGCTGGCAGGAAGCTATAGCTGCCGTGGAAAGGGCTCTTCGCTTCAGAATTGCGCTCTGGGACAGCGTTCATGAACAGATTTCACGGAAGCAATTGTTTGCAGCTTAGATTTTTCTGATTTCTTTGTTGCTGCCGCCCGAGTGTGCCCGTCGCCTGCTCGGGCATTTTTTTGACCAGAGAGCTAGTTGTACTATTTATTGAAAACATTGCAATGGTCTTGTAACTTTACTTGTCACGTGCGATCCCAACCGCTGATGAAATACATTAAGCCCACTAAGTTTAGCTACCTGCCCAAGTTCCTGATGCCACTGGACGTACTCGGCCTTTTCGAGCGGGATCCATTTGGCAACTCGCTTGTGATCAGACGGATACTAATCGCTATTGTAGGCTGGCTGACCTATGCGCGTTACACGGTCGTGAATCGAATTCAGATTGAAGGTACCGAGCATCTGGAAAATCTGCCGATCAACAACGTTTTATTCTTATCCAACCACCAGACCTATTTTGCCGACGTCATTGCATTTTTCCACATCTTCTGCGCCGTGAAATGGGGATTCCAGAACACAATGCTGCCGCCGGTTTATCTACTTGGACCCCGCGCCCGGCAGTATTACGTAGCCGCTTCCGAAACCATGAAAAAAGGGATTGTGCCCCGGATTTTTGCCGCTGGCGGGGCATTGACCATTGAGCGGTCGTGGCGGGCAGAAGGCCGGGAAGTGCAGCGCGCAGTAGACGCGTCGGCGAACGATAAGATTGCCAAAGCACTAGCTCATGGCTGGGTTGTGAGTTTTCCGCAGGGTACTACCAGCCCTTACGCGCCCGTTCGGAAAGGAACGGGATATCTTATCAAAAATAACGATCCGATCGTAATTCCGATTGTTATCAATGGGTTTCGACGAGCTTTCGACAAAAAAGGCTTACGCTTCAAGAAGCGAAACACCCTCCTGACGGTTCGCTTTAAAGCACCGCTCCAGATCGGCCCTGACGAAAGCGTTGACGATATCGTTGCCAAAGTTCGTCACGCCATCGAACAGGACGCTCCGGAATGGGTCAAATAAAAAACCGGGGCCACAGCTTTATGCTGCAGCCCCGACCAGTATCACCGGATGGCGTTTCGTTTTAGAGAAGCCAGCGAAAAAAGATATACAGCGTAAAGGACAGCAGCATTGACACAGGCAGCGTCAGCACCCAGGCCAGCGCAATGTTGCGGACGGTACCCGCCTGCAGGTTTTTAATCCCTTTGTTGGCCACCATACTACCGGCAATACCCGACGACAGAACGTGGGTTGTACTAACGGGTAGCTTCAGCCACGAGGCCACGCCAATCATGGTAGCAGCAGTTAGCTCGGCCGAAGCGCCCTGCGCATACGTAAGGTGCTGCTTACCTATTTTCTCCCCTACCGTAACCACAATCCGACGCCAGCCGATCATGGTGCCAAGTCCCAGCGAAAGAGCGATCATCAGAATCACCCAGAAGGGGGCATAATCCGTAAATCGACGTAGCCCTGTCTCTTCGCTCAGGCTGCTTTTCAGCGTGGCCAGTTGATTGGTGCTTAGATTGGCGCCCTCATCCTGCGCAATTTTATTCATATTGCTGTTAATGAGCAGCAAATCCTTCCGAACGTCCAGCCGGTTTGTTTTCAGAACGTTATTATCGGATTGCGACGTAGTCGCCAGCGTTTTCAACTCGGCGAGTTCGGTGCGGGTACGGGCCAGTCGCGCGCGGTTGACGGGAGCCAGCTGATTGGAATCCAGAGCAGCAATTGTCTGCTCAATGGCCGTAATATTCGGCGCCATCAGCCGCGGATCCAGATCAGGCTTAATGGCAAACTGAAACGGAACGATACCGATCAGAATCAGCATAATCAGGCCCACGCCTTTCTGCCCATCGTTGCTGCCATGAAAAAAGCTTACCAACGAACAGGTGGCAATCAGAATCCCACGAATCCAGGACGGCGGGGGGGCGTTTTTCTTGGGTTCTTTGAAAAGCTGAGCTTTCGTTGTTTCAGGGACAGACCGACGAATGGTGAACATGATGACAATCACCAAACTGAAACCCAACAGGGGCGACAGCAACAGCGCATAGCCAGTTTCAATGGCTTTTTCCCAGTTGACGGCTGCTCCCTGCGTGTTTTCGGGCAATGTCGAAAAAGCCAGACCAACGCCCAGAATTGAGCCAATCAACGTATGCGAGCTTGAACTGGGTAAGCCAAAATACCATGTACCCAGGTTCCAGATGATGGCGCTCAGCAGCAGCGCCAGTACCATGGCTACGCTATGGTAAACGTTCTGGTCAACCAGCAACTCAACCGGCAACAGGTTAACAATACCCATTGCCACACCAATGCCACCAAGCAGCACGCCCGCAAAGTTGCAGATACCCGACCAGACAACAGCAACGGTCGGTTTTAATGAATTGGTATAGATAACTGTGGCAACGGCGTTGGCAGTGTCATGAAAACCGTTGACAAACTCAAAAGCGCAGGCAGCAAAGAGACTGATAAAGAGGAGGATAAAAACATCCGTTTCTAATCCAAACATGGGAAATGATCTTCGGTGAGCAGGCCAGATTTAAATGCGTGAGCCTATAATTTGTACAAAAGTACGGTAATCGTACAAGAGCGATATTACCAAATTGTTAAGCCGTTTACTACCCACCTCAGAATCACCTATTTCTTTCCGGCCAGTTGGCCGCAGGCAGCGTCAATATCTTTACCCCGGCTCCGGCGGACGTTTACCGTAACCCCTTTGCTTTCCAGAAATCCGGCGAACTTATCCAGGGTCTGAGGATCGGTATTTTTGAAATTGGCCTCGGCAATAGGATTATATTCAATAATATTGACCTTCGCCGGAACCCGCTTGGTAAACTTCCAGAGTTCCTGAGCGTCCTGTAAGGTATCGTTGAAATTATAAAACAGAATATACTCGAACGTTACGCGCGTACCGGTTTTCTTATAAAAGTACATCAGCGCATCGCCGAGGGCCTGCAGCGTATTGCTCTCGTTAATCGGCATGATCTGGTCGCGCTTCTGATCGTTGGCCGCGTGCAACGAGAGCGCCAGGTTAAACTTCACCTGATCATCGCCCAGTTGCTTAATCATCTTGGCAATGCCCGCCGTCGAAACCGTAATACGTTTGGGTGACATGCCCAGTCCATCGGGCGACGTAATGCGGTCGACCGACTCCAGCACGTTCTTGTAGTTCAGCAGCGGTTCGCCCATACCCATATAAACGATATTGGAAAGCGGTGCGTCGTAATTCTCTCTGGCCTGCCGGTCAATAGCAACCACCTGATCATAGATTTCGGCCGCATCCAGGTTCCGCTTCCGGTCCATGTAGCCCGTCGCGCAGAACTTACACGTCAGTGAGCAACCTACCTGACTAGACACGCAGGCCGTCATCCGGTCGGACGGTCCGTCGCCACGGTCATCATTGCGCAGAGCCGGAATCAGCACGCCCTCGACCAGATTGCCATCAAACAACCGGAACGACGACTTAATTGTACCGTCGTTGCTGCGCTGCTGCTGATCGACGGTGAGCGGCCGGATCTCAAAATGTGTTTTCAGCAACTCGCGCGTCGGCAGTGAGAGGTTGGTCATCTGCTCAAACGATAAAGCCGACTTTTTCCAGAGCCATTCGTGAATCTGCTTCGCCCGAAAGCCCTGTTCGCCGTGTTCGACGAGCCAGTCTTTCAACTGTGCGGCCGTCAGTTTACGTATATCCTTTTTGAGAGGTGTTGCTGTTGTAATCATGCTCAGTCAATGCTTGCCCGCCACTTTTTGCCGGCTTCGAACCCTTTCGGAACCCAGACCGCGGCTTTGTCCATTACCTTCGGCGCTACGGGCAGAATATAAGGGTACAGAAGCGCGCCCTGGGTGTGGCGATGGGGCATTTGGACGCCCATATAACTGAACAACCAAAGGATCACACTAATTCCAAACACCCACGTGAAAAGCCCAACGGCAGCCCCCGCTACGCTGTCGAACGTACCCAGGACAGTGTACTTGAGCGACCGCCGAAGCGCAAACCCTATCTGGTTGATCATGAACACCGTCGGAAAGAAAATTACGGAGAAACCCAGCCAGGGCAGAATTTTCCGGGCCAGCTCCCGACTGATGTAGGGACTGAGCAGCTCGATGCCGAACGCCAGAAACTTGAACCCAACGATCATAGCCACCACAAACGCAATGACCGCAATGATCTCCACCAGGAGCCCTTTGCGGTACCCGTTAAAGGCGCCCCACGCCAGGGGAATCAGCATCAGCAGATCGAGGGTATTCAAAGAGTGAAAGCTTGAATGAGTGAACGAGTGAATCCTTGGACGGGCAAAAGCTGGCTCACGAATTCACTCGTTCACTTTTATTGAAGAAGCGTTTTGACCATGGCCGAAATGGCTTTCCCATCGGCCTGCCCGGCAAGTTCCTTAGTGGCCACGCCCATAACCTTACCCATATCCGACGGTACCGACGCACCTACGCGGGCCATAATCTCCCTGAGCTTTTCTTTTAGCTCAGCTTCCGACAGTTGTTTAGGAAGATACTGCTCAATGACCGCAATCTCGGCTTCTTCGGTCGCCAGCAGGTCGGCCCGGTTCTGTGCCCGGTAAATTTCGGCCGAATCCCGGCGCTGCTTCACGGCTTTGGTCAGAATCCGGGTTTCGTCTTCGGGTTTCAGCTCACCCGCAGCGCCTTCTTTGGTTTCTTCGAGCAGAATCATGGATTTCACAGCCCGCAGCGCGCGGAGTTTGTCCTGATCTTTGGCCAGCATGGCCTGCTTAATATCGGCGTCAATCTGTTGTTTTAGTGCCATCGTTTCGAATGATGAATGGTGAGCGATTAAGGAGAACGTCTGTGTTCCGAACCAACCATCTGCCGACAAAGTTAAGAAGCTAACAGTCATTCATCGTTCATCATTCATCATTCTTTGCCGTGACCCGCTTAAGTGTCAACATCAATAAAATAGCTACCCTACGCAATGCACGGGGAGGCAATACCCCGAATCTTGTCAAGGTTGCACTCGACTGCGAACGCTTCGGGGCGCAGGGCATTACGGTACATCCCCGACCCGACGAGCGGCATATTCGCTACCAGGACGTTCTGGACCTGCACGAAGTCGTTACGACGGAATTTAACATAGAAGGGAATCCCGACCAGCGTTTTATCGAACTGGTCAAACGGGTCAAGCCCGCGCAGGTAACGCTGGTTCCTGATGCGCCGGAGGCTATTACGTCCAACGCGGGCTGGGACACGCTCCGTCATGCCGATCACCTGCGGAACCTGGTCGATACGTTCAGAGCCGATGATATCCGGGTATCAATTTTTGTAGATGCTGACGAACGCATGATTGAAGGCGCCAAAGCCGTTGGTACCGACCGCATTGAACTGTATACGGAACCCTATGCATCTCATTACTTTACCGATCGCGAAGCAGCCGTTGCCCCCTTCCGGCGGGCAGCTCAGCGGGCGCTCGAATTGGGCCTGGAACTGAACGCGGGCCATGATTTAAGTCTGGATAACCTTCGATTCTTTAATGAGCAGGTGCCGGGTCTGAAAGAAGTGTCCATCGGGCACGCCCTCATTAGCGACGCGCTCTATTTTGGTCTGGAGAACACTATTCAGATGTACCTGCGCTGTCTGCAGCCGTAGTCTTCCAATTGAACGGATTAACGAAAAAGACGGCTTAACTATCCGGGCGTCATTGTAGTAAAGCGACTTCCGCAACAGGCAATTTGATCAGATCAATGGTTCAGCAATTATCGGTCGAAGACTTTTTAGAAAAAGCCCAGGGGCTGCCCGTTATTGACGTGCGCTCACCGGCTGAGTACGATCATGCTCATATTCCCGGCGCGGTCAGTATTCCTCTGTTCGATAACGAGGAACGGGCGAGGGTTGGCACGAAATATAAAAATGCGGGTAAAGATTCGGCGGTGCTGCTGGGCCTTGATCTGGTTGGTCCGAAACTGGCGGGTTTCGTAAAACAGTCGAAAAAGCTCAATCCGCAGCAGAAAGAAGTGCTGGTTCATTGTTGGCGGGGCGGCATGCGCAGCGGTTCGTTTGCGTGGCTGCTGGATACCGCCGGGCTAACCGCTTCGACACTCATTGGCGGTTACAAAGCCTACCGGAATGCCGTGCTATCGGCCTTTGCCGAACCCCGTACCCTGATTATTCTGGGCGGCAAAACAGGCAGCGGCAAAACCGATATTCTTAAAGAACTGGCTCGCCAGGGCGAGCAAATCATTGACCTGGAAGGATTGGCGCACCACAAAGGCTCAACATACGGAGCCATTGGTCAACGCCCCCAACCGACCAGCGAACAGTTTGAAAATGTAATTTTTGGTGAATGGCGAAAGCTAAACACCCAAAAACGTATCTGGCTCGAAGACGAAAGCCGTAATGTAGGCTCGTGCTTTATTCCGATGCCCCTCTGGCAACAGATGCGAGCGGCACCCGTAGCCTTTATTGACGTATCGAAGACCGTTCGAATTCAGCGCTTAGTGGCTGATTATACCGGCATTGACCACGGTTTGCTGGTAGAAGCCACGCAACGGATTCAGAAACGGCTTGGCGGCAAAGTCACCAAAGACGCACTCGATGCACTCAACCGGCATGATTACGCTACCGTCGCCGATCTAACCCTCGACTATTACGATAAAGCCTATCTGCATGGTCTTTCGCAGCGGGATCCGGCCAGTGTTCACAGGCTGGAACTCGCAGACAACAATCCAGTGCAAACAGCGCAGCAGTTGATTACCTGGGCCGACACCTTTGCTCAGAAGGCTACTGAGACCCGCGTCTGATTATTTCTTCTTCGTAGCGCTCATCCGACGGATCACCTCACGTTTCACGAACGCCAGCCGCCAGACGGCCAGGGGTGTTTTCTGTCCGCCAAAGCAAATGGCACAAATCAGATTATCGACCGGGACGGCTGCATTATAGATAAACAACGTATCGCTTATTTTCTGGATATTAGAAATTTGGGGGAGTTTCTGCTCGGCGTTGTATAAATACGCATCCAGTACCTCGCGCTCTTTTGCGTTAAGCGTTTTGTTCTGCACGTCGGCCGCGCCCAGCAGACGAATGTCCACGGCGTATCGTTGTGCGATTGCCGTTGTTCGGGGCAACCCCTGCAGCTGGCAGAGTTTAGCTTGTTCAGCCGGATCGTTCGTTTTCTGGAGCTGCGTCGTTAACTCTTTCAGCACAGCCGCACTGACTTTCGCCCCCATCTTATCAATGGTTTCAACGAGATCGGCATTGGTTATCCGTTTAAGTTTCTTGTCAGCCATCTCCTGCTTCAGTTGCCCGGTGTACTGCACCCGTTCGGGGTTACAGGCACTAAGAAAAAGGCTGAGAACAAAACCAATGGCGAAGAGTTTGACGTGAGTCATCATAAAGGCTTAATGAGGGTACATTGACCGCATAACGTTTCGGATCACGTAACGGTTGCAGCTCGGATGCGAAACGGGTATCCGTCGGAATTTTGTACCTTTGTAAAGGAGTCGGTCTGTTCGTACCCGCTTAATTCAGATATCATCTTCGGTGGCAAAAGCTGCCGCGCAATACAGAACTCAATATGCTTGATCAGTTAGAAGCCATTCGCGAACGCTTCGACGAGGTAGCTCAGCAAATCGTTCAGCCCGAGGCCGTCTCGGATCAGAAACGGTTTATGAAGCTGAGTAAAGAATACAAAGATTTAGAAAAAATCGTCACTGAATACCGGGCATACACCCAGTTACTCGAAGAGATCGACAATGCCCGGCAGATCATTGCTACCGAAAAAGACGAAGATTTTCGGGAGCTGGCTAAAGCCGAACTGGATGAGCTGCTGCCGCGCCGGGAGCAGATGGAAGAAACGCTCAAAGAGATGTTGATTCCGAAAGATCCCAACGACAGCAAGAACGTTATTCTCGAAATCCGGGGCGGTACCGGTGGCGACGAGGCTGCCATTTTTGCAGGTGATCTGTTCCGGATGTACCAGCGTTTCTGCGAAAAAATGGGCTGGCGGATGTCGCTCGTTGACTATACCGAAGGCACATCGGGCGGCTATAAGGAAATCATCGTAGAGGTTGAAGGCGAAGACGTATACGGCAAGCTGAAGTTTGAATCGGGCGTTCACCGGGTGCAGCGCGTACCGGCTACCGAAACGCAGGGCCGGATTCATACGTCGGCTGCCAGCGTAGCCGTTCTGCCCGAAGCCGAAGAGGTAGACGTCGAACTGAACATGAACGACATTCGCAAAGATACGTTCTGTTCGTCGGGAGCCGGTGGACAGTCCGTTAACACGACCTATTCAGCCGTGCGTTTGACCCACATTCCTACCGGCCTGGTGGTGCAGTGTCAGGACGAGCGCTCGCAGTTGAAAAACTTTGACAAAGCCTTGACGGTGTTACGTTCCCGGCTCTACGAAATCGAACTCCAGAAACACAACGAAGCCATTGCCTCCCAACGGAAGACGATGGTCGGCAGTGGCGACCGCTCTGATAAAATCCGGACCTATAACTACCCGCAAAGCCGCGTAACCGACCATCGCATTGGTATGACAGTTCATAATCTCTCAGCGGTTATGGATGGCGACATCGGCGAGTTCATCGAACAGCTGCGCATCGCCGAAAACGCCGAGCGCCTGAAAGAAGGCGCGGCAGCGTAAAAAAACATTTCTCAGAAAGCCGAAGCGGGATTCCATTCAAATGGAATCCCGCTTCGGCTTTCTGAAACTCGTTATATAAGGAGGATTACGTTAAGGGGAAATTTCAAGATCATACCCCCAGTTGAGACAGGAAAGACAAAGCAGATGCGATAACTTTCAATCACCCTCTACAAATATCGTGATATTGAACCTTTTAAATACAACTAAACTTACAAAATTGAACCCAGATAAACAGAGAACACATAACAATACACAGAAGAAGTACATAATTACAAACTGCAATCACTCCAAAAGCAAAATAAGCTCAGTAGATAATAAACGAGCAGGTCTATTTAAATTATTCCCGCCTAAAGTGCTAAACCGTCCTTTCACTAACTCTTTCTTAACGTTAAAATACTTTCTCGCAATTTCCTTTATACCAAGACCACTTAATCCATTACTAGTACCTTCCGCAGGATATGTTATAATTGCTTTTGCTTTTCGCTCAGATATTGTCGCAAAAATATTTTCAATTGCATCACTAGATTTACTTCTTAAACTGAAATCCGATTTAGGCCTATGAGATGGAGATGGGTACCTACCTGTACCGCTAACCTCAATTGGCTCATTTCTAGCCACTGACTCCAAAACATGATAAAATCTACTATAATGAACACCAGAATAAGGTGGATCTAAAAAAACAAGATCATTCTCTTCTAAATTTTTTAACAAATGATTTGCGTCTGTTATCGAGGCTTCTCCAACCTGCTTTGCGTGAATAAGAGATAATTTATTAATAGCCCTTTCTGTATAAATTATTGGATCTCTTCTCCAAGCCTCCATTATAGCTTTTAACCCTTTATTTCTGGGTTTAAATGGTTGAGCAGTGTGACCAGGTGCGGCAACACATTGCGAAGTTGCTTCTATTATGGCAGACAACATTATTGATTTTAGATCTTCATCATCTGGTAGATTATTAAGTAACATATCAATCATGATTGCTTGGTTATAACTAAGATAATATCCTCCGTAAGCTCTAGTGATATTAAAAGGACTATTAATACTTAATTTAATATTGTAATCTACGCACTCAACGGATTGTGTTAAATGAGTTTTATTATACAAATAAAAATAATTTTTCTTCGCTTCACTTATACACAAAGTTATTTTTCTGTGCTGCACTTGGCTTAGAGGTGCTGTTCTCAACAAAACAGAATTTGCTAAGTCAACAGAATATTTTTGCAAATCGCCCGCGAATACTGTTTTAGAGGTTTTTTGAGCAATGAACCATGTAACGGCAGCGGATCCGCAGAAGGGATCAAAAACTCTGTTAGCAGTTTCAGCTTGACTTAATAATAAAGCCCCCAAGCCATTTTTTAACATAGTTGTTTTAGACCCCATGTACTTCATATACCTATCCCCCAAAAGCAAGTGCGCTGAAATTGCTTGATTGTATTTATATCATTTGAAAAATTGAAAAAATTATCTTTTATACAACTAGGGTCAATCATATTATCTTTTAAACTGTCTATAGAGTCCCTAACATCGCTAAAAAGATCCTGTGTCTCTAACCCCGAATTTGTAGAATTTGTTATACCAAAGCCAAAAGCTAAATTCTCCCACCAGAACCTTAAGTCGTCGCTAGAAACATAACATTGATCAAATGTATTATTAACGCTTCCAGATGACATCCTTAATAGTAATATAGCTCTACATATCATAGGAATTGGATCAGCGATAATAATGTCATTGTTTTTACGAGCTTTCTTCGCTTGCTTTATTATAAAATGATCTTGTGAATCCGTTTTCCTAATCATAAAATCTAGTAAACTATTATTACCAGCTTCGCCTATGTTATCTATAGTCCTTTGTACAAATTTTTTGTAGCTAGGAGAATTTGATTTTTTCCCAGTTGTCATTACAAAAAGTTTTTCAAAAGCTATTCTCACTAAATGCTTATCTAATTCTAAAAATCTAATTGAAGACGTAGGTTCAAGCCCGGACCATATTTCAAAAATGCTGTTTATGACTTCGTTGTTATTCGGTTGCTTATAGTCAAAGTGAGGCCTGTAGCTCATTTCATTACGTAATTTTTGATCTTCTTTAAGCTTAAGATCTAAGCTCCAGTTAACAAACCAATCATTAACTATTGATGATACATATGCAGAGCTTGAACTTGTCCCAGTAGAGTCTACAAGTGTTTGTAAATTTGTAGCATTTATCTTTATGTATTGAAATATTGACCTTTTTTTTGCAGCTAATTTTGCCCATTCATCAATTAATTCCTTAGCAACCATGTGAGTACTGTTATTAAGAGAGTTGGGTATTTCTCGACTATCAAAATATATATGGCTCTTGTTGAATATACCTATTCCCTCGCATGCCATTAAAGACATTACTGCTCTCAATTCAGCATAATAAACAAAATGAATACAGCTAGGTATGTCGCCGTTCAATAACGATTCTACTCCTCTGGTTAAAAAATTCCAACCATCAAAGCAGTGAGTGAATGTAGATGCAGCTATGTATTCACTTAAATGAACCTTTTCACTTAGTAAACCCTTATCTATTTTTGTTGTAGCGTCGTTTTTGTAATAATTTTTTGGCCCTAATAATCTATGTTTAGAAAACTGAAATTTTTTCAATCTCTTTAAAGCCTTTACAATAATTTTATTTGAAGAATCCTTTACAGCGTCGGATGGTCTAAAAGGTGCTCTACTTGTCGGCATATAGATAATTAGTAATCTTTTGTGCAGTTGACGATACTTCTGTGTTAGTAGAACTGTGCAAAACATTCAGGAGTTGCGTTCTAAGCTCTTTAGAAGCTGTTTGGGAATTGTTAAAGGCTGAGCGTCGAGTCATTTTTGTATCGACCAAGATGCAAAGCAATGACCAAACAGTGGAAGCCACTGACCGACGCCCAGTGGGATGCAATTTCTCCTTTTTTACCACTTGATCGTCAGCGGACTCATGATTTGCGACAGATTGTTAACAGTATTTTGTGGCTGCTACGCACAGGATGCCAATGGCGCAATCTGCCTACCGAGTGGCCTAATTGGCAAACCGTCTATTACTATTTTAGACGTTGGAAACAGGATGGTACTTTTGGTCGAATCAATCTGGCCTTAAATCAACTTGACCGTAAGCGGGTCGGTAAAGAAGCATATCCATCTGCAGTATGTATTGATTCACAAAGTGTTAAGTTGGCTCCGATGATTTGGGAGAACCGAGGTCTCGACGCGAATAAACGAGTGAATGGCCGAAAAAGGCAACTCATCGTTGACACCCAAGGGCGTCTATGGCTAGCAGATGTCCATTCTGCTAATCAAGCGGATGGCCCTTCAGCCGTATCGATGGTCAGTGACTTACTATGGCTAGTTGGAGAGCGTTTGGAGAAAGTCTACGGTGATCAATCTTATAATGGCGTCTTCGCTCAAGAGTTGGCTAGATGGAGCCTTGATTTTGAAAAAGCGTCTCGTCCTGAATCAACTCTGGGCTTTGTACCCGTAGCCAAACGGTGGGTAGTGGAACGGACCATTGCTTGGACGAATCACTTTCGAAGGATTGTCAAAGATTATGAATACACGATATCATCTTCGGTTTGCTGGCTGTACTTAGCCAACATTCAGATTATATTGCAACGGATCATTTGAATGGCAAAAGATAATTCCCAAACACATTCTTATAGCCACTACTTCCTTTAAAAATCATTTGAGACCTTCTTTGATTTTCATTCAAACCTGGAGCTGATGAAGTTCTCCAATCAAAAGTAACTAGAGTATTACAAACATCGGTCGTGGCTGAATTGCGTTGAAATGGTATCTTTGTTGATGGTCTTAGAAGCGGTTATTTGCAAACATTGCGGTCAAACTCAACAAGTCAAACGCTATGGCTCTACTCGGGCTGGCACTCAACGCTACCGATGCTACGACTGCGGTCGAACATTTGTGCAGATTTATACCCACAAAGCCCGTGATCCATTGGTTAAAGAGCAAATTACCCAAATGGTGCTGAATGGATCGGGCGTGCGCGATACGGCTCGTGTCCTGGGTGTTAACCGCAATACAGTTAGCAACCAATTTAAAAAAAAGCAGTGAGGTTGTTTATGTCAATCCTGTTTATGTCAATAAAGGCTTGAAAATCACGCTTAAAGTTGACGAAATGTGGGCTTACGTACGTAATAAGAAGCAGCCGCGCTGGCTATGGTGGGTAGAGGATGCCGTGACCGGCGAGGTGGTTGCTTTTGTTTTTGGTCGTCGTACTCACCAAACCTTCCGTCACTTACTAGCTCTATTAGAGCAAGCTAGAATTCAGGTAATTAGGTGGATAACAGACTGCTGGTGGGCATACTTTGATTGTTTGGATCAAAGACTGCGTTTGGAAAGCAAAGCTTTATTGCAGAGTCTTGAACGAAAGCATCTTACTCTTCGGACCCGGCTAAAACGCCTGGCCCGCCGAACGATCTGCTTTTCCAAGTCAGTTACTATACATGATACGATAATCGGTCTATTCATCAACCAATTTTTCTTTGCCGATAAACGCAATTAAGCCACTACCCAAACATCATATAATATGTTGTAAACTTTGTGCTTATTTAAATCCCTCAAACATTGTTGTATTTCTTTCGTTCCTATTACACCTTCTTTAATTTCATCTTCAGATGTCCATTCTACATTTCGAAGGTTTATTGATTCACTAAGTAAATAGCAAATATCATTTATTACGTGTAAAAAACCTCTTACCCCCTGATCAGTACTTATTAAACTATATTTGCTAAAGAAAGCTAGATCTGATTTATCGTCTTTATCTTTGAATATTTCTACTTGTTTCTTTTCATTTCTTAGAGCCAATGCCCAACCATGCTGGCATTCACTTACACGCTCGTACATTATCTTCCAAGAAAAAATTATAAACGCAGCTTGTTGAGTTCTATTCCAGTTTAATGGTAGATGATATTGGTCATTAAGTATTGAGCCAAATAATCCCCCTAGACCTTTAGTGACTGATGTCTTGATAAAGCTTGCTATTAAATTTCTTATGAATGCTGCTTGAGTAATATTAGCTAGGCTATTACTATCACCAAGCATATTTATTTTATTCTTCCAAGGACTCTCAGTGTTTGACCATAAAATTTCAACGATCTCTTGCGCTCGAGTTTCTTTATATATATTTGCTGTATCTGGCGAGCCCTCTAGCCATTCTTGTACTCTTAGAATTGGATATAAATCATATGCCAGACTTCTGTTGATTTTTTTAGGTTTTACGTTTATTGTATAAAAAAGATATGCTTGCCAAGTGATATCAAGGTCGATAAAAGCCACTACAGGTAGCTCATAATTTTCAGTCAATGAATCATCTTTATCAAAAGCCCAAAGCCTATGTTGCCCATCAATTATTTCAATGGGAGGTATATGAGGAA
Organism: Spirosoma taeanense; assembly: GCF_013127955.1. NCBI lineage: Bacteria > Pseudomonadati > Bacteroidota > Cytophagia > Cytophagales > Cytophagaceae > Spirosoma > Spirosoma taeanense. The sequence goes on from NZ_CP053435.1 coordinate 4,948,496, forward strand.
TCCAAGCTTCATTACTAACATTATCTGGTAATTTTAGCCAGTTACCTGAAGCATCTTTCTCTATTGTAATTAAATCATGCTCATTAATTTCTTCTTTACCTCTACGAGTACCTTTGGTTAATATGTTTGCAACAATGACTGTTGGTAGCCATCCAGGCATCTGTAAACTTTTCAATTTATCAGGAATAGAATTGGTAGAAGCCATCTCAGATAGAGGATAACCCCTGTGTATATATTTTTTGATCTCTGTAGATCTAGCAGGATCATGTTTTCTCTGAATTCCAATCTCTATATCGCGCTGTTCATCGGCCTTCCTCGGGTACACCTTAGATAACTTTTTTAGTAATCCTGCATTGATCGAAAAAATAAAAAATTTATGCTGTGGTTGTTTTCTGCCTCTTTCAGAGTCAAAAGCAACTGTATCCCAATATTTTAACCATTGGTCTACCTCTATAATAGGTATGCGTTTAGTTGTATTCATTATGGTTTGAACTATAGTTGAACTGCACTCTATGTACAGGAAACACTAATTTTAATTACTATTTCCTTGTGATGGCAAGATACGCATTTGTTCTTAATATAAACTTCCAATGTCTCTATCGGCATAGTTTATCTTTTACTCAATAGATTAAAGAAAAAATTTCTTCACCTAAGTTGAGCAAGTCCTTCCTTACGGCTACAAATTTATGTAGTGCATAACACTTCATCTTTGTCAATGCTTTCTTTTTTCGTGTTTGTGTGTCATACACTATGTATGACAGAAAGTACTTTAAGCCCTACACCTAACGAAAAACCTATTAAAATTAAGTATACAATAGTATCAATAAAGAAATAAGCATCTTCATGGGTCTTATATCTGTTGTACAATGTGGTAAAAAATTAATCAATACGATATAAGCCTAAAGGACTTTTGATCAAAAGTCCTTTAGGCTTATATCGTATTGATTACCAGAATGGTATTACCCTTGCACGTCATCTGGCGTAAGCTTAGTGCCTAAGTACTCGTGATAGAGCCAGCGAACGACTTGGGTGCGGAGCAGAAGGTCGTCGGTTAGAAACACAATTAAAGGGATACGCCCCGTTTCCAGGGGATGAAATCGTTTTGGCCGTGGCGCACAGCCGCTACCTCGGCTTCACCACTCGCTACGGCGATAACGTAATCGAGCAGTCGGTCAGCGACCTGATCGAGCGTTTCGGTGCCGTCTATGATCGTTCCGGTGTTGATGTCGATAATATCGGGCATCCGATTGGCTAAGGCCGTATTGCTCGACAGTTTCACCACCGGTGCAATGGGATTGCCTGTCGGTGTCCCTAATCCGGTCGTGAATAGCACCACCGTGGCACCCGAGGCTACCTCGGCCGTCGTGGACTCTACGTCGTTGCCGGGCGTGCAGAGCAGGCTCAGACCGGGTCGGGTGACGGGCTCGGGATAATCGAGCACATCCACAATGGGCGACGACCCTCCTTTTTTAGCGGCTCCCGCCGATTTCATAGCATCGGTAATGAGGCCGTCCTTGATGTTGCCCGGCGAAGGGTTCATATCGAAGCCGGAACCCGCTTCACGAGCCCGTTGCGCGTAAATGTCCATTAACTGCCGGAATCGGCTGGCTGTAGCCCGGTCGACGCAGCGGTCGCTCAGTTCCTGCTCTACTCCGCAGAGTTCGGGAAATTCGGAGAGGATAACTGTACCGCCCAGGCCTACCAGCCGGTCCGATACCTGCCCCAGTACGGGGTTAGCCGAGATGCCTGAAAAACCATCGGAGCCGCCACATTCCAGACCAACAGTTAGTTTACTGAGCGGGGCTGGCTGCCGGTTGCAGGCGTTGGCCTGGATCAGCCCGGCCATCGTTTGCCGCATGGCCTGATCGAGCAGGGATTCTTCCGTACCAATTTGCTGCTGTTCCAAAATGTACAGGGGACGGGCAAAGCCGGGCGACCGCTTTTGAATCTCATCCTGCAACAGAGCGATCTGGGCATTCTGGCAACCTAAACTCAACACCGTAGCTCCGGCCACATTGGGGTGCGTAATGTAGCCCGCCAGTAAACCACACAGCGCCTGCGCGTCCTGGCGCGTACCGCCACAGCCGCCGTCATGCGTCAGGAACTTCACCCCGTCTACGTTCGGAAAGAGTCGGTTGCGAGCCGCTCCTAGTCCGGTTACAGTACTGGCAAAAGAAGCCGTCAAGAGTTCATCCGGACTGCGACCAGTTTCTACCAGCGCGGCCAATTGCCGGGCATGCTGCACGTAGGAATCGACCCGGCCGTAGCCAAGCGCATCAGTCAGGGCCGCTTCCAATACCTAAATGTTGCGGTTTTCGCAGAAAACAAGCGGAATCACTAACCAGTAATTCGCCGTACCAACGCGCCCGTCCTCGCGATGATAGCCCTGAAAGGTGCGGTGCCGCCATTGGTCCAGAGCAGGGGGTGCCCACGTATAGGTAGCATCAGACAGACGGTAGTCGCTGGTAGCGTGCTTCACGTTAAATGTCGTTAGTCGGCTACCCGCCGGGATGGGCTGTTTGGCGTGGCCTACCAGCACACCGTACATCGTAATGGGATCGCCAGGTGCCAGGTTACGTAAACTCAGTTTATGTTTGGCCGGAATAACCTCTGTGGTTAGCAGGGTTGTAGAACCTGATGCGATCAGTTCCTCAGCGGGCAAATCAGTTAAGGCTACTAATACAGAGTCATCAGGATGCAGATGCAGAACGGAGCGGGTCATAGCGAAACAGATTCGGGACGGGTAAAGAACGTAGCCACCGTAGCAGCCGGGCCGTGGGTGATAAACTGAGTCAAATAGGTCGATACCGCTTTGGCCAAACCGGGTAGTTGGGCAAGGTCATGCCCCCAGAGCGAACGGTTTTCCAGCACGATGGTCACCAGAGCCTCGGCTGACTTCGACTGCCACAGCTCGGCAAAATAGCCCGCCCGCTCATCCTGAATGGAATAGGCTTCACCCGCCCATTCGCCGTACCAGACGCCCTCGCTTTCGCGGATCGGGCGGGTGAAGAGCAGGTAGCCCGCCAGTCCCATGGCCATGTAACGGGGCACGGTGCCAAATTGAGTGTAGTAATGCAGGAGCGTTGGCACGATACGTTGCTGCATTTTAGCCGAGTACTGCATGGTGATGGCCAGCCAGCGATGTTCAATGTAGGGATTCTGAAACCGATCGAGGATATCCAGCGCAAACCGTTGAGCTGTTTTCTCGTCCATCGCATACGGAATGCCGGGCACTAATTCAGCCAGCAGTAAGCTCCGCATGTAAACAGAAAAGGTTTCATGCTGCATGGCCTCTGAAACGGTGCGGCAACCGATCAGATGAGCCAGGCCGCAACTAAGCGTATGCGCCCCATTGAGCAGGCGGAGTTTCAGTTCGCGAAACAGGGTAATGTTGGGCTGAATCCAGACGCCCCGGTCGGCCTCGTGGAACGACAGCGCGGCCCGGACCCGTTCTTCGCTGGCTCCTGGCGGCACCTCAATCGCCCAGAGCCGATAGGTTTCGGCAATGGTGAGCAGCTTGTCTTCGTAACCCAGTTGCGCTTCAAGATTCTGGTGCGTGGTTGGGTCGGGCGTACCCGGCACGATCCGATCCACCAGGGAGTTGCAAAACGTATTAGCCGATTCGAGCCAGTCGATAAACTCAGTATCCAGGCCGTTACGGTGCGCCAGTTCCAGCACGATGCGTTCCAGCTTGCTGCCGTTATCGACCACCAGTTCGGTCGGGACAATGACCAGGCCCCGCGCCGGATCGCCCTCAAAGGCCAGGTAACGGGCCAGCAAAACCGCCAGCAGCTTGCCTGGAAATGACCTGGGGGGCTCCTGCCGAACGTCATCCTGCTCCAGTTGAATGCCAACTTCGGTGGTATTTGAGATGACCACCTGCAGGTCAGGACTGGCGGCTACTTCGAGGATCTCGGCCCACTGGCTGCTGGCTGATAGGACCCGGCTAATGGCCGAACAAATGCTATTTTCTTCGCTAATCTGCCCTTGCTCAACGCCCCGGACACAGAGCGTATACAGGTTATCCTGTTCACGAAAGGCCGATAAGTCACCTCCGTTCGTTGATTTAACAGCCACGATCCGGCCATTGAACAGCCCCTGCCGGTTGGCCTTATCAATCAGGTAGTCGGGCAGGCCACGCAGCAGGGCACCCGTACCGAATTGCAATACGGTTTCGGGCAAATGCAGCCTGGAATCGGGCAAAACAGCCACGTCGAGAGTGGCCTGATTCAGCAGATAATCAGCAGAAAGTTGCATTCGAATACGAGTTATGCAGTGTAAGATTAGGGGCAGAATCAGGCAAAAAAAAGGAATCAGGCGGCTTTTTTCACGCAATCGTTGTCGGGAACGTTGCCGGTGGCTAACAAGTAAATTTTTACGAACAGGACTTATTGAAGTACGCATTAAAGCGCCATTACCGTGGAAGCAATCACCATCAAGGACATCGCGCGGGCACTTAATCTGTCCACCTCAACTGTTTCCAGGGCCTTGCGGGGCAGCTACGAAATCAGCCCGGAAACCAAACGGCTGGTTATGGAGTATGCCGAACGAATGGAGTACCGACCTAATCCAATTGCTCTAAGCCTGAAAGCGAATCGTAGTAAGGTGCTGGGGGTGATTGTGCCGCAGATTGCCAACCACTTTTTCTCGCAGGCGATCAACGGCATCGAAGCTATAGCTTACAACCGGGGCTACCACGTCATGATCATGCAGAGCCACGAAAACTACGAGCGCGAACTGATTGCCGTACAGCAGGCTCTGGTTCGGAAAGTAGACGGGCTGCTGCTGTCGCTGTCGAGCCAGACAACCGACATTGCGCATTTGCAGTCCCTGCACGACAAAAAATTCCCCCTGGTGCTGTTCGACCGCGTGGCCTCCGCGCTGGACGTTCCTAAAATTATTGCCGACAATTACGAAGGCGCCTTTGCCGCCACCGAACACCTGATTCAGGCGGGTCGCCGACGCATTGCCCATATTGGCATTGCGACCTATATGTCTATTACACAGGAGCGGCTGGCGGGCTACCGGGCTGCGCTCGAAAAACACGGCCTTCCTTTCGACGAAACGCTGATTCGGCACGTTGGCCTGGGGCAGCACGAAATTGACCCGATCGTAAGCGAACTACTGAGCCAGTCACCGGCGCCCGATGCAATTTTTACGGCCAGTGACCGGCTGGCTCTCGGTTGTATGACGGCTCTACGTCAGTTTGGTGTGCAGATACCCGAGCAGGTAGCCTTAGTGGGCTTCACCAATTTAACTGTGGCTCATCTGCTCGCTCCTCCCCTGACTACTATTGAACAACCCGCCCAGGAAATTGGGCAGATGGCGGCTGAGCGGCTAATTCTCCAGATTGAACGACCTCAGCATAAACCCATTAGCGACATTCAAAAACTGCCCACGAAGCTGGTGGTGCGTGAATCAACGGCTGGTGGGATGAAGTAGTAAGCGTTTGTGCCTGTAATTGTCACTGAAAACACAGCTTAACTCTAACTACTGAACCCAGGTAATCGAGTTGATGTAGGATGCCTATTTGCTAAGCTGACCACAGAAAAAGTACAAATTGCAGCAATAAAAGAAGTTTAGGTTACCACATCACATCTTCATCAAAAATAGGCCCTTATGAACCACTTTTTCGCTATTTGATCGAATTGATAACGTTCCCGGCAACGATTGCGCAGAAATAGTTAAACTTTTACTTGGCAGATTTAAGCAGGCTTCCCAACTTAATAACACGGATAAACAGCAGCCCACTTTCTAGAGGCAAGGCTGTTTCTCGGAAAAGTCCAATCCACAATCAGACTGGGAACCTTACCTATGAATCTTAAATCGCTACCCGACGAGATACTCCTTATCCGCCTTCGTACAGGAGACGAGGCCGCTTTTCGGGAGATTTATCAGCGGTATTGGAAAAAGCTGTATAGCGTTGCCCGACGTAAAATCGAATCGCTGGACGCGGTTGAGGAGCTAGTCCAGGACATTTTCCTCAAATTGTGGGAACGTCGTCATGAGTTACGTATTGAACGCCTGGACGCATACCTGTTTACTGCCGTTCGGTATGCGACCATCAATCACATCAAATCAAACCTGATTCACGAGAAATACGCAGAGTACGCTTATACCCACCTCCCGGAAGCCTCATCGACGACCGAAGAGCAAATGGATCTGGACGAACTAATTGAGGCCGTTGAAAGGCAGTTAAATGACCTCCCCGAGAAGACCAGCCAGATTTTTAGACTGAACCGCCTTGAGTATCAATCGGTAAAAGAGATTTCGTCCCGAATGAACGTACCCGAGCGGACAGTTGAATACCATCTCAGCCAGGCAATTAAAGCGCTGCGTATCTATTTGCGAGACTATATTCTCACCGGCTTGTTCTTCTCTTGTTTGCTATAATCAGGTATTACCTCATCCCACTTAGGGCGTTCATTCTATAGTATTATTTCAATAAAATTTACTGACAATACCCACAAATACTAGACAATTCAAATAATTGATAAAACTATTTGCGGTCTTTAGCCCGGGTGTTTGACTTAGTTAGTGTAAATCCATTGCTAACGATTCATGAGCCGCAAAAAATTTGGGCAACTCTTACAGAAATACCTCAGAGGAGAGTGTACACCGGCTGAACGGGCATTTGTTGAGCATTGGTACGGCTTGCTGGAAACCGAAACCAGTTCATCGGAAGCAGAGCTCGACATGAACGAGCTCGAGAACCGACTCTGGAATCAGATCCAACGTAAGATGGATACTGAGCCGAAGAATAGTCCGGGGCGAGTACTTCCCTTACAAACGGCGCGGTATCGCTGGATTGGGATTGCGGCTTCTCTACTGCTGGTGGGCTGGTGGTATTTCACCTATTCGACAAGTACTACGTCGACAGCGGTTGATTCGTCAATAGCCCTTAGCAAGTCGGACTGGCTGGAACGAACAAACACTTCTGGCCAGCCTCTGCTCATTCGCCTGGAAGATGGGAGCGCGGTTCAACTGGCCACACACAGCTCATTACGCTTTCCGAAGCATTTCACCGTAGAAAAGAGAGTCGTTTATCTGACCGGCGACGCCTTTTTTCAGGTGGCGAAAATGCCCTCCCGACCCTTTTATGTTCACGCGGGCAGCGTCGTAACAAAGGTTCTGGGAACAAGCTTTTTCGTCAGAAGCCCGTCGAGCGCCCAACAGGTTCGGGTTGAAGTGGTAACCGGGCGGGTTGCGGTATACAAAGACACCCCAAAGAAAGAGGTGACAACCAATGGAGTAGTATTAAGTCCCAATCAGACCGCTACGTTTTTTGAGCAAGAACAACACTTTGTAACGGGCCTTGTCGACTCGCCCCGCATCATACAAACGCCGATAGCTGAAAAGAAATCAATTGCTTTTCAGTTTGATGATACGCCCCTCGCGGACGTGTTAGCGCGGATGGAGCAGGCGTATGGAATTGATTTCGAGGCAGAAAACGAAGAAATAAACAGTTGCCCCCTAACGGCTGATCTGACGAATCAGCCGCTCCATACCCAGTTGGAAATCATCTGTGCCGCCCTGAAGGCTACTTATCAGGTGCAGGGAACTACCATCCTGATTAGTGGAAAAGGCTGCGGACGCTAGAATGTCTGTTCCAATTTTCTCTCCGGCATTCAAGCTAATAGCTAATGGCGAGACTTGTGGGCCACCCCTCTGAACTTTAGAAAACCTACTCAGGCGATTGATATGAGCCAGCACCAACTTTCTCCGGCTTCGGCCAGCCGATCAACGACGCAACCCAGAAGGAGCAACTTGTCAACGATATAGTAAATAAAACCCTTAAGCATATGAAAAAACTTGAAACTGTCAGTATAAGCAGCTTTTCAAATCGGCGGACTAAACCGTTTATGGGGCTTATACACTTTTCGGTAGTGCAGCTCATGCTGATTCTGGTCGGCGCAAGTGTTTCGCTGGCCCTGGATGGGTACGGTCAGGAATTGATGAACCGACCGGTTACCTTAAAAATAGAGGGACAGCGATTACGCGTGGTACTTGCGCAAATTGAACGCCAGACGGCCGCCCGGTTTGTGTACAGTTCGAAAGCCGTTAATGTGGATCAGCCGGTTACGATCTCGTTGACGGATAAACGCCTGAATGAAGCGCTGAACGAACTGCTCAAACCGTTAAGGCTGGCCTACCGACTCGTAGGAGGTCAGATCGTTCTCGAAGCCGATGGGCATACGAGAGTAGAACCTCAAAACGCTGAGTCGGCAGACCGGGTAGTTACGGGGAAGGTCACGGATGAGAAAAATGCCGGCCTGCCCGGGGTTAGCGTTGTGGTGAAAGGCTCCACGCGGGGCTCAACAACGGACGCTAACGGAGCCTTCAGACTAACCGTACCCGACGGCAATGGAGTCGTGCTGATGTTTTCGTTTGTCGGCTATCAGAGCCAGGACATACAGGTCGGCAATCAGGAAACGATCAATGTATCACTGGTTCCTGACGTAAGTGCGCTGGATGAAGTCGTGGTGATTGGCTACGGAGCAGTGCGGAAGAAAGACCTGACCGGCTCGGTCGTACAACTAAAGAGTGAAGAGTTAAAGGAAGTGCCAACCGCCAACGTACTGGAAGCCGCTCAGGGTAAGATTGCCGGAGCCGACATTACCCGCAGCAGCGGACAGGCAGGCGCCCGGGTAAACATCTCTATACGCGGTAACCGTTCGATTGGTGGTAATAATGCACCGCTGATTATTGTCGACGGTATCCAGTACAGTAACTTGGAAGACATCAACGCCAATGACATCGAAACGATGGACGTCCTTAAGGATGCGTCGTCCATCGCCATTTACGGATCGCGGGGTGCCAACGGGGTAATTCTGATTACGACGAAAAAGGGAAAGACGGGCAAACCCGACATTTCGTTCAATGCCTATTCGGGTATCTCGGAGGTAACGATGTACCCAAAGGCAATGGACATCAATGGCTTTCGTGATTTCAAGCGCGAAGCCTGGCGGGCGGCTGGTGTCTGGAAGAGTCCGGCCGATGATGCTGCTATTTTTACGAACGTAGCCGAATACGATGCCCTACAGAAAGGTCTCTGGACCGACTACCAGGATGCCCTGATTCATAATGGCCTGCAACAGGATTATCAGGTTGGTATCCGCGCGGGTACCGATCGGTTGAAGTCCTACGTATCCGTTGATTATTTCAACGAAAAAGGCATCCTGAAGCTCGATGAGTTAAAGCGGTATACGGGTCGCCTGAACGTTGACTACACCATTACCGACTGGATGAAGATTGGGCTCCAGAGCCAGCTTACGTATTACAACCAGAGCTTACGCCGGGACCCGCTCAATCAGGCTAATAAAATCAGTCCGCTGGGTTCGCTTTATGATGCCAACGGCAACTTCAACTACATCATGCTGGACGGCCAGACGGCCAACCCTTTATCGGATGAGCAGCCGAACGTATTCAACAACTCGGTGCTGACAACCCGCATTCTGACCAATGGTTATCTTGAGATAACCCCGTTCAAAGGCTTTACGGCCCGGAGTACGATTGGCGTCAACCTGGCCTCGATTCGGGACGGTTCCTATGCTTCGCCCAAGTCCATTGATCGCTCGCTGACGGGTAAATCCCTGTCTATGTACAACGCCAGCAACAGCCGCAGCATCAACTGGGAAAACGTCGTTACGTATCAGCGGAGCGCAGGCCAGCATGCCATGACCCTGACCGGTATTGCCAGCTATATCGGCAATATGTCCGATAATGTAGCCGCTTCGGGTGTCAATCAGCTCTTACCGTCTCAGTTGTTCTACTCGCTGGGTAGCGCAACAGAAGAGATCAAGATCAACTCGGCCTATTCACAAAACAACCTTGTGTCCTTCGCCGGTCGGTTGAATTACGCGTTCCGCGATCGGTATTTAGTAACCCTGACCGCTCGGGAAGACGGTTCCTCCAAGCTAGCAACGGGGAATAAATGGACGTTCTTCCCCTCGGCTGCTTTTGCCTGGCGGATTATCGAAGAAAAATTTATGCAGGGCGTAAAGGGACTGAGCGATTTGAAACTGCGGGCGAGTTACGGTGTAGCCGGCAACGACCCATCAGGGCCGTATGCTACGCAAACAACCCTGACCCGGCTGGCTTTCGGGTATGACGACGTCCCTGCTCCGGCCTACACCTTCTCCCGGAACGTAGGAAACGCGGAATTAGGCTGGGAGTTATCGTACACCAAAAACGTCGGTCTGGACTTTGGCCTGCTGAATGGCCGGATCAATGCGTCGGTTGACTACTACGACACCCGCACCTCCGACCTGCTGCTGGATCGCGGCCTACCGCCAACAACGGGCGTAACGACTGTGAAACAAAACATCGGCAAAACGCGCAACCGCGGGGTTGAAGTTACACTGGGCAGTACGAACATCCGCATGCCAAACCTGAGCTGGTCGAGTAACGTCACCTTTACGCGGAACAAGGAAGAAATCACGGAACTGGTCACCGGCGGTAATGACATTGGAAACGGCTGGTTTATTGGCTATCCCATCAACGTTTTCTACGACTACGAAAAACTGGGTATCTGGCAAACCCCCGAAGCCGACGCAGCCGCCAAACTATCGCCGACGCAGCTACCCGGCGAGATTAAAGTGAAAGACCAGAACGGCGACGGTAAAATCGATGCGGTTAACGACCGGATCATTCTGGGTACCCCCCGCCCGAAATGGAGTGGCGGCTTTGATAACACCGTTAAATTCAAAGGCTTCGACCTGAATGTATTCCTGTACGCTCGTGTCGGCCAGATGATTAACTCCGACCGGTCGGCCCGGTTCGACCAGCAGGGTGTTGGCAACAGCACAGCGGGTCTGGACTACTGGACACCCGAAAATCCGACGAACGCCTATCCGCGTCCGAACAAGAACGGCGGCCTGAAATATCTATCGACGCTTGGGTATGTTAACGGCACCTACGCCCGCATTCGGAACATTACGCTGGCTTATAACGTACCCGCCAGCTTTCTCCGCTCAAAGGTCATTCGGGGTGTTCGGTTGTACGTAACGGGCAAAAACCTGTTCACGTTTACGAAGCTAAACTACGACCCGGAGCGGGGTGGCTCGGAGAACTTCCCCATGACCAAGCTCTATGTGTTTGGCCTGAATGTTAATCTATAACCCCTAACCCTTTACCAGTTATGTGCTTATCCATTGTCAAAAAAACGGGGTTACTGGCGTTGTCCCTGCTTACCCTGCTTTCGTGCAAAGACACACTGGAAGAATTTAACCCGAGCGGTCTGACCGCCGAAACGGTCTATACGACCCCCGAGGGCTTCGAAACCCTGGTTAACGCAGCCTATACGTATCAGCGCTGGTGGTACGGCAAGGAAGAAGGCTACAACATAGCCGAAACCGGTACCGACATCTGGACGAGCGGCTCGGGTGAAGCCTATCGTGATCTGACCCAATACCTGAATCTTCAAAGTAGTAATGCCGCCCTGACCAACGAATGGCGGGAGTTTTACGCAGCTGTCAATCTGTGCAACGGCGGCATTAGCCGCATCGATAAAGCTGGTCTGTCGGCCACTTTACGCCCAATTCGCGAGGGGGAACTGCGGTTCCTGCGGGCTTTTTATTACTGGCACATCGTTGAAACCTGGGGTAACGTTCATTTTACGACGCAGGAAACCAACGGGATTGTGTCAACGGCCAACCGCACCCCTACCGAAACGATTTACAACCAGATCTTCGAGGATTTAAAGTTTGCCGTCGCCAATCTGCCCGTTACGCAGCCTAGATACGGCAAAGTAACGAGAGGGGCCGCTCAGGCGTTTCTGGCGCGGATGTATCTGACCCGGGGCATGAACAAAGAAGCGCTCGAAATGGCGCAGGCTGTGCTGGCGAATACCAATTATAAGCTGGAAGCTAATTATGCCGACCTGTGGAAGATGAGTAATCTGAAAACGAAGGAAGCCATCTACGTCGTCGATTATTCCACGAATCTGGCCATTAATGACCTGGCAAACTCAACGTTTAACCCCTATGGCCACAACCGGGGCAGCAACAACGGCCACCTGCTGTTTTTAATGAAGTACGACGACCGGCCGGGTATGACACGTGACATCGCCTATGGGCGTCCGTTTAACCGGTATATGCCAACCCGTTTCCTGCTCGATCTGTACAGCGATGACGATGCGCGCTACGAGGGTTCGTTTATGGAAGTCTGGCGGGCTAACTCCACCTCTCGTCCGGCGGGTATGAACCTGGGGGATACAGCGGTGTACTGCACGAGAAAAGAAATCCCGGATGCTTTTGAAGCGACCCGGAAGTACCAGATTTACGACCGCAGTAAGATCTATAACGCAAACGGAACTGTAAAAGACAACCTGCGTTACCCGACCCTGTCGAAATTTATGGACCCAACCCGGGCCAGTTTAAACGAGGCACAAAGCGCACGCGATGTGTTTGTCATCCGGCTGGCCGAGGTCTACCTGATTGCTGCTGAAGCGCAGATGAAACTGGGTAACCTGCAGGCCGCTGCCGATTACATCAACGTGTTACGTACACGGGCTGCCAAAGCCGGTAAAACCGCTGCCATGCAGATTGCGCCCGCTCAGGTGACGCTTGATTTCATCCTGGATGAACGGGCCCGGGAACTGGCCGGTGAGCAGATTCGCTGGTTCGATCTGAAACGTACCGGTAAACTGCTGGAGCGCATTCGGACTTACGCACCAGACAATGCCGTCAATCTTCAGGACTACCATGTTGTACGCCCCATTCCGCAAACCCAGTTAGATGCCGTGACGAACAAATCCGAGTTTACCCAAAATCAGGGGTATCAATAAAAAGCTAGGGAAAGCAGATCATCCGATTCAGCCTGGTTTGCTTTCCTTCTTCTTACAGGCCGGTAGATTGTAAAAAACTATGACGACAACCCATCGATTCCTAAGCCTTGTGTTTTCTGCACTGGCTCCGTTTGCGGCTACGGCCCAGACAACTTCACCCTATAGCTGGACGAACCTGCCGAAGGTTACCCAACCCGCTTTTCGGAAGGACACCATAACGATTCTGGCGCATGGTGCCAAACCAGATGGCGTTACGTTGAGCACCAAGGCGATCAATGCGGCTATTCTGGCCTGTAGCCAGAAAGGCGGTGGTGTGGTGCTGGTACCCGCCGGACTGTGGATGACCGGGCCCATTGAGCTGAAAAGCAACGTAAACCTGCACCTGAAAAAGGCGGCTACCCTGCTGTTTACGACCGACAAAAGCCAGTACGCTCTGGTTGAAGGCACATACGAAGGCAAACGGGCAGCCCGCAATCAGTCCCCCATATCGGGCGTCAACCTGGAAAACGTGGCGATTACCGGCCAGGGAATCGTGGATGGCAACGGCGACGTTTGGCGGGCCGTTCATAAAAGCCAGTTGACCGAAAGTCAGTGGAAAGAGAAGGTGGAATCGGGTGGTGTGCTCAAAGATGACGGCAAAACCTGGTATCCGAGTGAGCAGTTCAAACGGGCCAGTACCGAAAACCGAAGCATGCTGCTGACGGCCGGGAAACAACCGCAGGATTTTGCCGATATGAAAGACTTTCTGCGGCCCAACCTGCTGGTCCTGACCAGCTGCAAAAAAGTTTTGCTGGAAGGCGTTACGTTCCAGAACTCGCCGGCCTGGTGCCTGCATCCCCTGATGTGTCAGGACCTGACAATTCGAAACGTGACCACCAAGAACCCGGAGTATGCGCACAATGGCGACGGTATGGACATCGAATCCTGTAAGAACTTCCTCATCGAGGGCTGTACACTGGACGTCGGCGATGATGCCATCTGCATCAAATCGGGAAAGGACGAAGAAGGCCGTAAACGCGGCATGCCTACGGAAAATGGCGTAATCCGGAACAATACCGTCTATAACGGCCACGGCGGGTTTGTGGTCGGTAGCGAAATGAGCGGAGGAGCACGTAATATCTTCGTTTACAACTGTACGTTCATGGGTACCGACAAAGGCTTACGCTTCAAGTCAGTACGTGGTCGGGGCGGTGTAGTAGAGCATATCTACGCCAAAGACATCTATATGAAAAACATTGCGCAGGAAGCCATCTTCTTCGACATGTATTATTTTGTCAAGTTCGCTACCGACGGCGAGCGCGACGAGCGTCCGGTTGTTAATGAGGGAACGCCGGTATTCCGGAATATGCGTTTTGAGAATATTGTTTGCAGCGGAGCCACAAAAGGCGTCTTCGTCCGCGGCTTACCCGAAATGCCCATCAGCAATATTACGATGGAAAAGCTGGTGCTGCAGACCGATAAAGGCGTGGAGCTGATTGATGCAAGCGGCATTCGGTTCAAACAGGTACAGCTCATCACTAAAAGCACGAAGCCCGTCATTCTGGTTGACAACAGCAATAATCTTACCTTCGACTCGATCCAGTATGACCCTCAGGCCAGTCTGCTGTTTTCAATAAATGGCGAGCGCAGCCAGGCGATTGAGGTAAAAAACACCGACGTAGCGAAAGCACAGACCAAAGCCGAGTTTAACAAGGGGGCGCTGGAAAAGAACCTGATCCTGTCGTCAATCAAATAAAACCGAACCATGGGCATGCGTCTATTCCTGAGAATCTGGGCCGTGTTCAGCCTGCTGACACTTTCCGCTTTTACCACACCCCCCGACAAGATTACGGTTTATCTGATTGGCGATTCGACCATGTCCATCAAGCCGGTGAAAGCCTACCCGGAAACGGGCTGGGGCATGCCTTTCGCTTATTTTTTTGATCAGACCGTAACGGTCGATAATCGGGCGCAGAACGGCCGGAGTACTCGAACCTTTATCGAAGAAAACCGCTGGCAGCCGGTAGCGGATAGCCTACAGGAAGGCGACTATGTGTTCATCCAGTTTGGGCATAACGACGAGGTGAATACGAAAAAAAGTTACACGACCGAGACGGAGTTTAAAGCTAACCTGGCTCGATTTATTACCGAAAGCCGGGCCAGGAAAGCCATTCCCGTGCTCATCACCCCCGTCGCCCGCAGGAAGTTCGATGCGGCCGGAAAAATTGAAGGAACACATACGGTCTATTCTGAACTGGTACGTACAGTGGCTGCTGAGTATAAAACACCCTTAATCGACCTGGATACGCAAAGCCAGCAACTCCTGCAACAGTTTGGCGTAGAGCATTCCAAACTTTTATTCCTTCAGCTTGCTCCCGGTGAGCATCCTAACTACCCGGAAGGAAAAGACGATAACACCCATTTCAACGAACTGGGCGCCCGGCGTATCGCCGAAATCGTCCTGTCGAACATCAAGTCGCTGAAGCTCGATTTAGCCGACCGGATTGTAAAGCCGCAGAGCGTAAAGTGAATACCTGGCTGGCCGGGTAGCTGCCTACTCGATCCTGAGCTTGTTGAACGTTCTATTTCATCACATGAAACAACTGCTTCTCATCACTTGCCTGTTGATCAACGCCATTCCCGGACGGAGTCAGGCGACGCTATCGCCTACGGCCACCGTATCGTTCACAGTTGCTCAGGATGGCAGCGGTAACTACAGAACCATTCAGGAAGCCGTCAACAGCTTCCGCGATCATATGCAGGTGCGGGTAACCCTGTACGTAAAAAACGGGGTCTACACCGAGAAGCTCGTCATCCCTTCCTGGAAGCCCAATATTCATATCATCGGTGAAAGTAAAGAAGGCGTAATCATTACGGGAAATGACTATTCGGGGAAAGCGTATCCCGGTGGCAGGGACGGGACCGGCAGTGACAAATACAGTACCTATACCTCCTATACCGTTCGGGTCGATGCGCCCGATGTTATTCTGGAGAATCTGACCATTCAAAACACGGCCGGGCGCGTTGGGCAGGCGGTAGCCCTTCACGTAGAAGGGGATCGGTTTGTTTGTAAAAACTGCCGCCTGCTGGGCAACCAGGATACGCTCTATGCAGCCGCCGAAGGCAGTCGGCAGTATTATGAGAACTGTTTGATTGAGGGCACAACCGACTTCATCTTCGGCAAATCAATCTCCGTTTTCCAGTCGTGTACCATCAAAAGCCTGTCCGATTCCTTTATTACCGCAGCGGCCACCCCCGACTACCAGCCCTACGGTTTCGTTTTTTTCGACTGTAAACTGATCGCAGATCCAGCCGCTAAAAAAGTTTACCTGGGCCGTCCCTGGCGACCCTATGCCAAAACGATTTTCATCCGGACCCACATGGGCGACCATATTTTGCCCGTCGGCTGGGACAATTGGGGCAATGCCGCCAATGAAAAGACGGTTCTGTACGCTGAAGCCGGAAGCACGGGGGCGGGTGGAAATCCATCGAAGCGGGCAGGCTGGGCGAAACAGCTTTCTCCCAAAGAGACCCGCGCCTATACGCTGGCAACTATTTTTTCTGGCGAAATGGGCTGGGTACCTAACGTCCAATAACACTACTCGCATGAAGCTACTACCCGTAGTAAGTTTATTGTTCTTACTAACAACGTCGGGGCTTGCCCAAACGGCCCGGCCCAAACCCACGTCATCAGCTACCGTTACTTCATCGGTATCCAACGTATGGGTGGCTGATTTAGGCAATGGAAGCTACAAAAATCCCGTCCTGAACGCTGACTATTCTGACCCGGATGTATGCCGGGTGGGCGACGATTATTATCTGGTTGCGTCGAGCTTTGATGCCATTCCCGGTCTACCTATCCTCCATTCCAGAGACCTGGTCAACTGGACCATCATTGGCCATGCGCTGAAACGCCAGCCGCCATTCGAGCATTTTGAGAAAACCCAGCATGGCAACGGAGTGTGGGCGCCCGCCATCCGATATCACAACAAGGAATTTTATATCTATTACCCTGACCCCGATTTTGGCATTTACCTGACCAAAGCAACCAATCCCGCCGGTCCCTGGTCGGAGCCGGTACTGGTTGAGGGCGGAAAAGGTCTGATTGACCCGTGCCCGCTCTGGGACGACAACGGCCAGGTGTATCTGGTACACGGCTGGGCTGGCAGTCGGGCCGGGATCAAAAGCATTCTTACGGTCAAGAAGCTCAACGCCGAAGGCACTAAAGTCATGGATGAAGGAGCCATCGTCTACGACGGCCACGAAACCGACCCCACCATCGAAGGTCCGAAGCTGTATAAACGGAACGGCTACTACTACATTTTCGCTCCGGCCGGTGGGGTTTCCACAGGTTGGCAGCTCGTGCTACGATCAAAAAACATCTACGGTCCCTACGAACGGAAAGTAGTGATGGATCAGGGAAAAAGCCCAATCAATGGGCCTCATCAGGGAGCCTGGGTTGATACAGAGCCCGTGAATGGTAAACCCGGTGAAGACTGGTTTCTACATTTTCAGGACAAGGAAGCGTATGGCCGAGTCGTGCATCTGCAACCGATGAAGTGGGTGAATGATTGGCCCGTGATCGGTATCGATACAGACGGCGACGGGAAAGGAGAACCGGTATTGACGCATAAAAAACCGACCGTAGCGGGGCCCACTCCCGGCAAAGAATTTTCGATAGCTACTCCGGCCGAGTCGGACGAGTTCAACACAATGACGCTCGGGCGACAATGGCAGTGGCAGGCGAACCCTAAAGGCATTTGGCATACCACCAGCAACCAGAGCTTTCTGCGCTTATATTCTTACAAAACGCCGGAAGACGCCAAAAATAACTGGGACGTACCGAATCTGTTGCTGCAAAAGTTTCCGGCCGAGCGATTCATGGCGACCACAAAGTTGACCTTTAAGCCGAATCCGAAACTGGAGAATGAACGCGTTGGACTGATTGTCATGGGCCTGAGCTATGCTAACCTGGTGCTGAAAAGCAGCAAGGATGGGGTTAGTCTGGTCTATGGCGTTTGCAAAAAGGCATCGGAGAATAAAGCCGAAGCCGAACAGGTAATTGCTAAAGTAAATGCAGGCAGCCCGGTGTATCTGCGGGTTGTGGTGACTGAAGGAGCAAAATGCCAGTTTAGCTACAGCCTGGATGGACAGACATTCACGAACACCGGCGATCCATTCCAGGCCGAAGTAGGGCGCTGGATTGGCGCTAAGATGGGCATATTCTGTACCCGTACCACGCAGATAAACGATTCAGGCTATGCCGATTTTGACTGGTTTCGGGTCGAATCCGTCTCAACAACGAATCCATAATCAATAACTGCGAACGTCCGGTATCTGACTTCTGGTCTGCCTTCTCTTATTTTTCCGGCAGTACCCGGCGCAGAAAGTCAACGATGTATGTCAGCGTGGGCGTAAACCACGGATTGAAAAACATAAACGTATGGGGTGCATCCGCAAACGTGTGAACTTCTGAATAGGTGCCAAAGGCGCTAAGCTTTTTGATTAGATCGTCGCGCCCGCCATGCATACGATCTACCGAACTGTTTATGAATAGAATGGGTGGTGTATGCCTGTCAATGTGCGAAAGCGCTGAGGCTTCCTGCCATAACTCGGGTTTCTGACTTTTGGAATAGCCAAACCAGTACGTAGCGGCTGAGGTCGACTTTGAATCATCCCCTTCTCCTGATTCGGGATGAATAAAGGCCAGCACACCGTCAATATCGATAACCGCCTGTACTTCGCTCGAAAAGCGGGCATTGCCACCCGACCCCTCGAACGCTGGATTCTGGTTCGTACTGCCTATCAGGGCGGCTAACTGTCCGCCCGCCGAAAAACCCAGAACTGCAATTCGCTCCAGATCAATATGGTACCTGGCGGCATTGGCCCGCATCCAGCGAATAGCCGCTTTCAGATCATGGACCGCTGCCGGATATAACGCTTCTGTTGACAGACGATATTCCGCCGGGATGGCCACATAGCCTTTGGCAGCCAGCTGACCAGACAGTGTACTGTTGTGCGAGCGGTCACCAGAGCGCCAGCCCCCACCATGAACCATCAGAATGGCGGGAAAGAGCCTGGTGGAAGAGGCAGGAGGAGAATAAACATCTAATAGCAGGTTTCGGCCAGCTATGGGGGTAGTGTAGGTAAT
The DNA here is from genome assembly GCF_013127955.1 of Spirosoma taeanense. Classification (NCBI taxonomy): domain Bacteria; kingdom Pseudomonadati; phylum Bacteroidota; class Cytophagia; order Cytophagales; family Cytophagaceae; genus Spirosoma; species Spirosoma taeanense. The sequence goes on from NZ_CP053435.1 coordinate 4,967,413, forward strand.
GTTTCTGGCTACCTGAACACCCATTGGTCGTGTTGAATCAGCCAGCGTAATGTCGGGGTGGTATTTCTTTTCCTGCAGATACGATTTACGCACGGTGAACGACGTATCTCTGCCGCCTGTTGGACCAATTTGCGCCGAGGCTATTGTAACCGTCAGCCAGACAATGCCTGCAAAAGCCAGGGTTCGTTGCCCGAAGATTTTTTTCATAGTGGCGGTATTTATTGGCGAAGTATTTTATGATCGCTTGTCAGGGTTCGAAGCTATTTAATTAGGGCGTTTTCAACTTGGTCTCTATCGAATTGGCTTGACTATAACCTGTTGGGGTTATGGGTGCAACCTTGGCGAGATCATTGAATAGTTGCGCATCACCGAGAAGAAGGTACCGTAACGATTATTTCTCAGAAATGGCCAAAGCAAGGTTACGATTTAATCCAATCCCGCTTTGTGCTTTTTTGAGGCTCCTAAGTTACTATCAGCTACCTGAAATATGCAGAATTCAAGTTTTGGAAAATTGCAATAAAAATATTCGACCATCTGTTTGAAAGTGCTTGACTATTCAAGCGAGCCGGAATAATTATGCGGTAATCCTCTTGCCAGTGTATGCGATACACAAGACCCTAACAAACTCAAAACGGCTATATTAGTTATGATCATACTTATACGTATTTCTATATGTCTGTTTATTTCATCAATATTATTTTGTGGTAAAGTATCCGCACAGCTTCGTATTCTGGCGCTTGGCCCTAATCCAGTCTGCGCTGGCCAAAATTTAACTATTAGGTATAGCGCGAATCAAGCCGGAACGCTGTCAGTACATTTACACAACGGAACTACTGATCTTAAACTGACTGAAACAAACACCTCAGCGGGAAATAATCAATCCATAACGTCTACCATTCCCAGCAGCCAGGCAGGAGGGCAATACGGTGTATTTCTGGTTAATGTTGTGGTCAGCGGGGGAACGTCTACTTCTTATACAAGTAGTATAGTACCCGTAAATGTAAATCCAATTCCACCCCTGCCAATAGTAACCTCTCCTGTCACTTACTGCCAGAAAGAAGTAGCCGTGCCATTAAGAGCCGTTGCTACAGCCAGCAACAACACATTGAGATGGTATGGCTTAAACGCTACAGGCGGCATTGGATCTCCAACTCCGCCAACGCCTTCAACAGATCAAGCTGGTACCTTTAATTATTACGTTAGCCAGGTTGATCCCAATGGCTGTGAGAGTAATCGGGCAGTTATCAGTGTTACAGTCAATCCAAAGCCAGAAAAACCAGTTACTACGCCTTTAAGTGCCTGCTACAACGCCCCCAACCCGCCTTTGATTACATCGGGAGTAACTGCTAGCGGTACACTGAAATGGTATACAGTTCAAACTGGAGGAACGGCTATCCCTCCACCGGTTCTTTCTACGAGTGTTGTTGGAACGTTTACCTATTATGTTAGCCAAACTAATCAGTTTGGCTGTGAGAGCGACCGAGCCGCCATCACGTTTACAGTTAACGCTTTACCACCCGCGCCCACTATTCCTGCTCAAACAACCCTTTACTGTCAGAATGCAGTTGCTTCTCCTTTACAGGCTGTAGCTATTCCCGGTGCAAGCTTAAACTGGTATACGGTTCAAACTGGAGGAACAGCCACCCCAACGCTAACCCCATCTACTGCCGATGCTTTGCCTAAAACTTATTATGTGAGTCAAACGGATGCAAACGGCTGCGAAACTGCTCAAGACAAGCGAGCGAGTATAACCATCACAACCGTTTCAAATCCATCACTGCCGACAGTCAGTTCACTACCGATCCTTTATTGCCAGGGCGACAATGCCGTGCAACTGTCGGCAACTCCAACCACTACCAATACGCTGAAATGGTATGGTACGGACGCCACCGGAGGAACAGCGACACAAACTGCCCCCACCCCGTTAACTGATAAACCGGGTTCTACAAATTATTATGTTAGCCAAATAGACGGTAACCAATGTGAAGGCCCCCGAGCGGCTATTACCGTGAATGTGCTCGCAAAACCAACCCCGCCTGGCACCGAGAATGTGACTGTTTGTCAAAACGCAAGTGCTAACCCAGTTTCGCTGGCAACGGGTGTTAAAGCAGTGGGCACTTTGAAATGGTATACTACCCAAACCGGTGGAACAGCTATACCTGAACCCAGACTTTCGATAGCAAACGCAGGTCCTTCAGTGGTATACTACGTTAGCCAGACTATTAACGACTGTGAGAGTGACCGGAGCCCAATTCAATTAATTGTCAAGGCGCTACCTGAGGCCCCATCTGTTAGCAGCACACCGGTTGTCTATTGTCAGGATGCTATAGCGCAACCTCTGTCGGCAACGCTAACCAATGGGGTTCTTCTGAACTGGTATACTGTTCCATCAGGGGGAACCGCTTCAACAAGTATTATCCCACAAACCTCACTGACATCATCCACCCAGTCTACGCTCTACTATTACGTTAGCCAGACGAACACGAACAATTGCGAAGGGCCCCGCAGTACCATTACCGTAATTGTTAACCCTAAGCCAGCCAGACCAACAGTAACGGCTTCGCAGACCGCATGTCAAGGTTCGGCTCCCATTACGCTCTCGGCTTCGGGGTCAAATTTAAAATGGTATAGCGACGCAAATAGCCTTACTATGATTCCGGCTCCTACGATCCCGACTACTCTCCCAGGTACCTTCACCTATTTTGTGAGCCAGACTGATGGTAATGGCTGCGAGAGCAATCGAGCCAGCGTTATGGCGACCATTGTGGCTACTCCTGCACAACCGGCCACAGCCCCGCTTAGCATCTGCCAAAATGCTCAGCCCAGCGCCCTGACAGCAACTGCATCGCCGGGGGGCGTTTTAAACTGGTATACTACCTCGACGGGAGGCACACCACTTCCGGGCATTACACCCCCTACAACAATAGTTGCTATAACCACATACTATGTAAGCCAAAGCGTCAATGGGTGCGAAGGAGCTCGCGCTAGCCTAGACGTAACTATCAGACCGTTACCTCAGCAGCCGACGGTCATTCCCAATCCAGTTCCCTTATGTCAAAACAGTGCGCCGGCTCCACTGACAGCTACGGCAAGCGGCACGCTCTCTTGGTATACAGCCTCGTCGGGAGGACCTGCTTTGCCAAGTCTTATTCCATTAACGTCAAACACGGGATTAACGGCTTATTACGTTACCCAAACTGATGTCAACAATTGTGAAAGTACTCGCACGCAGGTTCTCGTAAATGTAAAGGCACGGCCAGCCGTACCAATTGTTGGCACGAATGCTATCACGCTTTGCCAGAATACACTGCCAACGGCTTTGACGGCATTAGCTATTGGAACCCAAAATTGGTATACGGTACCAGTGGATGGAGCACCAGCACCTTCAATCATACCATCGACAGCTAATCCAGGTCAATCCGCTTACTACGTCAGCCAAACCGTTGACGGGTGTGAAAGTGCCCGTGTTCCCGTTATTGTGACCGTGCAAGCTACTCCGCTTGTACCTACTGTGAGCGCTAATCCTATTTATTGCCAAGGCAGCATTGGCTCCGTTCCGCCCCTTTCTGCAAGTGCGCCAAACGGAGGAACCTTGGTTTGGTATACGCAGGAACTTGGGGGTACTGGGACATCAACCCCTCCCGTGCCACCCATTAACAGTGCTGGTACGGTTACGTATTATGTCAGCCAGAATATAAACGGCTGCGAAAGCCAACGGGTTAAATTAACAGCGACAATTAAATCGCCCCCAGAAGTTCCTACTGTAGTTCCTCAAGTAACCGCCTGCCAGAACGGGACAGCGGTTCTAACGGCTACGCTAAAAGGAGGAGTTAATCTGAATTGGTATACTGTCCCAACAGGAGGAAGTGCTTCTGCTGTTTCGCCTGTTCCTGTTACGAGTTCACCAGGGCAATTTTATTACTATGTTAGCCAGACTGATGCCAATGGCTGCGAAAGTAGCCGGGCTTTGGTTCTCGTCAGAGTCAATGCCCAGCCTGCAGCTCCACTGGTTTCTTCGGTAAGCCTCTGTCAGGGAATAGCCGCTACGCCCTTAAACGTTATACCCAATGGAGGTACGTTAAACTGGTATATGACCGCAACGGGCGGTGTAGCGTCTCCTGCAGCGCCTACCCCGAACACAACCGCCCCAGGAGCAACTCCTTATTACGTTAGTCTGACCGACATTAACGGGTGTGAAAGTAGCCGGAGTCTCTTGTTAGTGACGATTGCTCCTACACCAGCCGCTCCAGCCGTTACGACAATAGCGCCTGTCTGCCAGAACAGTACACCTGTTGTTCTAACGGCCTCCGGGTCAAATTTGAAATGGTATTCGGACGCAACGAGTAGTACGGTCAGCCCATCTATCTTACAGACGACTCAGGCTGGAACGTTTAATTTCTTTGTTAGTCAAACCGTTAACACCTGTGAGAGCCCCCGGGCACTGGTTACCGCAGTGGTCAATGCTTTACCGTCGGTACCAGGTGTTGTTGTCAATCAAACAGGTTGTCAGGATGCGATTGTTCAACCCTTGACTGCGACGGGTACAAACCTGCAATGGTACGATCAGAATGATAACATGATTTCGCCACCAACTCCCGCTACCAAGGTGGACATTGTTCAGATCTATACTTACAAAGTGACGCAGACAAATAACGGCTGTGCCAGTCCCAAGGCTACGGTTCAGTATACGGTCAACGTAACTCCTATACCAGGCGTTGTTTCTCCTGTTTCATTATGCCAGAATTCTGTAGCGACACCTCTACAGGCAACAGGGACTAATCTAAAATGGTATGGACCAACAGGTACTGTAACAGCGAATGCTCCATTACCAGTGACTTCGACTGTATCGGCCGGCCTGAGTTATTCAGTAAGCCAGACAAGTACGCTCGGTTGTGAAAGCCGTAAGGCAGAAGTTAAGGTTACGGTTACAGCACTACCAACGGCAAAACTAGATGGTAATGCATCTATCTACCTGGGCGGACCGGCCGTGCTCACGATGACGCTAACAGGCGTAGGACCGTATAGCTATACCTTATCCGAAGGCACAACCGGTATCATTGAATCAGCAGCTAATTCATCTACTACAGTTCGGGCAATAACAGTTATACCAGGCGCTTCGACGACTTACACGATCGCTTCTATTGCGAATGCCTGCGGAAACGGTACAGCGACAGGCGCGGCTGCTGTGACAGTCAGGGTCCCCACGGTTAACACAGCCGCATTATCGACCACGTCCGTCTGTTCGGGCGCGTCCTTTACCGTTCCATTTTCTACTACGGGCGAGTTTGTACCTGGTAATTCATTTTCGGTTGAAATTGCCAGCACCGCCGGTGACTCACTAACTCGAAAATATATACCAATTTCGAACGCGGTGCTGCAGGGGCCCGTTATTACGGCCAGTATACCACCTACGGTTGCAGCCGGTCAATACTATGTCCGGGTTGTTGCAGCCAACGGGCGTTATCCGATTTCCGGAACGCGAAGTCCAATGATTTTGACGGTTAAAGCCTTGCCTACCGTCGCCTTAACTGTGAGCCGCAAAGTTATTTACAACTCAGACAATGTTGTCCTTAATTTAACCTTTACGGGCGATCCGATTTGGGCAGGCAGTTACGTAGCAGAATCATCAGCAGGATCAGTAAGCAACACATTTACGTCAAGTTCAAACTTACTTTCGATCCCCTTAACACCTAATGTTACAACTAGGTATAGACTAGTAAATGTTACCAACACCGTTTGTGGGGCGGGAACAATAGCAGGTGTTGATTCAGCAACGGTTGAAGTTAGAATTTTAACAGCTGCTGAAAATCCGCTCAGCCGTTCTTTGAGGGTATACCCAGTGCCTACGGACGGTGCGGTTACCATCGATATTGATCAGCCGATTCGGAAAGAACCCGTACAACTCCGATTAGTAGGGACTAATGGTCGTGTTATAAAAGATATTTCAACGAAACAGCAGCAGACAATTCTTTATCTGGACAAAGAACCAGCAGGGACGTATTTACTTCAAATTAGTCTTGGTGACCAATCAACCGTGCGTAGAATACTCAAACGATGATACGGAGGTCAGTAGGAGCCTAGAGGAGTTGGTTTGTCTAGAACTTTCCAAGGCTCATTAACGACGTAATTATTTTCGGCCCGATAGTATCCGCCTTAATGGGACAATTTGTCCTGCCTGCGAATGGAGGGCATATTCCAATAGGGAAGCCCGGACAGAAACCACCCTGGATTCCAGTTTGCGCAACTGCTCCCAAAAAGGAGAATGGAACGGTTTCTGAACGGTTTGGGGTAACAATAACAGGCTGTCGGCTTCCTGTTTTAATTCAGGCGCTATGCTCAGCGCGTGCAGTTCGAGCGAAAGAGCAAGCAGGCTAAAATCATCGATGTGTCGGTCATAGTGTGTTAGCGTGCGTTGCGGATGGCGGTACGGAGAGGTACCTGTCTCTATTGCGGTTAGCCCTTCCAGCAGCGGCACATAAAACCCATCGTAGTCAATCAGGGTTAGTAACCCATTTGGATCGATCAGGATGTTGTCCGGCTTCAAATCCCCGTGGGCAAACGGTTGACCAATCAGCCAGCAAGCTAGTTTATCGAACCGGCGGGCTAATTGCTGCAGTGCCTTACAATTCCTTTCCCTACATTGTTCGACGACATATTCGGCCAACGGCTGCCCCTCTGCCCAGGGCATCGATACTACGTCAAACTCAGCTGTTGCTCCGAAGCGTGTATCGACCCATAATTCAGTAGGGTGGTACGAGAAAGGCATCAGATACGGTAAGTAATGCTCAGTCAGGTAACGACCGATGAACCACAGGCGAGTCTGGCGTTGGGGCTCCGGCCGTAGAAAACAGCGTAGCGCCATTAACTCACCGGTTCGACTGTCCTGCATTCTGAACACTACAGCAAAATTCCCGCTGCTGAAATATAGTTGACCGTTCGGTTTGCGTAAAGGTATCCAATGCGCTAATGTTTTGAGCGTTTCTGTAGATAGCTCAATCGCCTGGATGTATTCACTGATGGATGGGAACATAGACCAAAACGAGGTCAATCCTCGATGAAAATAGCCGTATAATCATCCGCGCCCAGCAGCTGCCCGGCCTGGAGTTGCTCTGTGTATTGCTTAAACGCATCAGCCGACGTTAGTGCCGTTCGGAGCGGTTCCCAGACGAGTTCGTAAAACTGCGATCCTTTTTCGCACCAATGCGCCAGGTGCCCCTGCGCCAGGCTGCCCAACGCCGTTGGCTGCTGCGCCAAATCCCGCACGGAATCTCTATTCCCTTGCAAAACTGCATACGCCAGGAGTACATACTGTCCCAGTGCATCCGAGAGCAGGGCATACTGCTGTCCCGGCTTATGAGTCCACGCGTTGGCCCGAAAGCCTTTGGACTGGGGGGGTGTGAGCCAGTTCAGCAGATAGGGGGCGGATTCGAATTGTCGCGGGTCTGGATTGGACGCCTTAAGTTCGCCCGTAAGTGGCTGAAAACAAAGCGCCACGGCATCGCCGTACACCGACCAATACATCTGTTCGTCCTGCTTATGCAAGGTGACCAGGGTAGCACCTGACCCTTCATGCATAAATTTATATCCAATTAGATAGTCACCCTGGGTTCGGGGCTGGTACTGATTAAAAAACCTCTCCCAATGGTTATCCAGCCAGCGCGCCAGTTGATCCAGATCACGAAAAGGCTCCTTCGACACATTCCGGACCAGGTACTGTGCCCACTCGCCCGCGTAGATACCCGTTCCTCCGGCGCCGTCGGCCACCGCCCAGATGCCCGCCCCGTCGTCGGTTCTGCTGGCATCTTCATTGTCTGAATAAGCAGGCGCTTCTTTCCCGACCGACTGCTGACGACTTCTCATAAATCGAGCTTTAGGTTGGCAATGAAGTGCCCATTGTGCTGCGTGGGTGTACCGATGTTCATGAATTTGACCAGCGCATCCATATCCGCGTTACTACACATGCCTACATACGTTGTGCGCTGATCGAGGCCAAACAGACTCGCAATGTCAGCGTGGTACGGCGCGGGCATCTCACTTGACATATCGTAGAGAAGCCGCGCGTACTGGTCGGCTCCCAGTTCAGCCGCTTTCGATGGAAACAAAATGGTTTTGCCCTGCTCGTCCGAAACGTGAATGTTCATTAGCAGCGCGTGCCCGTCGACGGTATGCAAATTTTTTAGTCGGTCGCAGCAAGCCAGCAGTTCGTCTGCAGTAGCGTCGGTCGCTACACCATCCGTAATGTTGATAACGGTAGGTGGGTAAACGTCTTTAGCTGCCTGTGTGACTAACCATTGTTTTACCAGCGATTCGGCCATGCAGATGGCGCTTTTCATCGGCGTCCGGTAGTGGTGAACAGCCTGTAGCCAGACCGGACGTTTTTCTGTTGTGGTGATGACCCGCCCCCGTATGGTACGTTGTACAGTAACTTCCTCAATGTGAATCGCGGCTTTAACCAATTCCGCTGGGCTGAGAAACGCTTTCCCGGCCATATCACCTGACCAGAGTAGATTCGCCCGTTCGTCATTAAGTCCCCCGTAACCAATCAGCGCAATGTCGTAATAATGCCGGATCTCATCGCCTTTCTGGCAGCGAAGCATTAACTCCAGCAGCGTCTGGTTGATGATCTGCGCTACAGCCGCTGCTTTGGAAAGTGACTGCCCCCGGTACATGGTTCGTTCGTCCATCGACCCCGACTGGTCAATCAGGAAGATAAACGCCGTGGGCGTTTGCCGCATGATCTGTGCCGAATAAGGGCGGGCTTTGACTGGGCGTTGTAATACGTCCTGAACCGCTTTTTGCAGATCAGCTACCGGGAGTGCAGACGATGGTACGGGTTGAAGATCAGGCATAGAATTGGTTTCGGGTTAGACGGATTTAAGCTGATGCTTCAGAAGATTTATTTGTTGTTGCATACTCTCGCGCAAGCCCATAAAATAAGTCATCAGGTCCGTACCATCGATCATCAGTCGGTATCCGTTGTCTGCTTTCAGGTGGGCAATTTCCGTTTGCAGAATATGCTGCCTGTCAATGAGCCGCTGGTGCCACTGCTGGAGAGCGTCAAGATCGAAGGCTGTTTTGGGCTGAGCCGAAAAGAGGAATCCATCGTTAAGGTCTTGGACCAACTGGCGGACCGCTGCCAGATCCCGACGTTGATAAGCGTCGTTAAGCCGCATCATATAAGCCGTAGCTTGGGCATTGCGGTCAGAATCGCTGGCATGACGGTCGGGATGGGCTAACGTAACGGCCTGTCGATAGAGTCGGCGGAGTTCGCGTTCGGCGGCTTCGTCAGGATCCGTAGGCTGATGCGCGACGGCTTCCCGAACGGCGCGGTTCGTCTGCTCAAACTTGTCTTGGCAGGCCTGCGCTTCTTCGGCATCACTACGTCTGCCCGTCTGCCCCGCCCGACGTAGCGCCAGTTGTAGTTGAAGTTCAAGTGTCTGCGTAAGGAGGTCGCCGAGGTGAAGCTGAAACAGGCGATAATACTGATCGATCTGGTATTGGCAGGCCGCCTTTTCTTCGGTAAGCTGCGCAATCTGGGACTCTAGAGCCTGAATCTGAGCCAGCAAGTTAGTTTTGGCGGGATGAATGATAGGCGGAAAAGATCGGGCGTTCATCGGCACCAAATATAAGCAAAGCCTGAGCATCTAATCGTGCTCAGGCTTTATGAGAACATTATTTGTGACGTTTCTTAAAGTAATGGGTAAGCTTTTGCTGTTTAAATGGGAGAGCCTTGATACTTATTATGGGCGTAGCCTGGCGTATCAATGGCCTGGGTTTACCAATCGCTGGCAGCATAGTTCCTGCCTGAGCGGCTGCATTCCATTGACTTAGTGTGAGGATTGTATGGTCTTTTTGCGGAACATAGCCCGATGACATAGCAGGCCCGGAGTCGGTATCTTTTTCACCATGTACAGACTCAAGATACATATTCATTCCAGATACCCAGCCTTGACCCTTAACAATCCACTCACGCATATCAGAGTGAACTAAATCGGAATATCCACGACTCATCAACCGCTCTGCATATTGCCATTTCCGGCGTTCGCGTGCATTGTGCGTATTGAGAGCGGCACGTCTAAAGCCGTCATTTTTGGTAACCAAACCGAGCGCCGTGCTATAAATAGAACCATGAACTGGATGATAGGCAAGATGAACCTTAGATGTTGGCAAAACCGTATCCAACTGAGCAAATGGCTCGCTGAACAGTTGATTCGTCATGATACCAGCCATGATGCCTGTATCAGCTAGTCGTTCGCCTTCGGAACCCGCTCCAGATACATATTGATTCAATACCCAACTCGCACGTAAATTATTTTTGTCTCCATGACTACCCGTTAGGCCAAACCGCATGTCGCTCTGGCGTTTGCTCAGCGCGCCAGGATGACCACTGAGCGGTCGTTCGGGGTCGTCGGTTGTCCAGAGCAGATACCGTACTTCTTCGCGCTCGCGCGACAGTAAATCCACTACATACTTAATATCTTCTCGCGATCGACCAGCAGTATTCATTCGCTCAATGATACTAGCCACAGTTTCTGTACTAACCATTTCATCAAGTCCAGTACCGCCAAACCCCGTCCGGTGCTCAATCTGATGCATCCTATATTCTTTTGTATTTAGCCGTAGATTCGTATTGATCTGAGCTCGCCCCCACCGGCCGTATACCGCTGGCAAACCAATTTGAGGACGTCCTTTTTTGGTTCGGGCACTTAGTATAAGCTGTTGCTGATAGCCTTGCCCCAGTATAGGTTTGCGCTTTACGGCCGGGATCTGGGCATTCGCCCGGCTACCAGCGGATGAGATACCGCTTTTTTTTCGGGTAACCCAACTGTCAAGGTTTTTAGTTGAGTGTGGCATTTATAATAATCTATAGTCGATGGAAGAAAAGCAACCGGTAAATTATGGGCTTGGCTGGTAACATTCCAGCAGTGCTTTAAGCTGCCTAATTATACCAAATATAAGCCGATTTTGATTAAGCAAATGGGTTTAGGATAGATAAAAAATAGCCTACCAATTGTTCGAAAAATACAGTATGTTTTTGCTTTTGCTACTCGTTTTTGGTAGCTTAAACTCTATTTAATTAACGTTACCAACGTTCTTATTGATTGTATAGTATGTTTATATTTTCATTGTATTTTTAGACAATGATACTAGCAATTTAAGAGTAGGAATGTCAAGCATCTGGTAACTTCACTGCAATGTATTTACGATAACTACTTTAATCAGCATTCTATATGGAAAGTAAACAGCTAATAAACTCTATTGACAAAGGGGAAAAAAAACATAGTAAGGGAAAAATGCGGTTTTCTGGTCAGTTTGGGGTCATTAAAAAAGAGAAAGAAGAGGACGATACAGTGTTAATATCGAAATCGTCAGGCTCTGGAGAGTTACTTTCTAAAATGATAACACCACAAGTCTTTCAAGTCCCTAATATTCAACTTCAGCAGAAACTTGTTACTAAATTAGAAGAAGCTTTAGAAGAAGCTATCAAACATGAAAAAAAGTCAACTATAGTTCAGCGTCTTCAGGTAGAATCTTGTTTGGGCGGAATTGAACTGACTAGCCTAGGTGAGGAAGACAGCTTACAGGAAATAATAAAAAAGGCTAAACTTATTCCAATAAAAGGTAAAGTAGATGGGTTGATGGCTGATACAGAGGGCAGCGCTAATCTTCTCAGCACATTTGATCTGGTTACAAAGGCTGGGTTGGCAGATATGATTGTTGAAAATACACTTAGTACAATGGAAAAAGCTAATCAGCTCGAGTATTTACGGCAGAGTGGCTTGCTAAATGACAAATGCAAATTAGTTATTGAGGTTCATTATATCAGAGACAGAAACGTGTCTTATTCAACATTACATAAAGATACTCAAGGGCAAACACTGTTTGTTAATCTCAATTACCTGAATAAGAAAGGAATAGCAGGGCCTGAATTCATTGTTAGCCCTCATAGCGATGAGGAAGACCAAGAGCGCCTTAGAAGACTTATGCCAGCTAAGTTTCATGAAGATTTGCAGGTGGCCAGAAGCTTGAATACAAACCTCACCAAGGAAGGAGAGATACTAATTGAAACAAAAGACATTGACCAAGAATATGGTGTTGTCGCCTTTGTTGATGAGGGTATACACCATATGACACCCGTTATAGAACACCGCACGGTTACTTCTAAGCAAATTGCTGAAGCCTATAAAGATATCAAGAGTAAATGCGATGCGTATGAGAACAGAAGCGTTTTTTATAAGCTTTATAGTGTTCAGTCTTATTTATCAGATTTAGATAATAAATATACAGTAGACGCGGTTGGCTGGTTACAGATAATGAGTGCTTCTCTAACTACCAAGTACAATCGACATGATCTCAAAAAATTATTACCAAATCTTCCGGATTTGGAAATCAATAAACTAATCGAGACGGGGGGATATGACCAGTTCGGTCACGCGTCGATTCCAAGATTTACAACTGAAAGGAAAACGGTTAAAAAGCCGGTAAAAAAAGAAGGGGACCCCGTTGTGCAACGGCGAATGAGTATGCGCTTAACGGGTAACAATGCACCTCCCAAGCGTGCTGAGGGAGAAAAACGTGCGTTTTTCCGTACATGGGTCCGTGTTGTAAGAACTTAGCATTAAGCTCATGGGATATTCGCAGACAGTTGCTAAAAATTACCATGACGGATGCTCTATATCCGTTTGACCTTTCAGACATTTAACTCAAGGCCGGGGCAGCCGTACTGAGGTAATCCAAGCCTGCTTAAAGGGTGTCCAAGTTGCATTAACTTAAGGTCCATCGCCCTAGGCATTAATAACAGTATATTGGACAAGCTAAGATCCCTGAATGCGCTCTTCACCTGCGTAGCGTCTGTTTTTCAACGTCCTCTAACGTTTTCCCCTCTTTATGAAATTCCCGCTTCAAACTGGTTAAAATATCATCTGATGTAATGGGGCGCTGGCGATTCACGGAGATCATTACACAGGAACGTAACACGTTCATAATGATGGCACCCGTAACGGCAAATCGTTCGGCTAGTTTATCGAAATCAACTTTGGGGTCAACTTCAACCGATCCTTTAAACGCCTGTCTCCATAAGCTAGCCCGTTTCGATGCGTTCGGTGCAGGGAAGAAAACCATGGACTGGAAACGTCGGGCGAAGGCCTGATCTATATTATCTTTAAGGTTTGTCGCCAACACAATGACGCCGGGGAAGTTTTCCATCCGCTGAAGCAGGAAAGCCACCTCCTGATTTGCATGGCGGTCGTTGGATGTCGTTGTTTCGGTCCGTTTTCCAAAGAGCGCATCGGCCTCATCAAAAAACAAGATCCAGCGTCGGCGTTCGGCTAGATCAAACACCCGGCCCAGGTTTTTTTCAGTTTCACCAATGTATTTGGAAACAATCATCGAGAGGTCGATCCGGTAGACATCTAGACCTGTCGATTTGCCCAGCAAGCCTGCCGTCAGGGTTTTGCCTGTACCGGGAGGGCCATAAAATAGGGCGCGATAACCTGGTTTGAGGTACTTTTTTAGCTGGGCGTTTTTTAGAATTGCGTCCGAGTTGTCGATCCAGGTTTTAATCTCCTTCACTTCTTCCATAATCTGAAAGTCGAGTACCAGATCATCCCACTCCAGGGCAGTCGTTACCCGGCTAGCCGGAAAATCTGAGCTGAAATCAGGTCGGTTGCTTTCACCAGTGGTGAGCAACGCCCGGTACTCGTCCGATATGGTCAACGCTCCGCAGGTCACTGGTTCATTCGGACCGGAAGGACCAACCAGGATAATATTCAACTGCGTGAGCACTGACTCATGAAACAGATGCGTTTGCAGACGAATACGACGGGTTAGATCAGCCCCCGCTACCAGAAATAAAATGGTCTCAACCGTTGGTATAAATCCACCCCGGGTGTTGTCACGAACTCCACCAAATTCAGTGAACACCCGATCATACGTGCTATTGTTTGTATAGAAAAAATCGAGTACCTGAGGCCGAATATGAGGGGCAAGAGCCATGATCAGCATGAGTCGCTCGTAATTATCCAGACCATGTTCGTGAACGAGTTGCGCATATGCCGACTCATTGTTGGTTAAATCAGGCTCATCAATTTCTTCGATAGATCCATACTGACTTTCCTGCTCGAAATAAAGTTGAAAGCGAGCTGAAATGACGGACTCTAACCAAGTTAACTCCTGTTCTAATGCAGTAGCATTGACCGTAATCGTAAAGAACTCGGCAATTGTTACGTCGCTCATATCGTCATTACGTTAGCTTCTTTAATAAAGCCTGTAGCTCTCGTATAGCCTGCTGCTTGGCCTGTATCTGTCGGCGGTATTGAAACCAGGCAATAGTTCGGCCCATTAAGAAAGCCAGACTCAGCAGTAGCAGCATTTCGGTGAGCGCAACCCATGGGCTTAACGAATTCATGGCAGTAGCTGGCTGACGTCTTTTGATTCACCACGGCGCATCTGTTCCTGCCACAGGCGGAGTTCATGCCAGCGTCCTTCGGCCGCTAACATAGCCTGCCTGGGCCAGGTGACGGGGTCATAGGTGTGTAACAGGGGGCCACGCTCGGCCAGCACCCGACGAACGGTGGTTACGGGCGTATCAGCTAATTGAGCAAACCGAAACACACCAATGTCATTCAGAATAGCCTCGGCTTTGGGGTTAATACCCGCAATTTCTTTTAGGTCATCCCGGCCAGGCGTCACTATGAAGACTTCCTCAACGTCCGGCTCTATAATCTGGCAGGCTTCAAGCTCAGCTTCTAACAATTGACGTTCATCTGTCAATTGTGTCAGCTGCCGTTTATATCGTTCCCGAAAGATCAGATAAGCCAGCACTGCCGTTCCCTGAAGCATGAGAAAGTGCAGCAGGCTAGCGTCTTCGAGGTGATACGGATTTAAATCGAACATACGAGCGTCGGTCTATGACCAGCGTTACCCGTCGGTTGGCTTCGCGGCCTTCGGGCAGGGCGTTGGGCGCAATAGGGTTTTTGTCACCCATCGCTACCAGGGTAAAGCGTCGACTGGGTAAGCCTTGCGGCATCAGTTGATCCCGTACCGCCATCGCCCGTGCCCGCGACAGCCGGAGGTTGCCCGCGACCGTACCCACGCTATCTGTATGGCCTGTGATACGGAGCCGCTCTTTAGGATGAGCACGCAGAAAAACAACAGCCTCATGGGTAAACCGTTCATTATCGGGTGTGTGAATGAACTCTGTGCTTCCCGTCGGAAAATACAACTGAAGCGGGTGAAACAGGTTGATGTATTTTTGGTGCCTGGCCAGCCACTCTGCATTAATTACTATTGACTGAAAGGCAAACGACAGGGCGTTGGTTGAATCACGAATAAAGGTTAGTACTTCGGAGGGTTTACCCCAGGTTTTTACCTGATCATCAGGCACACCGGTGTTGAGCAGGTAATCCCGCACCGCGTGCGCCCGTACCAACCCAAGATTCGTTACGAGCGTCTGTTGGCTCTCGGCTGGGGTGTGGTAGCCCGTCACAACGAGCAGCCGACGAGGGTTGCGTTTCAGGTAACCGGCCAGCGTGTCGAGGGCTGACCGATTACCCAGCGGACGCAGGCTACTTTGAGATTGATGGAACAGACCGCCCGGCAGACGCAGGCGAAGCTGCTTACCGTCGATGATATTGACATGTGGTAATATGCGTTCGGCAGATAATCGAATGCGTTTGATGTAGAACAGGTGTACCAGAACAGCCCCCGTTACCCAAACGCTCAGAAACGCCCACCACATCCATAGCCTGCTCATACCATCTCCTTAACTGTTAACCGGCCAGCTCGCGTCATACTTGGCAGTCCCAATGTCAATCTTCTCGGCCGTAATCGAAATATCGGCACTGAAATTCATGGACCCAGCCGGCTGAAAGCCTTCTTTGTAACTGGTGATATAGCCGTTTTTGAAATCGACTGTTCGAAAGACACCGTCTTTGCCTGACTGCCAGAATTCTATCTTGCCATCAATAGCTTTATTCTGGGCATTGATCATTGTATCAATCAAATTTTCATTCTGCGTAATCTCAACGGTCAACGCCATGTCACCGGCCCGTACAGCCGACGAAGGACGGCCTTTCTGATCATAATCTCGCGAGAACGATGTGCCAAAGCTCAGCACATCAAATTTATTATTACCGATGGTAAGGGTGGATGTAAACCCTACATCTGCTGCTCCAGCTGGCATATTCGTATCTGATTAGTGTGTTAAGAGTTATTTTTTGACAGGCCAACGTTGATCGAGTACGGCCGTCTGAACCGTTATTTTTTCGGCCGATAGTGTAAGCGAGCAAGTGTATGCATTGCCGGCTGCAGAAAATGACTCGCTGTAGCTGACTATGTAGGCATTCTCAAACTCGATCTTGCGCGTTACACCGTCATCACCTGCATCCGTAAACTCAAGGGCTCCTTTTTCGTAAGGTTTATTCTGCGAGTTGACCATGTTTTCAATCAGTTTAGACTGATCGGTCACTTCTACAGTAAACGAAAATTGTCCACCCATTACGTGACTGGAAGGGCGCCCTTTTACATCGACACTTCGCGAGAAGCCAATGTCTCCGCCCAGAATGTCAAATTTTTCGTTACCGAGCGTAATTACACTTGAATAAGGCATCGTGTTGTTTGAATTAAGAGTTAGAAATTGGTTGTTTTAATACAGAGGCACAGAGTAAGAGAGTGTTGATGTAGAGCTAATATCGGCTTAACAACTTTCTATGCTCCGTGCCTCTGTATTTGAAAAATTAAACCTGACCGTAGTCAGAGACCCACTCGGGGTTTTCTACGTCATCGCCACGGCGGCCGTCGAGCCGGATGACAAAACTCTTGGCGGGAAAGTATGGCGTCAGCCGGATGTCGAGATAGATGCGGTCTTTCACCTTGTCGTCACGCTCCAGGCGCATGATGCGGAACTGATCAATCAGCTTGTTAGGGCCTTTGATACTGTCGAGGAAACCGGCAATCTGCCGGCGCAGGTCGGCTTCGATGAGTGAATTCCAGTTTTCGAACGCCCGGCGGTTGAGAAAGTCAAACAATACCTTCACGATGTAGTCGAATACGCGTACGACCGAGTACGTCTGCAAGCCAATGTTATCACCATTGAAGAGCGTTTTGCTTCCGAAGGCCATTACCCGGCCGTACTCGTCAATCATTGGAACCAGGTTAAGCCGCTCGACAGCCGACAGTTCACTCTTACGCAGTGGGAACCGTACGCCCGGTGCTTCGTTCATGCCACCGTGCTTTTTACCTGCCGTTACCTGTGACATCAGCGTATAATAAATTTTACCAGCTAGGGCAGCGGAGGGTGGCACGTAGAGGTGCTCAGCCTCACCCACTTCAGCTACTTTGCTACGCCCAACGAGCCAGTTGCAGGTCATTACTACGCTGGAGCGGAACAGTTCAGCTCCTGTCATGTTGGCTGTGCTAAATAAATCGATTACGTCGTCAGAGCTTTCCAGGTCAGCGAAGTCGGTGAAGAGCGTAACCTTGTTCGCGTGGGCAATTTTAGCCCATTTCTCCAGTACTGCATTAGACCCCATGAAACCCGGCACAACGAGCAGCGAGTAGTTCTGCCGAAGGTCGAGCCGATCGTAATTTTGCTTCAGTTCATTCGCAACATGGTCGATAAAGCGGGGGTTGTCGAGGTCGGTGAGCTGGTCGAAATCAGCATTCATTACTGATACGTTCGACAGCTTATCAGTTTCAGTATTTTTAAAGAACAACGATAGCGCCCGGTAACTCGTTTCGAGCTCGCGAATCGTTTCGAGGGCTCTCAACAAATTTTTCTGCAGGTTTTGCTCTACTTCGGCGGCTTTCTTGTTGGCCGTGTCGAGCATGTCATTCTGATTATTTGACGAGTTAAGTACCTCGATCCAGAGCTTGAGTTTTTCTCTCAGCACCGCCCGGTCGTTGACTTTCGTCTCGTCGCCGAGGTAGATTTTTTTGCGGGCTTTGCGGTCGGGGTTGAGGTTCTGCGAATTATCGATAAAACTTTCGATAAATGCATAGCCACCGAAGGCCGACAGGGCACCCAAACCGGGCAGGGTGGTCGTACGGCTAACGGCCGATGAGGGCCGGGCATCGGCCTTTGTCTGCGGAACGGTTGGTTCGCTTTCCATAAGAAGGTCTTAAATGAGTAAATTAAGGGTTCTGCAAGAGTTATTACTTAGGCGTCGGCCTTGTCGGTTTCCTCAAGTTCAGCTACAAGGGCTTGTAGCGTTTCGATGAGTGCGGCTTTCGTGTCGGGGTTGCTAAGGGCGGTTTGCAGAATGCGATGGCCTTGTAGTCGCCGACCGATCTGAGTGTACTCCTGATACTGGGCATCCGCCGAGCGAAGGAACGGGCTACGGGCGACCATTTCCTTTACTCGGAAATCGGCCACGCTGCGAAACTGCATAGTTTCTTTTACGGGCATACCGTCGATCGATTCCATTTCGACTTCCACCTCTGGTTTAAAGTGGTCAAATACTGCTTCGACAGTTTTCAGACCGTACACAACTTCCGGGTTGACGGGCGCTTCCTGGGTAAGTTTCTGGGCAAGCAGCGTTCGGTTGAAGGGAATATTGGCAATACCCTCCGCTGCTTCAGGCTTTATTTCATTACCACCAATTTCGAAGTCAAACATATCCTTGTCGCGTTATTTTTAAGTTTACCAAAACTATGGACAAGCCTGTAAGCGAACAAGTTATATAGTCTAGCGACTAGGGCAATTTCAAACAAATGGTACCTTTTTCTGCTCCCGTAGATTTATCACTGTAACCAGTGTTTATCCACAAATGAATAAATAAAAGTTAATTACTATTTTGATAAATTAATTTGCCAGGTTGGCTCACTTGTTTGCTCGTTCCAGCCAACGATTAAGACTAGCCCTTTTTGTAGCTGGCCTGAAATAATTAATCGAGAAATTGGCCGGCGTAATTGATTGCGTATAATACCCGCCAATGGACGAGCACCATATTGTGGGGTGTAGCCCTGCAAAGCCAGTTGTCGTCGGGCTTCATCCGTTACGATCAGTTCAATTCCCTGCTGTTGAAGACTTTTGTGCAGATGGGCTAGTTGAATATCAAATATGTGAATCACGTTTTTTTCCTGGATTGGCGAGAACGGAATAATCTCTGTGATACGAGCCAGAAATTCCGGCCTAAACTGGCTAGTCATACGTGACATTAACTGCTGTGAGGTAGGCATCCGCCCAGACTGAAACTCGTCACTAATCCACTCACTGCCAATGTTAGAGGTAAAAATGAGCAGTGCATTAGTAAAGTCGCCTTCCTTACCCAATTTATCGTGAAGCCTCCCTTCGTCCATGATTTGTAAGAACACATCAAAAACTGAGTGATGTGCTTTCTCGATTTCATCAAACAGCACAACCGAATAGGGCTGCTTGCGAATCTTGTTGACTAGTAGCCCACCCTCTTCGTATCCCACATAACCGGGAGGTGCGCCATAAAGCAGCGCTGCTGAATGCTCCTCTTTAAACTCTGACATATCGAAGCGAATCAGCGCTCGCTCGTCGTTGAACAGAAAATCAGCGAGCGACTTTGATAATTCGGTTTTTCCTGTCCCCGTTGGCCCTAGCAAAAAGAATGAGCCAATTGGCTGCCCAGCCCTCTGTAATCCGCTGCGCGATTCCAGAACAGCATCGGATAAAGCGTGCAGGGCATGGTCCTGCCCAACGACCCGGCGCTGCAGAAAACTTTCCATCGAGAGGAGACGCTCTTTTTCCTGCACCTGTACTTTACCCATTGGGATGCCGGTTTTATGAGCCACTACTGCTGCTAAGTCGTGAGTTGATACGAAGGCTTCATGCTGCCGGGCTAATTCAAGAATGCGAGTCAGCTTACGCATAATATAATCATGGTATGCGTCGGCGGTTTCAAGTTCGGCGGGATCGTTTTCATCTTCCCACTGCCCCAGCAGAACCGGGCTAACCTGGTGTTGCAACATAGTATCCAGCCAGCGGTATTCGGCCAGGGCATCTTCAGGAATCAGGTTCTGCGCTTGAAGTGCACGAACGTCAGCTTCAAGTTGCGTTAGTTCACTCACTGATGTTTCAAGGGCCATCCGCACGGCTGCCATCGTCCGATCGAGCAGATCAAGCGCAGAGTCTGGCAAACGACGTTCTTTACTATACCGTCGGGCCAAGCGTACGCTAGTTGAAATTACGTCAGGCTGAATGGAGAGCTGATGGTGGTGCTCGTAGGCCGTTACCAGTCCGCGCATCATTCGCTCAGCCATGATCTCGGTCGGTTCTCCCACCGTCAATAATTCAAACCGGCGGCTTAAAGCCTGATCGGGTTCGATGAGTTTACGATACTCTTCGGGGGTTGTCGCGCCAATTACAGTTAATTCACCACGGGCCAGTTCGGGCTTCAGCAGGTTGGCGATGCCGTTACCAGCCGATCCTTTCGGATCAAGCAGCATGTGGATTTCGTCGATGAATAAGATACACCGCTCATACTGCTTAACGTCTTTAATAACGGTCTTAAGACGATCTTCTACCTCACCTTTGTACGATGCACCAGCAATGAGCGCGCCAGGGTCAAGTTCGATCAGAACGGCGTTTTTCAAACGGGTGGGCACCAATCCGGCCACGATCTGTTGAGCCAACCCGTCGATCAGAGCGGTTTTACCCACGCCGGGATCGCCAACGACCATTACGTTGGGCTTGCTGCGTCGACCCAGAATTTCGAGCACTGTCCGCATTTCCTGTTTGCGGCCAATGACTGGATCAAGCTTACCTATGCGAGCCTGTGCCGTTTTATCAACACAATATTTAGGCGGGACCTTAGGCATCACCTGACCCGTCTGTCTATTTGCGGCCTGCCCGTTGGTAGACGGAACTGACAAATCACGCAGGAAACGGTCAAGTAAATCCCGCTCTTGTAAGGGCAGCGATCGTAGTTGGTTGGCGGTGAAACCAATGCCCGGTTTAGTGAGGGCCGCTAATACACAGATGATTTCAATATAATCAAGCCCCAGTTTGATGCGCAGAAAATCAGCTTCCGTCAGTACCCGGTCTACGGACTCATCGTGATCAGGCTCGGTTAGTAAATGTGCCGATCGAGGCAGTTCTTCCATCCACACGTCGGTCCAGTCAAATATATAAGTTACATCTTGGTGAAGAGCGGTGAGCAAAGCAGCGCCCCCCACATCGTCGTGTAGAACCGCACGCAGCAGGTGCGTAGCCGAAACCGCATCGTTATGGTATTCACGAGCCAGGGCGCGCGCGATGTGCAGGGCCTTTTCGACCGAATCGTGTAATGGTAGCTGGCGCATATCTTATAGGTTTAAGCAGGTTATCGAAAGAGGTCCTCGCTGATCCAGTAATAGGTACGCTCATTAGATGTAAACCTGCTGTTGCGGAAAGTCGGGATGCGCTGAAAATAGTCACGCCGCTCGCGCAGCAGGTAAAGTACTTGGCTGAGTAACGCGTCAGAAACTTCGGTGCGACTACTGATCTGATTAATTACGATGCGTTTTAACAGCGGGTTGGTAACAGGCAGATCGAGCAGCCGAACCAGCACCTGATCTAACGTAATTGATTCGTCGGGCGACAGGCCTACCGCTTCCATTACCCTTCGGCACTGCCGGTGCAATCGCTGCCGGTCGGCGAATGAAGTCGGGTCAATATCATCGCCACTAAGCTGTTGCAGTAGCTGGGCAACACCGTCATATTCATCGATTGGTAGCAGGGCGGTATACTTCCAGCGTGGACCATCTTTCAGGGCTAAGGGTGTATAAGCCCGCATTAGGTATGGGTATGCTGCCAGCGGCATTAGCGGAACTGCGTCGGCAGGCAGAGCAACGCCTGCCGACGCGTAGACCGGTGATAGACGCGGATTAACCCGGTCGCTCAACGGTATGAGTTGATCAAATGTGCTTTCTAAAGCCGTCAGTACTGCCTGCGATTCATGAGCCACTTGCTTGAACAGGCTGTCAGTGGCCGCGTATAGCTCCCGAAATGGCAGCACTTGGTTTTTACGGGGAAACAGTATCCAACTGGGTACCATACTACGCTCAGGGTATGCAAGCTGATAAACGTTGCGATCACCCAATTTTAGATTGAACTCGTTAGTGAGCGTTACCATATCGGGCCGTACTAGCCGATTCTTCTTTATATCACTACTGTGGCTGGCAATTTGTAGCGCTAATTCCCGTGAATGAATTACGAAATTATTTGATATATCTCCTGGTGCTGCATGAACCTGAAACGATAGTAATCGACATTCTGTCTGCTTCAGCGCATTAACGATTTGGTTGCCGCTACTGATCGATTGTAGGTCACCGTTGATACCCACCAGAACCAAAATGTTATTCTCACCAGGATGATCAGCAAACATAGCCAGTGCCTTAATAAGGCCTAGTCGGATACCTTTTGCTTCATTCATCGCGGAGGGGGTACTCGGTGGAGCATCTTTCCGTAATTCGTTCAGCAAATACGTTGAATTGGTAGTTAGTGGAATAGAGCCGACAGCTCCGCGTACGATCGTTGTTCGATTGTAGCCCCTGTCCGTATCCTGTCGCCGGAAACCATCATACACTACCGCCCCTACCCGCAGATCGATAGTTTGGGTAGTGTCTTGAGCCAGTTGAGTAACCGTAAATTGAATGGTATTGAGCAGCTCGCCCCAGTAAGGGTGCATGGCTGAGCTACCTTCAATCACGTAAATCAGATTGAACCGATTGCTACGTTCGGTAACGTCATCGAGTGTCTGCGGGTCGATGGGTTTTCCTAGTACGTTAAGAACAAGAGCGCGTCGTCGTTCAACCAGCGGAATCTGCACGTTAGTCAGAACAATACGCCCGCTATCACGCGTAATTAGCTGATTGGTGATAGGGAATTTAGCCCCCAGCCGATTCCACGACACAGCTGGAAAATACCTGTTTACTATTGTTGAATCCTTTTTCTGGCGTTGAGCCGTAGCCAGCGACCGGTACATCGGCACCGGTTCATAGGGGAAGCGGACCGTGTCAGCTTCGAGAAATAGACGCTGTCCAATGGGCTGCACCAATTCGATGGGCATCCAGCCCATGAGCACCTGTTTGATGCTGTCGGTCGGAAACCACGACGCCCGGCCAATAAGCGCCTGTCGACGTGTTTCAGACAATTTATACAGGTAGGCTAATTCGTAGAGTTTCATCCGCTCCTTCATTGAAACCTGCTGGCCGGGGCCGGCAAAGAGCCGCACGGAGTCGTTCGAGAAATAACGGTCGGGATTGGTTAGCAATTCGGGTTTAGCCAGTACCGCACTGATGATCTGCGGGCGGTTTTGCTCACCCGATCGACTGCTAAAATTGGTCAGCAAAAAATGGTCCTTGGGGGCCCAGCCATAGTAGACTACCGCCTTACGATTGGTGATAACACGCCGAGAAATTTTGTTCCCGATAGGCAGAGCAGGATCGTACTTTATCAACTTGAGATAGCCCTTGCGCTCTTTTAGCACATAGAACGCATCCATAAAGTTCGCTTTACGAAAAGGTGTCGTCGCATTGGTGCTCTGAAACGTATTGTTATTATTTCGGTCTGAGAATACGATCCAGGGCAATCCGCCGGGCGGTTGCAAACTGCTGTTAATACTTTCGTTAATAACGCCGACATTCCCTTTCGGCACACCACTTATGGCAATAGGAACCAGATTGGCGGGCTGCCGGGCAATACGGAGAAAGAATGGTAACTGCGCCCACGCCGATCCAGACGCTCCAAACCCACCAACCATAAGCAACAGCCGGAATAGAGGTAACAAACGGTGAATGATTAACATGTTCATCATTTATGCTGGGTAACGTCGAGCCGTACGACGCAGGATGTTAGCGTATCTGATGCGATAGATACGGCATCAATACGCACCCCCCGGTCGAACTGGAGACCCATACAGTATGAATAAAAATCGTTGGCTTTCGTGCCATTTGTGCGCACAAGGGTGTTATTGTGATTACAGAGGTACTTTTGGAGTAAGTAATTATAATTGTTGTTGAACGGGCGCCCGTCAGCAATGAACTGAAGCCGCTGACGGATATCACCACTAATTAAATCCAGAGAATCGATTGGAGGGTCAAATTTGTTGTAGCCTCGGTAAATCGTCACCTGCTGCTGGATCGGGTACTTAGTTACATCGGTCATCAATTCGACCGTGTAGCGCCGGGGACGCCCATAATTCTCCTCTCTGGGGTAGCTGTAAATGGCCGTTTGTTCGCGCGAATCAACCTGACCACTGGCGCCAAACCGCCACGTAAACTGTTTGGCTTGACCACCCACCGCCGTAAATACCAGTTTTTCTTCTTCGAAGCCCGATTTAGGGCCCTGAATGCGTACGATCGCATTTTCGCTATTACTGACAGGTTTGGGTTTGATAACTACTGTAAACGTTTTCGATGTACTCTCATTAACCGTCAGACGAATTAGGTAGGTGCCAGGCTTGAAATATGTAAATAGGCCTTTTTCGCGCCGTGCCTCCTGCCCATTACCAAATTCCCAGTGCCAGTCTTCAGCCTGCATAGTACTATCGACGTAGCGGATGGGTTGTCCTACTACCTGCTGAAGTGGGTAAATACTGGCTTGAATTTTGGGCTCATCTGTGTAAGCGTACAAACCCAGCAAGGCTACCGTAGCCAGTAAAAATGTCCGTGCTGACAAGGTTAATTTGCTGTTCATACTGATCAACGATGCCCGGAGTTGGAGGTAGCCGGTACGGGAGTAGCAGTTACCGAGCCAGGAAATAAACCCACGCTACAATCGTCAAGCTGCTTCTGAAATAAGCTAATATTAGACTGCTTACTCCAAGCCACTTTTTTATCATCGTACATCATTTTATAGAAGTCCGCTATCTGCGCGAACGCCCGGAAGCGAGTGCCGTCAGCCTGCGGAGCCGACAGTCGGCGGATTTCGTTTAATTGCTCCTCAATGTCAACTTCCACAAAAATGGCGTTCACCTCGGGCTTATAGGCTACAATTGCACGGTAAGCCGAATCTAGCAGAGACAGATTATTCATCTGGCTTTTTAGCATCTGCTCTTTACCTCGAATATAATTTGACAGGTAGTTAGCTTCGGTGCGAGAATAGGCCTGATGGCGAAAGACAATCAAACTTACTAATAACGTCAGCAGGCTGATAGCTGTCAATAAGTATAGGAATTGCAGCCGCCGTTCGCGCATGGCCAGTCGAAAAAAAGTATTCATAGTTTTCCTAAGTGTTAATGCTCCGGTTACCGGCGCTGCCGGTGCTGTTCTACGGCTCGGTCTAGGCAATTTCTAAGGTCTTCACGCAGATCACTTTCCTGACTTATAGCCCGATTAAGCGAGTCTTTCACGAGTAACATTTCGTTGATATGACTCAGCAGTTGGTTATAAACGCCAAAGTATTTCTGAGTTCGCTGCTCCCGGCTGACTTTTTTAATGAATTCTTCCTTCTTTTTAGTAATCAGTCGTTGCATCTGCCGATCGTTCTGAATCTGACTGGTATTCAGTATACTCATATACGCATAAAGGGAATCAACTTTATCAGCCAGGGATGCGTCAAGGATGAGATAATGATCGACAGCCTCTTTTTGCCGAATTAATTGTATGGCTTGCCGTTCACTTGTGCGCTGACAGGAATATACACAAGCACTTGTGGCTATTAGCAACCCGATAAACCATACTAAAAACCGGTTAAACGCCTGGCTGATCTCTTGATGATTTAGTGATTTCATTTGATTTGCACTATGGTACTACCATAAAACCTAAGTAACTTGTTGAAGGAACGACACCTTTTCTAACTATGAATCAGACTAATGCCACTCTATCTCCATACTTTCTTGACCTGCTTGATGTGGACTTCAGAGCTGAAATTCTAGCAGCTTCACTAGCTGACCAGCAGGTACCTCCTGAACGCATTGTCATTAACCCGACAGGTCTCTACAGCCGAGCTTACTCCAAGGATATTCAAGACGTTAGCGACTGGTTACTTGAAGGCTCAGAGTTTATTTATAATCGTATCGATACACCCCGTGAGGGACTGTTTGATATGTTGCCACATTATCTGTTCTTTAGCCCTAAAGACCCGGCTGGTTTTGAGAACACCGACAAAATCCTTAATGGCCTCCGTTATGATCGTGAGCAGGAGCGGCAAGCCCGGCTATTTTTTCTGCCTTTCGATACTGAATTTAATTATCTTCGTACTCTCTCGGTTCACTATGATAATTCTGTCGAACACTTAAGCGGGGCCGCCACTCTTATAAATCAGTTTGCTGAGTATTGGCCTATTATAAACGACATGACTCTGATACAGGCTGGTATCTTCTTGCAGATTCTTCCGTGGCTGCATCAACTGCGTAGCAACCTCGACTGGTTCAGCCGGTTTCTACAACTTTTCATCGATGCACCCGTCCGGATTACAGTTGGACAGTATCACCAACAATACACCTGCACCGAGGGCCTTCCTACCCTATCAAATAGCCGGCTGGGTATCGACGCCATACTGGGTGACCGCTTTGAAGACAGCGGAGATATTCATCTCGTTATAGGCCCCGTGCCGGATGTTCGCATCGCCAATTTCCTTCCTCATACTAAAATACGTACTCTATTGCAGAATCTAATTGGTTATTTTTTGCCGGTTTCAACGGAGGTAATGATCTCCATCGACACCTTTCCCCCCGCACCCGATACACCCCGCCCTACTATTTCATACCTAGGTTTCAACACATTTCTTTAAGACATTATCGCTCCTTGTTAGCCGGTGGCGGATTTGTTATAGGAGTAGACGGTTCACTAAGAGCTGTATGGTATTCTAAATAGTTATTCTTTGTGGCTTCATCGATGAACGTCGTACAGCCATCCGGCTCAACAATCAGGTAGTGAATCTGCTCTGACACTGTACCACCGTTTTTCCGGCTAATTACGTATTGGTAAACAGTCGGTCCTGTGGGGGTAACTAAGCTGTCGGGCCATACAAAATCAGATTGCTGCGCTACATCTTCGTGTATCAGTGTTGGTATGATACGGATACCAAGTCGCGCTGGATTAGGTACCGCTATCGGACGGCCATTTGCTGGCATAGGACTGCTTCCCTGATAGCCTTTGGGCATTGACTTAGAGAAGCTGTGCTCAGTCGACGAGTCGGCCTTCACCAAGGCAATACTTCGTAATTCGTACAGTTTACGGTTATATTCAATCACCGTTTCAAGGGGCAGGTCCGTTGATTTTTGTTCTGCCGACGGGCGTTTGTAAAAACCTTTTGTACCGACTACTGGCTCACTACGGCACGTTCGCTCAAGTTCATCGGTACGACTGGTGAATACCGAATAGAAAAAATAACTACCGCTATCTGGCTGAATAAGTTGATTAGGCCATGGCAGTTGAGTATCCTTCGTTGTTTTTTCGTAGATCAGCTTATTACCCGGTAGTGTGTAAAGCTGAAACACATACTGTTCGCCTTCTGTGTATACGGGCGATCCACTGCGCCATCGAAATGTCACCCGGTTACTAGCCCCTATTTCGTACAGGCTAGGCTGGGTCGTATCTAGTATTGGAGCATAACAGATAGGGGTCGGCACGACTGGTGGCTGCACAGTTTTTTTCCAACGGCGTACGGGCGAAAAACGGTAGGAGACAGTTGTCTGCACTCCTACCGTTTTAACGCTTGTCTGATTCTGCGTAAAAAAGCCACTCTGGGTAATCTGATTATAGCTAAGCGAACTGAGCGTTCCATTAGCCATTACACCTATACTTAATTGAGTGGTTAATTGATACTGCAATCCGGCGAAGGCAATAGCTCCCCACCGGCCACGCTGATCGTTTGGCGTTATATACGCCACTATTAGACCGCTTGGTGAGCCTTCTTGGTCTTCAGGGTATATGTAAGTCCCCAGTACTGGTGCGTCATTATAGAACACCCCGCCCCTCAATTCAACGTTTAACGAAAGCCGATCAACAATTGGGAACGATAGTGACGGGCCGACAGTCAGCATAAAACTGTGCAACGAGGTCAGCGGCAGAACACGAGGGTTATTGGTTTGCGGAATAGAAAGGTCGTCGCGATAATCTTCGCTGACGGCTAGATTCTGGTAACCCAGCAAGACACCAAACCCCAGCTTGCTACCGAAAAAATAATCGGCAGCCAGACTGGCGTGTATGCCCCGTGTGAGATACAGTTTCCGGTAGCCCTGCTGAGAGTTGACGTTATAACCAGCATAGCCAGTTAGCCGCCACCGCGCTAAGTAAGATGAACCAACCGTGCTGGGCTGCATCAGCATTAGACTATTGTTTGCTAAAGTCAGCGAATCTTGTGCATTCAGCCGCCCTGCACTCGCAAGTATACTCATTAAGAGTATAAACCCTAGACGTTTCTGCATAGTGTCCTTTCTAAACGTTAAATGAGGGAGTGTCCAGAAAAAGCCTGTAGGGCATCACTTGTCCCGACCGTTGAACCAGTTTCTGCTGCAAACCCTCCAGCACTACCTTCCATTCCTCTGGTGACAATGCACTGTCGCTGGCTGGGTGCAGCGTAATGTCTATTGTCCGAATTAGCCCTTCTTTCTGCGTTAGTCCAATGGCCACACCCTTACTGATTGTTACAGACGCCAGTAACGTACCCAACTCGTAATGAAAAAAAGAACGGACATCCTCCTGCGTCACCAGTCTCTGATGGGTCATCAGTGCATAACGGTAGGTCTGCACCTGGTGCATTGCCGACGGTCGGTTACGTCCACCTGTGGTACCGGTCAGGAATCGAATACTATCGCTATGGATACTATTCGTGTTAAAGGGCTGTAACATTGTACCTGCAGGAATACGGTTAGCCAGTTCACAGTTAGTCGTCCAAAAATTGACCTGCATAGTGTCGCCCTCCTCGTAAGGCTTGAATAATACATATTGGTTCAGCGCAATAGGGGGCGTTGGAGTTGTCTGCACTTTGCGTTGTAGCTGTTCGAGTTGTTCCTGCAATTGTGTCAGCAGTAGGCGTACTGTATCTTGTCCATAAACTGCAAATGCTACTGACTCATCGCGTAATAATTCAAGCAGAAAGGACAGATTCTCTCTGGCATTTCGAACGTCGAACCGTTCAACGCCCCCTCGTCGGATGACATAGCTGCCTTCGCTGATATGGTCTGCCTGATGAGCGGGGAAAGGCGTGAATATACGTTCCTTACTGTCTATGACCGTTTTCACCATTAATAGTGTCTCAAACGGTCCTGTTCGCAGCGGCAGGAGGTTAAAATTGACCGTTGTGCGGTAAAGTATTTTATTCTCCCTTCGGTTCAGCACTGGAAAGGCATTCAGGTCGATGATTATTTTTTCTAGTACGGTTTGGTCAAACGGAGTTGGAAACACAACTTTTAGCCACAACAACCCGTCGTTTAGAGGCTCTAGACTCTTCACCCCAAACGCGTCTACGAACTCATCTGGATAAGATTGACGGCTGGTTTCAAGCTGACTGTCGGCCGATTGAGTAATATGTATGAATCGCAATTGGTAGGTTTGCCGAATGTCAGCTTCCAACTGATAGTTAATATCGTACTCCGTCAACAATTGTGCTGGCCCATCGGCTATGCGCTGATTGAGATGTTCGTAGCCCGGTCCTGTCACGGTTCTAAGTAACGACCCATGCAAATACCAGTTGCTAAGTTTAAGCAGTGGAAACAGAGGGATTGCATCGACATCGGCGGGCCAATTGAAAAAGAAGTTGACCCGGTCAAGAGATTCAACTCCTGGGTTCAGTTCCAGTCCGATCCAAAGTGTCTGAGATGGAATAGCATTGCCCGGCAGGGTCTGCGCCACCAGCCGTTTACCCAACTGAGGGTGAATAGCATGCAGATGTGACCCGGCAGCCAAATAAACAACCCGGCCGTCGACTAATCGTAACGAATCAACAGGCGAAAAAATGAGGTCGCGTACGCTGTCAATTTCGCCCATTAATTGCGACGCATATTTCTGCTGGTAGAGAAAACTCTGGCTAAAAGTCAATTCAA
Organism: Spirosoma taeanense; assembly: GCF_013127955.1. Taxonomy (NCBI): domain Bacteria; kingdom Pseudomonadati; phylum Bacteroidota; class Cytophagia; order Cytophagales; family Cytophagaceae; genus Spirosoma; species Spirosoma taeanense. The sequence continues at coordinate 4,997,352 of NZ_CP053435.1, forward strand.
AAACGGGTTCGATTGGGTGCGCCTGCATGATGGCGTGCGCTGGGCGTGGTATGGTCAGCAGGTCAGGCGTGAGCAGGTCAGCCAGCCGTTCCAGCACGCGTACTTCCGAACCTATAAACTCATTGCTTATTTTATGAACTTCATTAGCCAACGTATCGATCAGCATCCGCACAAATGAATCGAGCGCATTCAAGTCATGCACTCCCCACATCTGAATCAGATGCAACAGCAACCGCTGCTGGATAGCCTCCTTGGTGTAAAAAGACCGCTGGTCACTTAGGCCCATAATAAATAAATTGACAAATGGATATAGTTTAACGAACTAGCGCATCGACAACTGTCCCAAGTAAAGTTTAGTAGTGAAGTGAAAGGGCTCCTGTGTGGCGTTAAGCATTGCGTCAACCGTTACCACGACTGCCTGCTGGAAGTCATCGGGCAAAGGTTTGATCTGATGTTCGACGGCAAGAAACTGAACACTCACATGGGGGGCGCGCAGGCGCGGTTCATGACGTCGAATAGCGGCTTCGAACGAATCGCACAATTCGCTCGTCCATTCACTATAGCTGATATTTCGATCGAAGACGAGATCCCATATTTTACAACCAAATGTACGATCACTACGCAGTTCACCATATTGCGTATAGAGCAGTAAGTAGAGTACTTGGGCAATGGATGTTCCTGCACCGCAGGTAGGTAGCTCGCGACCCGCCATTAGCAGGCCAAGCCGAATCGGCAGTTGATAAAATGAGTGATTCACAGCAGGTTACAAAGAGAAAAGGTCCTTATATCACAAATGCTAACCAATAAACAAATTTGGTTGATAATGGACAAGTCTTTTCTTACATTCGGCATGCTTAATCCTGACGTCGGATTTTAGTCTAATTCTGGCTTTCTGAAGATCGATCTGGCAGGCTTTCGTACATCTCTTTTTCACCATGCCGGTCTACTCCATTATTACAGAAACCACATTGCTCATCGACGGTAAACGTATCTCCACGTTCCACTCGCTGACTTTGCAACAGTCGATCCATACGACACACGAATTCCGGGTCATATTTGAGCATGACGTTGTTGAGGAACTGGTGACCCTTTTTCCTGATCAACTCGATCAGTTACACCGAAAAAATCTTGACCTGACCATTAAAGGTGACCCATCGACACCACCACTGGAGTTCAAAGGCGTCATTACCCAAGCCGAATTGCGGCAACAGGACGACGGTTACTGGGGGCGCCTAATCATAAAGGGCCACGGCCATTGCGAAGCGCTGCGGACGGTACCCGGCACACAGACCTTTACCGATAAACCCATCGCAGATATTGCCACAGCAAGTCTAAGTATATATCAGCACCCTAAAAAAGTAACGGCTCCGCTTGGTCCTAATACCTTGCCCTTCTGCGTACGCTACAATGAGTCGATCTGGAACTTTCTTAAGCGACTAGCCTACGATTTTGGAGCCTGGTTTTATTACGACGGGGGCCAACTCCAGTTTACCAAAACGCCGGGTACAAATTCATCGCTGCCCCTGACTTTTGGCAGCAACTTGATCCAGTTCCGGTCGGGGGTACGTGCAGCTTCGACCTACCTCAAACACTACGATTACCTGCCGGAAGAAGATAAGCGGCTAGAAACCGAATCGGCCCAGGATGAACTACCCTATGGTAAACCAGAAAATGAGGGTACGATCAACCCACATCCGGCCAAAGTTGCAGCTGATATGACTCCCTACCGGGATAACCGCAAGACTGCACTAGCTGCGGAAGAAAAATATATGGAAGGCCAGGCTCGCGTGCCAGGTCTATTTCCCGGTTGCAAAATCATCGTCAAAGATGCGTCGACAGGCAAGGGTGGGCAATCGGCCCCCTATCTGGTCACTGATGTGGTACATTATATCACAGGCGTTGGACAGTATCATAATCAGTTCCGAGCCATTCCCGCCGATGTAGTATCGATGCCGGTACGAAAGCTAGTTCGGCCGATGGCACAAACACAGATTGGTGAAGTGGTCGATAATAAAGATCCAAAAGGGATGGGCCGGGTTAAGGTGAGATTGCTTTGGATGAAAGAAGCACAGACTACGCCCTTTATCCGCATGACGCTGCCTCACTTTGGCCTGCACAAAGACAATAAAAAAACGCGTGGTTTTCAGTTTGTACCGACTATTGGCGATCAGGTGATGGTTGGTTTTGAATATAATAACCCTGAACGGCCATTCGTTATCGGGGCGCTACCACACGGCAAAAATAGCGCTATCGACACCAGCAAACCCGAAGAGGAAAAGCACATCAGCGTTGGTAGCGGGAGTACGCTGACATTCATCGAAAAACCTTCAGTGAGAGAGATCCACTTGCAGGTAGACGACAAGAACTTCGTGAAAATTTCGGTGACAAGCGGAAACGGTACTATCACGGTTCAGTCATCCAAAGACATCCTCATTAAAGCAACCAGCAAGGTAACGGTAGAAGCCCCCCAGATTGACTTGATAGGCACAACTGTAAAAATTGAAGCCAAGCAAGCGGTGAGTATCAAAGGGGCGCAGATCAAAATCGAAGCGACTGGTGCAATGAACGTCAAAGGCAGTATGACCGACGTAGAAGGCACCGGAACAATGAACGTCAAAAGCTCGGGCATTACTACAGTTAAAGGAAGTATGGTAATGATTAACTAAACGGCTTGCCTTATAGAGTTTATGCTAACTAACCCGTTGCTCATCTTGTGTTGTTTATCTAAACTAAGACAGCAATAATTTATAAGTCATAACCATTTGTCTTTCATTGCGACGAGTCCGCTAAGCCAGCGTATTGCGGTGCTGGAGAGGCACTGGCAGGCCTTTCGCCGAAGGCCACAGACCCTGTGTCGTTGGGTGTTTGCGCCCAGTGAAGACTGGTTGCTTTTACTGTTCCTGCAGGAACAGGCGGGGATAAACGCCGTGTCCAATGATATTTTCATCACGCTTCGCACCCCACTCCAGTCCTGGCAAACGTATTTCGAACAAGTCTTTATTGAATTGACAGAACTGGTTCAGCACGATCAGACTCTGCTCAATCAGCATGGGTTATCAGTTGACGTTTCAGTTGACTCAAACTGGGTGGGGCTGGATGCTGTATCGAGGCTTGTGAAGTATCTCTATCTATTTATCCGGAAGCTATCAGCTTATACTGATGGCGCGCTGGTGCTTTGTCTGTTACCCGACTCGATTAATTCCGATACTACACTGGAACCGGTCCTGACGGCCCTACTGCAGCGCAACCTGCCACCTGACCTACGACTGTTAGTCTCAGACACAGTTGGAGTAGAACGGCTGGCAAGGGTGTGCAACCGGTTTCGAACTAATTGCTACAGTACTACCGTCGATATGCAATTGCAGAAAGTAACCCGGCAACTAGCTGCCCTAGGGCCACCAACGAGCCCCGACGTAAAGTTCCGGCAATGGCACGCCGAACTAACCAATGCTCTTTACCAGCGTAATCTCCAAGATGTGCAATATTTCGCTAATAATTGCCTATTAATTTGCAGTCAGGAAAACTGGACGACGCTTGGTGGCAGTGTTCAACTCTCAGTCGCCTATGCCTACACCGATCACCATCGATTTGAGGAAGCTTTAACTTGTTACAATCAGGTGATTGAGCAAATGGAACAACTGTACCAAGATGGTGATGTGGCGTCTGGCCAGTTGAGCATCATGGCTTGGTTGGGCGCGGGCGGGATATACAATAAATTACGGCAACGGCCGAGGGCCATTGACTATTATCAGCGGGCTAGTGACCGGGCTGAAGCCTTGCAGGACTGGCTGCTAGCAATAGAAAGTTGCCGTCGGTTGAGTATCGCTCACGCAGAGGCTGGCAATACAAAAGCGTCGGAGGCCTGCTACCAACGGCTGTTTAACTTGGCAAGCAATTTGCCACCGACACAGCGCAGTGCTGCTCGACTAACTGAGATTGGCACCCTTTACTGGCAGCAGTTGGCAACAGCTGCCAGGCGGCATAAAGCCGATGAACAACTGGTACAATTACTTGGTCCCAACTGGCGTCGAACGTCTGATAACCGATGATTCCCTCACCCGTCTTCCACACTGGCCTGCGTCGGTTACTGTACCCAGCTCACACCCGGGCTCTACCAGCCGAAAGTAACACGGCCGTCCAGTTAGAAGAATTATTAAACCAGATCGACCTAACAGTCACTGACTACCAGACGCTACCTACTATGCACCGAACACTCGATGGCCGGGCCGTTGATGTAGCGACGGGTGAAGTTGTCCTTTCTGTAACTGATGTTACCACTTCCGGACCGGTACCATTTTGTTGGGGGCGGATCTGGCGATCCAATTACTTAGCGGGCGGGTCGGTGGGTAACGGCTGGCGACATTCGTACGATTATGTGTTGCTGGAAGATCAGCGGAGTCGGCAGGTCGTCATTCGTACTCCCGATAACCGGGCTGTGGTATTTCCGCTGCTGATGGATGGTGAATCGTCACTCAATCGATATGAAAAATTCCGGCTCGATCGCGATGCGCTTGGCTACCGACTTCAACAGGCCGACGGGCTGCGCTACAGGTTCGCTGCTAGCTCCAGCGGGAGCTCGTTCCGTCTGGTAGCCATCGAGCAGGCGGGGGTAGCATACTGTATTCAGCTTTCGTACAATCAATTAGGCCACTTAATACGGGTTAGCGATAGTGGTCAGCGCATAATTGAGGTGACAACCAACGCGCATGGGTTTATCAACCAGTTAACCCTAATGGCAACCGACACCACGCAGCAACGCCTGACATTAGTTTTATATCGTTATGACGATGAACATAATTTGATTGAAGCCGCTGTAACAGACCGCCACACGATCCAGTATCACTATAGGCAGCAACGTATCGTCCGTCTGAGTGACGTCCTACGCAGAGAGATTTTCTTCAGTTATGCAAAAATTGACAACCAGTTTCGGTGTACTGAAGTCCGGCAGGAAGTAGAGCGTTACGTTAGGCAGTTTCGCTATTTTGTTGACGAAGGACGCACACTGATTACTGATGAAGCCGGAAATAATCGGCAGTATATTCATGAAGCAGGTACTGTCCAGCAATTTATGAGCGCCGAAGGTCGACAGCGTATCTGGTTTCATAATGAATACAACGAACTATTAAGCGAGCAGGGGCCCCAAGGCAATACAACTTTTTTTTCTTACGATGCTCGAGGTAACCTGACGCAAGCCTCCTGGCCCGATGGGGGGACGATAGTCATGACATACGATGACAGTAATCAGCTACGCACCCTGACTGACCGGGCCGGTGGAGTTTGGCAGTGGTCCTACGACCAGGCTGGGCGATTGCTGTCGTGCATCGATCCGGCTGGCGCCGAAACTGGTTTTTCTTATAATTCAGTAGGGCTGCTCATTAGGCGGCAAATTAATGGGCAATTAGTGGAATGGGATTACGATGCATCATCTAATCCGATCCGGCAGATTACCGCAACCAGGCAGACGACTTGGACATATGACGTGCTTGGACGACTTACGTTCGCTCGTTTGTCGACGCAGGATAAGCCTTTGTACCCAGTTGATCCAGCTTTGATAGAACCGCCTAAAACATCGTTACCTAACCCATACCAGCCAGTTTATGATGCAGATGGGCTGCTGATTCGACTACGACGTGATCGGCTTAACTGGCTGTTTATTCGCGATGTGTCTGGTGCTATTCGTGAATATGGACGTTCGGATGGGTTGTCGTCTCGTTTCCATTATGACGCGGCCGGCCGGCTGACCGAAGTGCTGTTTGACGATGGAAGTTGGTTTCACTATACCTACCGCCCTGACGGCTGGCTGATTGAAGCGACATCTCCTACGACACAGGTACGGTTCGAACGAGATACACAGGGACGAGTTTTGCTAGAAATCGCGAATCTGTATACGATCCAAACTGAGTATGGCCAGACAGGAAACCGTGTTAGTCAACAATCGTCGAGCCAGTCTCCTGTCCTGTATGAATACGATGTGCGGATGCAGTTAAGCCGGATAACGTACTCTGCCGGATCTTTTGTAATTACGTATGATCGACAAGGACGGCCTATCGAGCAACTGTGGCCGGGCGGGTTACGTAGTAGACGACAGTACGATGCCGGAACACGCCCGGTTAGTCAGTCAATTTATTGGGACAGTCAGTTGCAGGCGGGCCGGTTTCAGACGTATAGCTGGGTTAGATCTCAACCTGTTCGGGTACAGGATAATCGTTTCGGTACGGTCGAGCTGCGGTACGATAAAGCGGGAGAAGTGGTTGAAGCAGTTTGTTCTGCAGGCTGGATCGAGCGGTGGGTAGCGGATCGACACGCTTATCAGCAACGTTTACTTCGCCCCGCGCTCGATATAGCCCAACTTGGCTGGCAGCAGATTTCCGTAGGAGGGATGCGGTTTTATTACGACACAGAGGGCTACCTGCGTGAGAAACAAGTTGCCGGACGGATTTGGCATTTTCACTGGCACCAGTCAGGGTTACTGGAGCGCGTAGTGCGACCTGATAAGCAGAATATTTCGTTTAGCTATGATGCACTGGGTCGACGAATAGAGCAAATGACGGGAGACCGTACAGTTCGCTGGGCATGGGATGGTCGCCGACTGGCGCGCGAATGGCATCAGTTGGGAAACAGTGATCCCGTGCAGTTGACGTGGTACATGGCAGAAGGGCTTACACCCGTTATGCTTGAGGTCAACGAACAAGTTTACAGCGTTGTATGCAACGACATGGGCCAGCCTTTATCAATGCACAAGCCGTCAGGCGAACTCGTCTGGGAATACGGCTGGTGTCTATTTGGCAAAAAATACGGGCTGGCTGGTCCCAATCACTGGCATTCGTACATTGGTCCTGGTCAATTCAATGTACCAGAGGCCGGGCTGGTTTACGCTGATTTTCTATACTACGACGTCGACACAGGTTTGCCCCTTAGTCCAGAATATTCCAGCCCCGCCGGGTGGGCGCGAGTTGTACGGGAGCCTCCTCACGCACCAGAATCGTATCTTTCCGCTGCCCGATGTATTCGAGTGTACTAAGCTTATTCCAGAGTTTGGTGAATACGCCTAAGAATTGCTCGATAATCATCATTGATCCGCCAATCTGGTGGTGATTATAGTCGTGCTCGAGCAAGCGTAGCAATAGCTCCTCAAATTGCCCTGGCGTCACGTCTGTCCATTCGTAAAAATAGTGCAGCAATTCTTCTTTTTGGCGTGTCGGTAAACAATAAAGGGCCGTATAGATAATGCTGGTCAGGTTAGCGAAATAACCCACCAAAAACACAGGGGGATGCTGATGATCAAGGTTACGGTAGTTGAAAAAAACTGTACCAAGGTAGTCCAGAATACGTGTACATAGTATCTGTACATTACGGGCAATGTCCGACGGCAGTGACTGATCATAAACCTTACGTATGATCTTGAATGAGCTGACCTGAATCTCGTTAAGGCCCCAGCCAAAATTTTTGTAATATTGAATCAGGCGATGGTGGCTGGCAATTGATGCGCAGGGCGGAATGTACTGGCTATCGATCACATAGTGCCCTTCCTGATACACAGCTTTACCGATGATCAGGTGATGTCGCCCCAGATCGTCAGCATTAACCTGCTGCGAAATTACTACCATAAGCTGATAGGCATACTCAGTGTAGGGGTGCCGCAGTGGAGATTCATTTGGATCGGGGTTACCCACTGGTACTTTCTCAAACGGATTGACGACGAGTACAATTTCATAATCCGGTCGATACTGCTCATCGTGTTGCTGGCTGACCGAGAATGAAGCTGTTAATATTGTATATTTCAGCACATCGGGATTAATAGCAATGCGGCAGCCACCCTGCGTAATAGCGTTGCAACGGTAGAGCCGTATCTCTACATGGTTACTGTTTTTCTCAAGCAGATCAAACTCATGCGAAACCGGATTTCCCCGCACAGGAGGCAATAACCCATAATTATAACTAGTCAAGAACAGCGAGGTCGCGTCACGTACCAAATCCTGGACGTAATTATCAGTCTCAACAAAGTGCTGCTGCGACAGCTTCATGCCGTCAGCCCAATTGATAGGCAGGTAACTCTTGGGGAAAAGCATATGGATTAGCTAATTTCTTCGACACGCTTGGCAACGATTAGAGAGTTCTCCTGCAATTTGTTCTGGGCGATAGTCTGTTCAAAATCAATATACGAACGCAATCGGAATAACGACGGTTTGATGCTGTAGAATAGCCAGCCGTACTCGTGTGCTGTGTCGTCAAATATTTGAATGGGATCATTCGGGAATTTGTAATTATAGTCATCAATAAATTTTTGAAACCACAGACCAAATGGTAAGTCGCCCGTCGTACGAGCTTTTACCTTTATAGGAGGTTCTTTCTGACTTGGGTGTTTATGTACTTGTACCTCTAGCAACATAAGCCGATAATAATCAGCGTCTTCCATAACAGTCGCCCCCGAATGACGTGGGTAGTACCAAAGTTTGTAAATCTCGTTAGGTACCTCCGTCATTGCGTTAAACGTGTATGCAAATAGTATTGGCAGGCAGACTGGTAACAGACTTGTAGACGCCCACAGGTCGTATTGGGTACTACCATACTGTATGTTACTCAGATAGTTGAACAGAGGTGTAAATAACAGTACGCCAAAACCTAACACGCTGCCGGTTAGAAATAATACAAACCAGGGCTTAATTTTAAACGATGGGCCCATATCGGTCAATATCCTGTTCAAAAATACGACACCCAACAGCAAGCTAATGATTTGCACAATGATGTAATAAATCGGTATAAATTGCAGGCCGATCAACCCAAACCCACCCGGAACGGTTAGGATTAGAGCACCAATCAGTACTATCAGTAGCAATCGTTTGGTGCTCATCAGGGTATGCTTCTGGTTCAGCCATACTGTTGCAATGAGCATCCCCACTGTCAGCAACAACAGCAGCAAATAACTGACAAGAAAAGACGTAATAGGAAGCATATGATTTGTGACAATAGGTTGGGAGCATTTTCATATGGTCCTGAGGTTTGCCTTAACCACCAATCACTACAGTGGGAAAACCAACTATAATCGTCCCGCCATGCGCCGTCATATCTCCTAGACGGGCCGCTGGTGCCCCGCCAATTAGAACGGTTGCCGAACCTTTAACAATTGAATCAGGCGGACCAACGCAGACTAGTGTATCACCGACGCGAGCCGCTGGTAAATTTCCAATCATAACGGTTGGACAACCAGGACCAGCAATCGGGCCACCCACATGTGGGACTGGTCCAGGTGACATCTGCGGACATGTGTGCATGTCAGTAAGACGGGCTGCAGGTGGCATAGCTAAATTAAGAGTTAGATATAAATTAAAATGTCAAATCAATAAAGTCTGGGTACGGCATTTCAAGCGACTAAACACTTACGATAAGTTGGTGAAACTTTTTTTTTACCATTGTCCATCGACGCCGGGATACAACAATTTCGGTACCACAGGCTAATCGCAGTATTGGCCCACGGTGAGTTAACTGCATTTTTCGGACGAACTTCTGATTGATAACATAATTTTGGTGCACTCTTACAAACTCATCTTCTGGTAGCTGATCGGCATAATGTTTAATAGTGTATGCCATAATCTGTCTGCTGCCGTCGCTCCAGTATAGCCAGCTATAACCACGTACTCCTTTTATCATAATTAGTTCACTTACTGGTTTATTCTGCCAGCCAACTTTAGCATCATTAACTCGCAATAATGAAATGTTACTAGATGTGGGGAGGGTTAGATGTTCTTGGTGAATAGCTAATGTTCTCATAATAAATTTAAGTTAAAAGAGAGGAAACTAATGATAAACTATAACGTAATATTGTATGAGAGAATCGTGTAATTCTAAATTAAAGATGAATAAAACAGGCAAAGATCATTTATATACTATCGCCAAGTTATATAAGCTCTGGATTACCCTTAGTTGTTGAGCCTTAAGTCGATCAGATCCGAGCAGCCAGCGATAAATAAATAGTTCAGATTAAAAAAGGTGGGCTAAAATGTACCTCTATCTACCTTACCTCAATCGATGACAAGCGAAAAAGATTGGTAGAAAAGATTAGTACAGTAATTTGCGCTTGAGAGCCCCCTTGCGCTAACGAAAAACGGCAATGCCAGTAGTTTGTCTCATAATAATAGATGATATAGAGATAGATAACAATATGAAACTTATTACTTTAGTACCGTGTCATGAGATAATAAACTTAATCAAAAAACACAATTATTACTTAATCTACTCATACTATTAGAAGCTGTTTGGGAATTGTTAAAGGCTGAGCGTCGAGTCATTTTTGTATCGACCAAGATGCAAAGCAATGACCAAACAGTGGAAGCCACTGACCGACGCCCAGTGGGATGCAATTTCTCCTTTTTTACCACTTGATCGTCAGCGGACTCATGATTTGCGACAGATTGTTAACAGTATTTTGTGGCTGCTACGCACAGGATGCCAATGGCGCAATCTGCCTACCGAGTGGCCTAATTGGCAAACCGTCTATTACTATTTTAGACGTTGGAAACAGGATGGTACTTTTGGTCGAATCAATCTGGCCTTAAATCAACTTGACCGTAAGCGGGTCGGTAAAGAAGCATATCCATCTGCAGTATGTATTGATTCACAAAGTGTTAAGTTGGCTCCGATGATTTGGGAGAACCGAGGTCTCGACGCGAATAAACGAGTGAATGGCCGAAAAAGGCAACTCATCGTTGACACCCAAGGGCGTCTATGGCTAGCAGATGTCCATTCTGCTAATCAAGCGGATGGCCCTTCAGCCGTATCGATGGTCAGTGACTTACTATGGCTAGTTGGAGAGCGTTTGGAGAAAGTCTACGGTGATCAATCTTATAATGGCGTCTTCGCTCAAGAGTTGGCTAGATGGAGCCTTGATTTTGAAAAAGCGTCTCGTCCTGAATCAACTCTGGGCTTTGTACCCGTAGCCAAACGGTGGGTAGTGGAACGGACCATTGCTTGGACGAATCACTTTCGAAGGATTGTCAAAGATTATGAATACACGATATCATCTTCGGTTTGCTGGCTGTACTTAGCCAACATTCAGATTATATTGCAACGGATCATTTGAATGGCAAAAGATAATTCCCAAACACATTCTTAGCTAGTATAAGTGACCTGCCCCACTAAACTAATCTGAAGTAATGAATTCGTGCGATTTATGGTACTTTATCACTGATTGATCGTCTTGAGGTACACTTAAGTGCAAATGGTCTTTGCGCTACGTTGGACTAAAACCGGAACCGCGCCGGTGGACCGTAAAAGTACGGTTGTTCAGGTATTGCCGAACTGCGTCGGTTGCGCCAATTTGAGGGAGAGAAACAGCAATTGGAAACTGGTGGCAGATTTTTGATTAGATAAACAAATGCATCAGGATGTCATTAAGAAGCTTTATCAGGTTACTAACCGTCGGCAAAGGTGCCGTCACTAAAGTAGCCTAAATAAATGTTCTGCGTTTCATGACTGATAGGAATGAGTCTCTAATTGCTTTTAGGGTGGCAATTATTGAAGATACAGTCAAGCGCCCGCACTGGAAGAAAACCTTTTATTGAGCGGATCAACTCTGCTTTAGCTGTTGCCGGGGGTCTTTGTATTATTAGAAACCTCGGCGCATCAATTTAGCTGGCCTGTCCTTTTAATTGATACCCCAGCGCCACTAACAGTAATAGCAGGGCTACGAAACCCAGCGCCACAGAGAGGGAAAAATGGTAGGCTATAAACCCCAGTAAAGCCGGACCAGCAAGAAGACCGGTGTAGCCGATGGTTGTAATAGCTGGTATACTTACGGTTGGCGCAATACCAGGCAACCCAGCAGCTGCGCTGAAAAATAGGGGAACAACGTTGGCTACCCCTAAGCCCAGCAACACAAAGCCAACCAGTCCCCCCCATACCCAGGGACTCATAACAGCGATTAGTAAGCCGACTGCGCCAAGTAAACTGCCCCCCACTACGACCATTTTACCAGTCAGGCGTGCTACGAGCTTATCGCCTACCAATCGCATTATCGCCATGGCTACCGAAAAAGCTGCGTAGCCCGCTCCAGCAAGGGTTGCATCAATTCCTTTTATATCCCGCAAAAAGACGGCACTCCAGTCAAGGATAGCGCCTTCTGCTAAAAAAACGGCAAAGCACATAATCCCCAGGAACACTACACTACCATGCATCCACTTGAATCGCTGCTTACTTTCTGTTGGCTTCTCATCTCGGGTAGAAAACCTGACCATAACTTGCCGCTCGACTTCAGCAGAGAATAAATACCTGTACTGGGTCAGCGTAATGAGGATCATTAGCGCAGCAATACCCATTATAGCGTAGAGGGGGTTGAGACCCATCTTAATTAAAAAACCTAAGCCCAGTGAACCAAGTAGTCCCCCTACACTAAAGAGACCGTGCAGAGACGACATAATGGGACTTCCGTATACGTTCTGCACTTGTACGCCATGCGAGTTCATAGCTACGTCAATGGCACCGATAGCCGAACCAAATATAAAGAGGGTTATCGCCATAGTTGCTGTAGAGGAGAGCAACAGGAGCAACGGCAGGGCAAGCGCCATGATTAGCGAAGCACAGGCCATGATCAGGCGACTCCCGAAACGACTCACCAGCAAACCCGAAATAGGCATCATCAGCATAGCCCCGGCACCTAGCAATAATAGTAACAAGCCCAGACTAGCATCGTTTAGAGCTAAACGATCTTTAGCAGAGGGAACCATCGGAGCCCAGCTAGCCATGCCCAAACCGCAAACCAGAAAAATTAATTTAGTAGCTAATCGGGCCTTTAATACCTGTTCTGTTGGCATTACCAATCCTATCTTCATACTGCAGGGCCATTTTTGTTTATTCTGTGGCAATAGCCAGCTACGTTCAAGCGTACGCTATATCGGCTAAAACAAATAGCGTCGTGTTAACTGGTACTCCTTAATACAAATGCTAAAGGCCCTTTCATGAAAGGGCCTTTAGCATACCAATACCTATAACAGCTTTAGCCCTGCACGTTGTCCGACGTCAGCTTAGCACCTAAGTACTCACGGTTCATGCGGGCAATATGGTCGAGCGAAATTGACTTGGGGCACTCTACCGAACACGCACCCGTAAATGAGCAGGCACCAAATCCTTCGACGTCCATCTGAGCAACCATCCGCTCGGCCCGCTGCTGGCGCTCGGCCTGCCCCTGCGGCAGAACCGCAAAGTGCGAGACCTTAGCCGCGACGTACAGCATCGCCGATGCGTTTTTGCAGGCCGCTACGCAGGCCCCACAGGCGATACACTGAGCAGCGTCCATGGCCTCGTCGGCAACGTTACGTGGAATTGGGATTTCGTTAGCGTCAGGAGCCGAGCCGGTGTTCACCGAGATATAGCCGCCGGCCTGTGCCACCCGGTCAAAAGCTGTACGATCAACAATCAGGTCTTTAATGATCGGGAATGCGCGTGCCCGCCACGGTTCAACAACAATCGTATCCCCATCATTAAACGAACGCATATGCAACTGGCAGGTTGTGGCGCCAGTTTGCGGGCCATGCGCCCGGCCATTAATATACATACTGCAGGAGCCACAGATGCCTTCGCGGCAGTCGTGGTCAAATGCAATAATTTCCTCGCCTTTTTTGGTCAGTTCGCCGTTCAGCACGTCAAACATTTCCAGAAACGACATATCCGGCGATATCTTATCAAGTTGATATTCAACCAGCTTGCCGGGGGTATCATTATTTTTCTGTCTCCAGACTTTCAGTGTGATCTTCATCTTCTAAAGGTTGTAAGCTTGCTGCGTTACGGAGTGCTCAGTTGATTACTCAGCCACTCCCTAAACCTAACAAGGCTTATTTATAGCTCCGCTGCGTCAGCTTCACGTTTTCAAACTCCAGGTTCTCTTTATGTAAGATTTCTGCTTGGTTATCACCCGTGTACTCCCAGGCCGCTACATAGGTGTAGTTGGCATCATCGCGCAGCGCTTCGCCCTCTTCCGTCTGGTATTCCTCCCGGAAGTGACCACCGCAGGACTCATTCCGGTTCAGAGCATCATCTACCATCAGCTCGCCGAGCTCCAGAAAATCGGCCACTCGTCCGGCATGTTCGAGCGACTGGTTCATTTCTTCAGCATCGCCCATCACCCGAACGTTCGTCCAGAACTCCTTACGCAAGTCCTGAATCATGCCCTTGGCTTTCTTCAGACCCTCTGCATTACGTGACATTCCGCAGTAATCCCACATAATGTGGCCTAATGCCTTGTGAAAATCATCGACGGTTTTATCGCCCTTGATAGACAGCAGCCGGTTATTCATCTCATGAATACGCTCCTCAGCCTCCTTGAATGCCGGATGGCTTTCGGGCAGTTTATCCGCCGGACCAATCGTTGCCAGATAATCCCCAACGGTATAGGGAATCACGAAGTAGCCATCTGCCAGCCCCTGCATCAGAGCCGATGCCCCCAGGCGGTTGGCGCCGTGATCGGAGAAGTTTGCTTCGCCCATGGCATACAGCCCCGGAATGGTCGTCATCAGATTGTAATCAACCCACAGGCCACCCATTGTATAGTGAACAGCCGGGTAAATCATCATTGGCGTTTCGTATGGATTATCGCCAATGATTTTTTCATACATTTCGAACAGGTTCCCGTATTTAGCTTCAATCGTCTTGCGGCCATCGCGTTTAATGGCATCCGCAAAATCCAGATAAACGGCAAGCCCTGTCGAAGCTACACCCCGCCCTTCATCGCAGACATACTTGGCGTTCCGCGACGCAACGTCGCGCGGCACCAGGTTACCAAAAGAGGGGTACCGGCGCTCAAGGAAATAATCCCGGTCGTTTTCAGCAATGTCATTTGCCTTTTTCTTCCCCGTCCGAATTAGCTCAGCGTCTTCTTTATTCTTGGGAACCCATACGCGTCCGTCATTCCGCAGCGACTCCGACATCAGTGTCAGCTTGGACTGATAATCCCCTTTTACCGGTATACACGTCGGGTGAATCTGCGTATAACAGGGGTTACTAAACAGCGCACCTTTCTTGTGCGCCCGCCAGGCTGCCGTTGCATTGGAGTTCATCGCATTTGTCGACAGATAGAAGACGTTACCGTAGCCACCCGTACAGAGCAGCACGGCATGAGCCGAATGCGATTCTATTTTACCCGTAATCAGGTTGCGGGTTATAATGCCGCGCGCTTTGCCATCGACCACAACAAGGTCAAGCATTTCGGTCCGGGTGATGAGTTTTACCTTACCCGTAGCCACTTGTCGGCTCAAGGCATGGTAAGCGCCCAGCAGCAGCTGCTGACCGGTCTGACCCCGGGCATAGAATGTTCGCGACACCTGCGCGCCACCAAACGAACGGTTGGCCAGTAGCCCACCATATTCGCGAGCAAACGGAACGCCCTGCGCCACGCACTGGTCAATGATATTGACACTGACCTCAGCCAGGCGATAAACGTTGCCTTCGCGAGCGCGGTAATCACCCCCTTTAATTGTATCGTAAAACAACCGAAACACGCTGTCGCCGTCGTTCTGGTAGTTTTTAGCAGCATTGATACCACCCTGAGCCGCAATAGAGTGCGCCCGGCGGGGACTATCATGGAACGTAAACGCTTTCACGTTATAGCCCAGCTCAGCCAGCGACGCAGCCGCTGAAGCCCCGGCTAAGCCCGTGCCAACAACAATTATATCGTACTTACGCTTGTTCGCCGGGTTAACCAGCTTCAAGGCGAATTTATGCCGTGCCCATTTTTCGGCTAACGGACCCTCGGGAATCTTTGAATCCAGGTTCATAATCTACTTGAGAAAGAGTGAAGGAGTATATGAGCGAAGAAGTGCATACGTCTGAGCCGCTATTCACCGATCTGCTCATATACTCTTTATAGTATCCCGTGAACTTTCAAAAATATGTAAACCGGCATGGCCGCAAATGCAGCAGGAATAAGAACTGCAAAAAAATACCGGCCAATGTTCTCAATAAGAGGAGTGTATTTTGGGTGGCGAATACCCAGCGACTGAAAGCCGCTTTGGAATCCATGTGCCAGGTGATAACCCATTGCCACCATCGATATTACATAAATCAGAACGTACCACCACTGCGAGAAAGCTTCCTTCACGACCGCATACAGATCTTTGTATTGTTTGCCATCGTATTCAGCCATGGGCACTGCGCCAAAGTGCATCTCGTACCAGAACGTACGCATATGGATAACAATAAACACCAGGACAATTGTGCCCAGAATCCCCATGTTTCGCGACGACCACGGGCTGTTCGCTTCCGGGTGACTGTACGCATACTTAACCGGACGCGAAGCCTGATTGTGGCGCGTTAGAACCAAAGCCATCAGCGCGTGCACCAGAATAGAGGTGTAGAGCAGGTATGAGATGGTAATGATGAGCGGATTGTGCGTCATAAAGTACGTGTACTCGTTAAACGCCCGCCCGTTATCGCCCTTGAATAGCTGTAGGTTACCAGCCATATGAACGATCAAAAACGAACTTAAAAAAAGTCCCGTCAGCGACATGATAACCTTGCGACCGAGGGAGCTGGATAGTGTTTGTGTTACCCAAGCCATATGGTAGACGACACGAAAATTTAATGGTAAACGGTTGAAAAAAAGCCGTTTTAAACGGCGCATCAAAACTAAGCCACAAACCCGATGCAAACAAGGTTATAGTCTACTTTCACCGTGTTTCCGTCTAATTTACCAGCTGAAGAAATCCCACAAACCAACAGGTTTTCGTAACGGGCTGTTCCCAGTTTTTGTTTAGTTAAGCCCATAAGCGCTATACAGCTTTTACCTCGGTCCAATACCTAATTTTCAAACAAAGGAGGGCAATATCCCTTATATACTAAGAAACTCTATAACAGCCAGTTAACTAGCCAGAATGATTATTTCTTGAATAAGTGCAAAACGTGGCTTTATTTTGCAACAATTCTAACTCATCAACGCGCGTATTTACTTAAAACCTGTCTGTCAGCGTTTCAGCATATGAAAGCATACGTATTTCCTGGCCAAGGCTCTCAATTTCGGGGCATGGGACTTGAGCTCTATCAACATTCTGTAGCCGCCCGTCAACTGTTCGATCAGGCCAATCAGATAGTAGGCTACGACTTAACCCGCATCATGTTTGAAGGAACTGAGGAGGAGCTGAAGCAAACCATTTATACGCAGCCCGCCGTATTCCTACATGGAGTGGCCTTAGCGCTCACAACTGAGACATTTGCTCCTGATATGGTAGCGGGTCACTCCCTTGGTGAATTGTCAGCCTTGACGGCCGCTGGGGTGCTGTCGTTTGAAGATGGGCTTCGCCTGGCCTCAATCCGGGCAACCGCCATGCAGCAAGCCTGTGAACTGGCTCCTTCAGGGATGGCAGCTGTGCTGGGTTTAGCCGATGAGGTTATCGAACGCATATGCGCGAAAATTGAGGATGAGATCATTATCCCGGCCAACTACAATAGTCCCGGCCAGGTTGTTATTTCGGGAAGCCTGGAAGGAATCCGGCTGGCAAGCGAAGGCCTGAAGGAGGCTGGTGCCAAGCGCATCATACCTTTGCAGGTAAGTGGCGCGTTTCATTCGCCCTTTATGGAACCAGCCCGGACGCAGTTTGCGGAGGCCGTTGAAACAACCGGCTTTAACGCACCTCGTTGTCCAGTTTACCAGAATGTCAGCGCGCAGGCAGTTACATCTCCGGCTACCATCAAAGAAAATCTGATTGCGCAACTCACGGCTCCTGTCCGCTGGACACAGTCGGTTGAGAACATGGCTGCCGCTGGAGCCACTGAATTTATTGAGTGCGGACCCGGAAAAGTGTTGCAGGGACTGGTAAAAAAGATTATTTCAACAATTGGAGTTGCAACGGTCTAATTGCTGATTTTCAGCGAAAAACGCCGTTAAATGCTCAGCGAGTTATATTTTTTTAAGGCTTTGACTTGTTTTTGACCCATCAAGCCTGCTATATTTGCACTCGCAATTGCCCGATCGTCTAAGGGTAGGACGACAGATTTTGGTTCTGTTTGTGGAGGTTCGAATCCTTCTCGGGCAACTTAAGCCGCTCAGCTTAGCTGAGCGGCTTTTTTCATTAAAAACAAATTAAATCTTAATATTATAATAAATTTTCGATAACATTCAGTGTCGTTTCTTTGGTAACTACACAAAAATAACTTCCTTTGCTAAAAAAGTCATACAGAGTGACATAAACTTACCAGTTTGTGCATGCCAGAGACTTTTTGGATGCAACGATCGTTTATTAGTAAGACCGTTTTTTACAAAAACAATTAATTTCCAGTAGCGTTTAAGTTGATTAACTGGCAGACATGCTCTGCTTTGGAGAGTCAGATAGTGCTAATGTGACCGTCTACGCAGGTTTACGTCAGACAATTGTAATCTTTTGGATTTTAATGCATTTCAAATACATGGAGAAAGACGAAAAGGTCAGACGGAATCGCGCCAAAACCACCCAGCGCATCGTCGAAGCATTGGAAGAAGTTATTGCTGAGCGTGGACTGGAAGGTGTGGGTGTGAACCGCGTGGCTGAAAAAGCAAATGTCAGTAAGGTGCTTATTTACCGTTATTTCGGCGGTATGGAAGGCTTACTTGAATATTACGTCAAGATGGGAAAACTCTTCCCGGTGTTTAATCCCGCTGTATTGGATCAAATTCGGCCATTGCATGATTCAGACGTAGCCCGGATCTGGTATCGGCAGGTTATTCAAACGTACCGGTATTTCCGTACGTTTAAGGCAGCCCGTGAGATTCTGAAAGCAAGCGTTATTGAGAACGATTCAATTGCAGAAACAACTGCAAGAGCTCAGGACGAAGAAATGACGCGGCTGGTTGAGCAACTTTCCTTCGTGAAAGGAGCGGATACTCAAGCCATATCAGCGATCATTCTGGGTGCAATGAGCTACCTGACTATTCTGGCCCAGAACGACCGTACTATGATCAGCATTGATTTACGGAGCGAAGAAGGCTGGAAACGGATTGAGAACGCTGTTAAAGCAATTTACATTGCTCTCAATAAAATGGCTATTCAGTCGAAAGAAGTTCAGCTGGAACTGCAATCGGCTCATCTACCGATGGCTCAATGGTGAGCTTTCGCTGAAGACCGACTCTATACTAACAGGCCGTAATTTATGAGGTTAGCCTTCTATAGGCGAGATACTCATAAGTTACGGCCTGTTGCGCTTATTGTTAATCATAGTTCGCGAAATTGTTACTCGGGGTTATAAGTTAGCTGAACCACTACTGCCTGAGCGCCATCCCGATTAGAGCGCTGCCATCCAATGGCTAATGGCAAATGCTTACCCAAGTATACCTCCGCGCCTAGCACAAGTTGCCCCAAATCGTGCGTTCCCGAAATCCAGTCGCCCAGCAAATGAAACTTCTGGTAAAAAATCCCGGCATCAAACCCCGCCTGAAAACCCGTCTTGGGACCCTCACCCAGATAACGAGGATTAGCGGTATATCCGCCTAAGGACCAGTTATAGTGTTCATCATGTAATGAGCCGGCCACATGGATGTAAAGGTAGCCTACCAGCTTCGGTCGGGTCGTAGGAGTTAAATTCAGACCACCCTGTGCCCCAATGGCCACTTCTAGGTGTTCGTTCAGGTCGAAAGCTTTCTGTGTATTGAGCAGTAACAGCGGCCCGAACGCTTTCTGCTGACTTGAATCGTTACGAACAAACCGTCGTTCGTCCGGTTGGTAACTAAGGTTATACAGGTTCGCACCAACTTCCCATTCTCTACCTAACCCATAATTAATTGTAGTTGCCGAACGATACAGGTCGGCGAAATTGATCTGTTGCTGAACCGCTACTTCATGTTGCCCAACGATATCGGATGAGGGCACATTAAAGTAGGTTTGCTGAGCATAAACCAGCTCTGATAAGCCGAGAAGAAAAAGGAAGGTAATACCGAAGGCAGGTAACTGTCCAGGCTGCATCATAGCGATAGCTGTAAGAAGCTGAAGCTATTCAACCGCTAGAAAGTGAAGATGTTGCTGGACATTGGTATTTTGTGAATAATACCCCTTTTGATTTTCTTCGGCTCCAAAATACCATAAAAAGACCCAAGCACTTTATGTCTGCCTGGGTCTTTAATACAAACTAGTATAGGCTTACTGTTGCGCGACTGCCGACTTGCGGGTACGAACTTTTTGTAGTACCCACTGGCCCACTTTTTCGCCTTCCAGGGCCCCATTAACCAGTGCCGACCGATAGTGGATTCCACCGTAGAGCCGGCTGATACCAGCTTCGCGGGCAGCATCATTAAATGATTTAAACGACCGTACACCATGGCCATACCTGAATTCGGTTGAATCGGTAAAGGCAATGTTATCACCAATCAAATTGGTTAACACGGTTGCTGCTGCGGCCGAAATAACGCTGTGTCCGCTTGGGTATTCCGGAAATGGAGGGGTTTGTAAAAACGGCGTCCATTTGGGATCGAAGATTTTATTGATGACTGTTTCGGGCCGGACCATATTACTCCGGTATTTTTCATCCCAGCAGGAAATAAACCCATCGGTCAGAGCAAACGAGGTAAGGGCATATGCTTCAACAGTCTGCTGCATACTCAGCTTTTTCTGGCGAGCCACGGTCTGCGCGATAGCCAGCCAATGCCCCCCGGGGGTCATTTTCTTGGAGGCATACGATACGTGGCCGGCTACATTCATGACAAATGAGTTGTCGTCCCAGAAATAAGCGATATCCTGTCGGTTTTTGTCTAATTGCTTACCAATCTGGTATACTTCCTGAACTTCCTGCTCGTAAGGACTTCCTTTTGTGAGACTAAAAGCAAGCGGCCGGGGCGGCATGAATTGATTACAGGTGTCCATTGCCCAGCAGCGAAGTTTGTTCCATTGTGGCTCAGCAGCATCCATATAGGCCGGAGGAGTTGGCACCCATGTCCCTTCCTCATTCGTCACCGTATGTTTAAACCCCCGCGTCTGCTTGTAATTATCTTTAGCGGCATAGTCCAGAACATGCTTGGCAATTGCTTCGCCGTAGGCCATCGAGCGCTCATATACTTCGTCAGGAACTCCATCCGTTTTATACTGCTCATAAAATGGCTTTTCGAATTCATCATAAAAATCCGCTGTGAACGTCAGGGCGCGGGCCACGGTCAGAAAAGCGCGGGTGCTGGCCAGCGGAAAGCAGTACTCTTTACCCGCTTCCGGCTTCGGTCCGGCCTGAAAGCGCTTTAATTTACCCGCCAGCGATTCATATTGCGCATCAAAGGGCGCTAGGGCTTCGTAACCCGCCAGATTAGCGTAGGCGTATATCCGGCTGGCAACCGGGGGCGAAAATATATCGTGAATAACCACCTCCGTCAGCTTGTTAATGGCTGCGTTGTAGTATTCGGGATTGGCAGCTTTGGCGTTGTATTCAGCCGGTGTTGCGGACTTCCGGCAACCAGCAACGCTGACCAGGAGCAGGGCAATGAGCCAACTAAATCGAAACGAACAGTTCATAAAGCAAGAGACTGGTTAAAGCAGAAGTTGATGGTTGTTTCGCAAAATCTATTCTTACAAAATTAAATGAAATTATCGGACTTTTCGATGATAAATCCACTAAAACGTTTATCCTTATTTATTCATACGCAGCAACTGCACAGCTTCGCCGTTACGTGCAACCGCTATTAGAAGCCCCCGTGCTGTCCGGACCGGACAAATATCGCGTACCTCTCCATTCAGCAGAAACCCAGTCGTAACTGGTGATAAGGCTGTGAATTGCCCGTTGCCATCATTACGAAGCACCAGCCCGTATCCTGCATCGTAACGACCCTGATAAGTATTCGCCCCGTAAAAATTGCCTCCACCCAGTACGTCGAGGTCGCCATCGTGATCAATGTCCATCGGGTAAAGCGCGAACAGTTTGCTTACCTGCGCCAGCATGGGCAGTTCTTTCACGACAAACTTCCCGCCCTGATTTTCGAGGTAAATCGAAGCGAACTGGTTAACCGTAAACTCTTCGGAGTTTTCCAGTTCGTCCGTTTTCAGGATCTCATCCAATGGCTTGCCGGCAAAGGAGGTGTAGTCCGTAAAGCGCTTGTTAATGATGCCGGGCATTTGCTTACCCAGTTCATCTTTAAAAGCCAGCGGAAACCAGTCTTTACCCCGGTTATACGCGATGATCTGCTCAACGTTCTGGTTATTGTCGATATCCTTTACCCACATCCGAAGCTGCGAATCGGGCGATTTGCGCAGTTTTGTATTCGTACCCAGGTTGGCCGCCATCAGGTCCAGGTCGCCATCCCGGTCGAAATCGGCGGCTATAATCCGTTGGTAGAAGCCGCTGAGTGGTGTATCATCGGCGGTAATAGGTTTTACTTCCGTAAACCGACCTTTATCGTTAGCGAAAATGCGCACCGGCATCCAGTCGCCCACCAGAATCAGATCGGTATCCTTATCGCCGTCATAATCTGCCCAGATAGCATCCGTAATCATACCTGCTTTTCGAAGTCCGGTTGCCAGTTTATCCGTCTGATCGGTAAAGTGTCCTTTGCCATCGTTCATCAGCAGGTAAGAGTTAGGTGATTTACCGTACGCAAACCCAACGACGCGCCCGCCAACAAACAAATCGAGGTCGCCATCGCCGTCAATATCCTGCGGCCGAACACAGCTTTTGTTGTCGTACATCGGCGGTAAGGCGTTGAGCGAACGGGTGAAATTCCCTTTACCATCATTCAGGTACAGGCGATCAAACTGTTCCATCATTTTATCGTAAAATTCATTCCCTCCCGTTACGACATAAAGGTCCAGGTCTTTATCGCCATCGGCATCGAAGAACCGGGCGTCCACGTCTTCGTAGGTCGAATCGTTGACAAACGCAGGCTGAACGGTTGGTTTAAAACGGCCATCGGACTGCTGCGTTACCAACCTTCCCGGCTGCCATTTTGCCCCGCCCAGGTACATATCCTCCAAACCATCGCCGTTTACATCGCCCACTGCCAGAGGCGGCCCTTCAGTCGAGACCTGGAACGGCATGAGCGGCTCGCGGACAAAATCATAGAACCGTTTGTTTTCCAGATGCCGGTACGGTATCGAATCTGCCATCGTTACGTCGGTAAACAAAGGCTGTGAGGCTGGGGCGGTGTACTGGTAATTGGCTGCGCTGAGCCGGGCATCAGTTTGCCGAAGGGTAAGCAACTGGCCGGTTTTGACGTTTGTCCGCACCTCCATCTGTTGATTGGGCCAGATAACGATCAGCGAATCCACCACCGACCGTTTACCCAGTCCGAACAGCAGTTCCGGCGCTACCGACGATTCAAACCCGCGGGTCGGCATCAGTTGCTGCACCTGAAGCGAATCCTTGTACTTCAGAATCACCTTTGCCCCTACCCCAAACGTATTGGGCGCAACGCCCTTCAGCCGAATGCTTAGGTGTTTATTATCAGGGAAAAACTCATTGGCGTGATTACGATACAGACCGGCCGGATCATCGATGTTATTCGTTACCAGGTCGAGGTCACCATCGTTATCGAGGTCGGCATAGATGGCGCCATTTGAAAACGATGGCGTCTCAAAACCCCAGGCTTCGGACTTGTCTTCAAACCGCAGACTGGACGTTCCCCGGTACAGATAGTTGTGCACCTTACCCGCAGGCATCAGCTTTATGGCTCGCTCGTCGAGTGCCGCCGACGTTTCCATAGCGTAACGTAACGAATCGTCGGATGCAAACTTGACGTAATCGAGATTATTAGGCCGGTGTACTATCCCGTTGGATATGAACAGGTCTTTTACTCCATCGTTATCGTAGTCAGCCAGCAGGGGCGACCAGCTCCAGTCGGTTGCGGCAACGCCCGCCATCGCACCGACATCCATGAATTTTTTCCCGGACAGACTGAGCTGTAAACAGTTCCGGCTGTACTGATTCATGTAGCCGTAAGCCAGCTTGTACTGGTAAATGTCGAGCGGGTCCTCACCCAGCGACGATTTTTCGACAGCTTCGTCTTCCGGATACATGTCGAGCGTAACCACGTCGGCAAAACCATCGTTGTTTACGTCGGCGACATCGTTACCCATTGAAAATCGGCTGGTATGCTGGAAAGCCTTCCTGACACTCTCCGTAAAGGTGCCGTTCTGATTATTGACGTAATAGTAGTCGTCCTCGTGGAAATCGTTCGAGACATATAAATCCTCCCAGCCATCGTTGTTCAGATCGGCTACCGAAATTCCCAGCCCGTAGCCCATGGCGGCCCCGTAAATGCCCGCTTTTTCGCTTACGTTCAGGAACCGGGCAATTTTCCCGGCTGGTGCCTTGCCCGCTTTAGTAATGAGCTGGCTTTCATACAAATAATCGCCCGATTCATTGTTGCGGAGATTACGAGCCGTTACGCGGTCGTAACTGCGGGAAGTATGAACGGCATGGTTTAGCAGATAGCAGTCCAGATCACCATCGTGGTCGTAATCGAAGAAAGCGGCCTGCGTCGAAAAGCCCGTAAAGTCTAGGCCATAGTCGGCGGCTTTTTCGGTGAATGTACCGTCGCCGTTATTGATATAAAGCTCGTTCGCTCCTTCCAGCCCCCGAAAGTTACCGACTGCACACACGTAAATATCCAGGAAACCGTCGCCATTTACGTCGGCCATGGTCGAGCCGGTTTGCCAGTCCGAAAAACCTTCGACACCTGCTTTGGCGGTAATGTCCTCAAACTTAAAATTTCCCTTGTTCAGGTACAGCTTGTTTTTGCCCTGATTGGAAACAAAGTACAGATCCGTAAGTCCGTCGTTGTTGATGTCGCCCGCCGACACCCCCCCGCCATTGTAGAAATACAAATAATCAAGGATGTTTAATTTTTCACTCGGTAGGAGGTGATTGATAAAGCCTACGCCCGTTTTGGTTGAATCGAGGACTTCAAACAGTTGTTTTTCGGATTTGAACGAGTTACAACCCGCCAGCACCAGTGTACAGGCGACTGCTAAAAAAACAATGCGTTTCATGGATACGAAATGAATGACGGGGTATGAACAGGCGCTGTTCATTGTTCACTTTTCATTAAAAATACCTGCACCCGGTCGTTATTTTTGGCCAGGATAAATTGACCCTGCTTCAGACGGGCCATTCGCCGAACCTGTCCGCGCACAAAAAATCCGGACTGCGCTGGATTGATCGATGTATAGCGGATTGTACCATCACTGGCTTTTCCGGTATTGCGTAGTATGACCCCATAACTACCATCATAACGACCAATTTCGGGTAATACGTCGAAGAAATTACCCGTCAGAGCAAGGTCGGTGCGTCCGTCGCGGTCGTAATCCACGAACGCCACGCCACAAACCGGCGATAATTGAGCATCGGCTGGTAGCGGCTGAAAGGTCAGCTTACCCCGGCCATTATTAATTAGTAGCGCTGTTGCTCCTGTAAAGACTTGCCTTTTAGTAGCCAGCGCCAGTTCTTTCTCGTCGAAAATTTCATTTAGTTTCTTTCCGGCGTAGTCGCTGAATTTAACGTATTTCTTTTTGATTGAAGGCATCTGCTTCTGCAGATCAGCCTTCAGCACCATCGGGTACAACTCACCGGTTTCGTCCGCGCAGTTGATAATCTCCTCCATCGTGCCGTTCTGGTCGAAGTCACCAGTGTACAGCTCTGCGGGGGTAGTCTGCGTAGCCCGAATTCGGGAGTTCAGCCCCAGATTCCCCACAACCAGGTCCAGATCGCCATCGCCATCCGCGTCGCCCGCCCGAACGCAGTTCCACCAGCCGTTCGTTTTCAGGGCTTCGCCTTTCGCATCGGTAATAGCCAGGGCGGGGTTTTCCTCAAATCGGCCGCGTTTATTCTCAAACACCCGCACCGGCTCCCAATCGCCCACCGTAATCAGTTCGGGGTATTGGTCGCCATTGAGATCGGCCCAAGTTGCCGCCGTCACCATGCCTAATTGCTCAGCGTTGGGCAGCGACCGTTTGGTGTAGTTTTTAAAGTTGCCCGTTCCATCGTTAGTCAGCAGGTAACTGGCGGGCGATTTTCCGTACTGACCCGGCACCAGCCGGGAGCCTACAAATAAATCCAGATCGCCGTCGTGGTCGAAATCAGCAGCCACCACGCACGAGCCGCTGGCTTTCAGGTTCGGCAGACTTCCGTCGGCCGAGCGGGTAAAGTTTCCCTTACCATCGTTCAGATACAACCGGTCGAGCAAATCATCCGATTCGGCTTCGTACTCGTTGCTGCCCGTCACGACGTAAAGATCAAGATCCTTGTCATTATCTGCATCGAACAGGATGGCGTCAACGGCCTCGGCAGTCGTGTCCTGCCGCATGGCAAGGGGCGTCTTATCAGTAAATTTCCCACCCGCCTGCTGCATATACAGCCGCGCACCCTGTCCGCTGGCTCCGCCCAGATAAACATCGTCGAGACCGTCACCATTGACGTCGCCCGTAGCAAGCGCGGGTCCTTGTGTCGAGAGTTGAGATTTCAGGAGCGGATCACGGTTATAATCCACAAAGTTGCTTTCGCGGTGTACGAAAGTTAATCCAGAAGCTGCCGTATTATCCCGAAAAATCGGCTCGGTTTGTACAGACGGCTTCCAGACCTGGTTGGCGTCCCGCTGACGAAGCGTTAATAGCTGATTAGCTTTAGGCCGACGGATGGTCTGCATCCGCTCCGGTTCCGTTCCCTGGCCGGGCCAGACAACCACGACCGAATCGATCCGGGGTAAATTACCCGATATAGTCTGGCCCAGGCCAAAGACCAGATTCAGGTCTACAGACGATTGAAAACCGCGGTTCGGCATTTGTTGTAACACCTGTACCTGACCGCCCTGGTGCAAAAAAACCCGCGCACCAATCGCGTTCCGATTCAGGCCAGTGCCTTCCAGTTTTATTTTCAGATAGTTTGCGGCTCTTTTTTCCCGCGCTTGATTCTGGTAAACCGATACTGGTGAATTAACGTTGTTGACAATCAGGTCCAGATCGCCGTCATTGTCCAGATCCCCGTAGGCCGCCCCGTTCGAGAAACCTGGCTCCGATAACCCCCACTCAACAGCTTTGTTGGTGAACTGAAGATTACCCTCGTTCCGAAATGCGTAGTTCGGGACCGCTTCGGAGGGAGCCATATCCAGGAATTTCTTGAAATTGAACGCCCCCTGCCGGGCAATCTGGGCCATGTTCTCCCGGTCGGCGAGGAAGTTCACGAAATCCTGATCCGTTACGTCTTTTGCAATCCCATTCGCTACAAAAATGTCTTTGCGCCCGTCGTTATCCATGTCGAAGATCAGGGCGCCCCAACTCCAGTCGGTGGCCTCAACGCCCGCAAACCGGGCTACATCGCTGAACATAGGCAGGTTACCGTTATCCGGCTGATTGCCGCGGTTCAGGTGCAGCATATTCTGCATAAACTGGTAATGAAAATCGCGGTCAACCTTGATCTTTTCCAGATCGTGACTTTCAAACGTGGAGACCTTTTTCAGCCGCCGATCGTTGCCGGGCAGCATATCGGTAATGAAGATATCGAGCTTACCATCGTTGTTGATATCTGCTACGTCGGCACCCATTGACGACAGGCTCGTGTGGGGCATGGCGTCTTTTATCGACTCCCGAAATGTACCGTCGTGGTTATTAATGTAGAGATAATCACGCTCGTAGAAGTCGTTGGAGATGTAAACGTCCGGCCAGTTGTCGTCGTTAACGTCGCCAATGGTTATGCCCAGTCCGAAGCCAATCAAACTTCCATAAATGCCCGCCTGCTCCGAAACATCTTCAAATACTGGGGAAACCGCAACGAGTGAACCAGCTCGGGTCAGCTTACCGTTCGCCCGTTCAACCATCAGGTTTTTAAACAGTTTATGCCCGCCGAGGGAATCACGCTGATCGCGGATGTTCGCGTATTGTAGACGACCAACTGGAATGAAGCTATTGTTCAACAGATACATATCCAGATCGCCATCGCGGTCGTAATCGAAGAAAGCCGCGTGGGTCGAAAAGCCGCCGTCAACCAGGCCGTATTCTACGGCCCGCTCCGTAAACGTTGGCACGCCATTAGCGTCGTTACCGTTATTGATAAACAATTCGTTCCCCCGTTTATCCCCTGCCCGGATGCCCGCGTTGCAGACGTAAAGGTCCAGTCGGCCATCGCCGTTGACGTCGGCAAAGGTAGCGCCGGTACTCCAGGCCCGTTTACCCGCAACGCCTGCTTTGGCCGTAACGTCCTCGAATTTCAGAGCGCTTTTGTCAGCATCCGATTGACCAGACTTGGTTCGGTTCAGATACAGTTTATTCTCGCCCATGTTGGCGATCAGAAATACATCGGACAAACCATCGCCATTGACATCGCCGATGGCAACGCCCCCGCCATTATAGAAGTTACGATAATTGAAGATGTTAAAATCTTTATCGTCAATGACGGTGTTGGTAAAGCGAATATTTGTCTCGTCGGCCGATAATTTCTGAAAAAGCGGGTCTGAATCTTCTTGTTGCCCGGGGCGGCAACTGGCCAGCAGAGTGATCGCCAATAAAACTAAACCAATGCGCATCTGCACAAGTGTAAAAACAATACTATACTGTTAAGGAGTCTCAAGAGAAGGGTTTAGGAATAGCCAAGGGACTACAAAACTAACGAAATCCAGTTAACATTTAGCCGTTTTCGGGTAATTAATTGGCTTTTAATCAGCCTTCTAAACAAAACAGCAGACCCACTTGAGTCTGCTGTTTTGTTTAGAAGGTCAACGTCTTAATAACCCGGATTTTGTTTTAAGCCGGGATTCAACGAAAGCTGATCATTCGGAATCGGGTACAAGTAATAACGCTTATCCGGATCTTGAGCTTTAAACCGCTTCGGGCTACCGAAGGTATCAAATCGAATCTGATCCTGACGACGGTGCAATTCCCCGGCTAGCTCACGACCCCGCTCAGCAAGAATATTTTCAGCTGTCAGAGTCGTAAAGTTTGGCATACCAGCTCGCGCCCGGATAACGTTTATGTCAGCTAGTGCACCAGCCGTATTACCTAACCGGAACTTAGCCTCTCCACGCATTAGATAAACATCACCTAAACGGAAGACGACAAAGTCATTATCCTGCTCGGTAAAGCTGTTATTTTTCTGGATCTCATATTTCTGATAACGGGCGCCTTGTAGTCGACCTTCAGCCCCAGCAGCCAGCACAAATGATTTGATCTCCGGTGTAAACACCATTGGCAGCGCATCATCTCGTAAGGGCGTGCCATCCGCTCTATATTGCTGCCCAACAATCCACATTTTTTTGCGGATGTCATTATCATCGAAGGAATTGTAGAACTCTGTTACGGCTGCGAAACCGTTCCAGGGAGCTGTACCAATGTTGTAAGTCAGCTGGTTCAGGTAATGCAGCGTCTGCATCTGAGGGTGGAATCCACCCCGTTTCGACTTATCGAATGGAGTAGCCAGGATGATTTCCGGCGAGCCTTGATTTTGAACGCTAAAGTTGCTAAAGAAATCACTGGCTAACCTGAATTTACCCGAGTTTATAATCGTATCACAACGAGTAATCGCATTCTGCCAGCGAGGGGTTCCCGTGTAGACTTGGGCATTCAAGTACATTTTTGCCAATATCATATCGACCACGTACTTGTTCATCCGTCCGTAGTAAGCTCCACCAACTGTACTACTTAAGTTCGGGCGAACCGCTAGCAGTTCTTTCTCAATAAAATTGAACACTTCGGTTCGTGTACTTTGCTTAGGCGTTCCGCTACTAACCTGATCAGCAATGATAACATTGCCAAACATATCCATAGCTTCATAATGAAAAAATGCCCTTAGCGCCCTTAACTCAGCTTTAGTAGCCTCATCTTTAATCGTGCCAAGCTGTTGGTTAATTGACGTGATGTTATTGTAACACCAGTTCCAGGGACCATTAAACTGCCCGTTGTCTGTAACAGGGTTCCAGGTGTGCGTGTACAAACGCAACCAGTTGTCACCGTCTTTCCAGTCGCCCCCCCGAGTAGGAACAATCATCTCGTCGGTTGTAGCATTCAGGTTCACTTTGTTACCCCAATAGTCGCCCAAACCATTATAAAGGGGACCAATCAGAGCAGCGGCCTGTGAAGGAGTGCTACCAAACGTACCGCTAGTAGGAATAACGTCATAGGTTGTTTCCGTCAGATCGGTACAGGCTTGGCCTGCCAGCATCAAAGCTGAACAGCCCAGAAGCAATTTTATGTGTACTTTTTTCATAAAAGTCTTTGATAGTTAACTAGTTACAGCGTTTGAGTTAATAAAGCATGTACGCCGTGTTAATCAAAATAGTTTTCACAAACCGGATATGTTTTGTACTAATCCGGCTTGTGAATAGAACACCTTAGAACGTCAGATTTAAACCTAACTGGAACGTGCGGGTTTTTGGATAAACAACGTTTCCGTACCCACCCCCATCTAAGCCAACGGCATTAGGTGCCTGCTGAATAGTGCCATTATTCTGTAAGTCAGCCTTTACCTGTAGCTCAGGATCAATGCCTTTGTATTTGGTAATGATAAACAGGTTATTACCACCAGCATAAATCCGGGCATTAGAGATGTATTTGCTAGCTGGCAATGGGATGTTATAGCCAATCTGCCAGTTATCAAAACGTACAAATGAACCGCTTTCCAGCCAGTTTGTTGACAATACGTTTACACCGTAGTTATTAGGGTAGTCCGTTACGCCTTTCAGCATGTTGGTCTCCAGAATAGAACCCGGAATGAGCAGGTTTGACCGAATGGCATTCAGGATTGTATTACCAAACGTGCCGCGCAGCTGGAAGTATACATCAAATCCTTTGTAGCGGAATGTATTGATAAACGAAGCGTTCAGGAACGGCTGCGGGTTTCCCTGTCTGAGTGGGTTACCGGCTGCAACAGCAGCAGCAGCATCCGCTTTCGATACATCTGTTACCGGCGTGTCACCACTACCTGGCTTTAGCAGAGGTTGACCATCAGCATTGTAAGCTCCCGTAAATGTAGGAACGTTGTTAAACTCGCCCAGCGGCTGACCTGGTGTTAAATAGGAAGCAAATACGTCCGACAGACCACGACCATTAAACGCGTTAAAACGAACCTGCCCATTACTGAACTGATCATTAGACAGCGAAACAATAGTGTTTTTGTTGTAGGCACCTACAACCCGTGAATTCCAGGAGAAATCGCCTTTCTGAATTATATCACCACCAAAAGACAATTCAAATCCGCTGTTGCGCATCGAACCTACGTTAGCCAGAATCGTGTTGGTAAAGTAGGTAATACCATCGGCAGGTACCGAGTACGGATAGAGCATGTCTTTGGTTAGCTTGTTATAATATTCAAGCGTACCTGAGAAGCGGCCACTCAGCAACTGGAAATCCAGACCAACGTTCGACGTTGTTAGTACCTCCCATTTCAGGTTCGGATTCGCGTTCTGCGAAATACCATAACCTGGCAGGAAGTCTCCCAGCGTACCATCGTAGTAGGTACCTTTCTGGCCATACAACTGAATCGAGTTGTAAGCGGCAATACCTTCTGAGTTACCCGTCTGGCCCCAGCCGACACGCAGTTTCAGGAAGTTAAGTGTGTTACCCTTGGGGAAGAAGGGCTCGTTAGTAATAGTCCAGCCTGCACCCACCGATGGGAACACGCCCCATTTGTTGTTGGCACCAAACTTCGAGCTACCATCCCGGCGCACCGTAGCGGTAATGTTATACTTGTCATTCAGATTCAACGCAGCCCGCCCAAAGAAGGAGATCAGCTTCGAGTTGTTGCGGTAGGAAGTAGCGTAGTTGTTACCGGGGTTCACCAGTGTGCCTGAGCCTAGGCCAAGATTACTGTAATTGATCTCAGACGTTACAAAACCACTGTTGGCAGCACCAAACCCATCATTATCAAAATTCTGGTACGAATACCCCGCTAATAACGAGTAGTTGCTGTTCTGAGTGCCAAACCCTTTGATGTAGTTAGCCGTTAGCTCCAGCAACTTCGTATTCGATTCTCTAAAATTTCGGCTAGCACGGCCATTGTTAGCGGCAAATGCTTTGATAGCCGGATTGGTGTAAAAGTTATCAACGGTGTTATCCCGCTGTATCTGACCATTAACGCCAAGTGTCAACCCGTCCAGTATCTCATAGCGCAGATTCATACCGCCCTGCAAATACCGCTGTACGCCGTTGTTGATAACGTTTTCCTGCATGGCAACCGGATTGAATAGATCGAAGCTACCGCCTACCTCATAATACGAGCCGTCAGGATTGCGTACCGGCAATGTTGGCAGGAACGTAACGGCCCGGCCTATGATACCACTGTCATATTTTCTGTTCGTTTCCGAGTACGACAGGTTATACTGAATGTTCAGTCGGTTATCGAAGGCTTTTTGATCAAGGTTAATACGACCTGTTATCCGATCTAGTCCCGTATTTTTGATAATACCGTTCTGATTAATGTAATTAAGCGAACCACGATAGCTGAACGTTGGCGAACCACCCGCAATTGAAAGATCATGGTTGTTGACAGCTCCGTTCTGCGTAACTTCCTTAGTCCAGTCGGTATTATAATTTCCATCCGGAAAACGCTGCTTATCATTTAAGGACGCAGCTCCTTTAATTTTAGTAACAGCATCCCGATACCCTTGTGCGTCCAGCATTTCATACCTTTTTGAGATGGTAGACACCCCAACATAATTATTAAACGAGACCGTTGTTTTACCCGCCTTACCGCGCTTTGTGGTTATTAGGATAACGCCGTTAGCCGCCCGTGAACCGTAAATAGCGGCTGCTGAGGCATCTTTCAGGACATCCATCGACTCGATGTCGGAAGGAGCAATGGTATTGATGGGAACACCAATCATACCGTCAACTACATACAATGGGTCAGAACCACCAGCCAACGAGGTATAACCACGCAGACGAACCGTTGGCTGCTGGTTAGGATCACCTGAAGGAGCAGTAATGACCAGACCGGCTACTTTACCCTGAATGGCCTGCAAGGGGTTGGGGTTCACACCGGCGTTAAAATCTTTCGCCGTAACCTGCGCCACCGAACCGGTCAGGTCTTTCCGTTTTGCCGTACCGTAACCAACGACTACAACTTCTTCAAGAGCTTTTGTATCATCAGCCAGGTTAACATCAACCGTTGAGCGATTGCCAACGGCTACTTCCTGCGTGGTATAACCAATAAAGCTTAATACCAGCGTTGCGTTATCAGGTACGTTGTTGATGGTATAAGTACCATTGGCATCGGTGTTAGTGCCTCGTTGAGTACCTTTAATTTGGACGCTTACACCAGGTAAAGCCGAACCGGTTGGGTCGGTCACTTTACCCGTTACCGTGCGTCCCTGCGCCCATACTGCCTGATTACCCAGCAGTAATACCATTGCCAGCATTGTCAGAAAGCTGAACAGCGCCTTCTGTCCAAATGACCGGGGTTGACTTTGCCCAACCTGACCTACGCAACCGTCGAAACGATTAACTGTGTAGGATTTGTCCATCATAGGTTTACAGTAAAATGTTGAAAATAATAAATGAAATTTTGGTGTTGGAAATACGATTATGCGTCCTTATGCTCATTTCTGTCGCAGCTACTTCAGCACCAAATGCTCTTCAATAACCGGCTGCCTGCGTTATAGTAACCTGGCAGGAAATAATAGAATATAAGCCCGAACCGTAGAGCAAATTACAACACGTGATGTTGAAAATACAAATGCTAAATTGTTAAAATCGAATTAATAACGGTCAAAATTGTACCAGTAGCTCTACAAATGAGGCTATAAAAAATTGGATTATAAATAAATTTATTAAGCCTACATGAATGACTAAACGTGTTCCCTGGTAAGTAGTTAGCTATAGTTCATACTTTTAATTAATTATGATTTTTTCAAGAAAAACTGTTATTAGGTTTCTTGGCAGATACTTCGAAAAAATCCAGCGAATAGCCGTAATTTTGTCTGACGACAGGCTTCATTTTAGCCTTTATCGACGCGATTTCCTGCTTTTTTATGCGTACTGAACACTTTCAGCATCTGGCGGCTCAACTCAACGGCGATTTCTACGACGATCAGACCCAGCGAACGCTCTACGCTACGGATGCATCGGCTTACCGGGAAATGCCTGCGGCTGTGGCTGTTCCAAAAACGGTTGATGATCTTAAAACGCTGATTGCCTTTGCCCGGGAGCACAAAACCTCACTCATTCCCCGCACGGCCGGAACGTCGCTGGCCGGACAGGTTGTGGGCAGCGGTATCGTTGTCGATGTATCAAAATACTTTACCAAGATTCTGGAGATTAACCCGGAGGAGCGCTGGGTTCGAGTACAGCCCGGTGTCGTGCGTGACGAACTGAATCAGTTTCTAAAGCCCTACGGCCTTTATTTCGGACCGGAAACTTCGACGGCCAACCGGGCGATGATTGGCGGGATGGTCGGCAATAATTCATGCGGATCCAACTCAGTAGTTTACCGGGCTACGCGTGAGCACACGCTGTCGGTGAAAGCCTTACTGGCCGATGGGTCTGAGGTTGAATTTGGCCCGACCAGTGGCTGGGATTTCACCAAACAGGTCAGCGAAGCCAGCCGCCGAAACGGCTCTGCAACGCTGGCCGACCGGATTCTGCTCAAGACCAACGCCATTCTTGCTGATCCGGCTAATCAGGAGGAAATTCGGCGCAACTTCCCTAAACGCACCATCGAACGACGTAACACGGGGTATGCTCTGGATGCGCTGCTCGGCATGGAGCCATTTACGGCCGGTGGTGAGCCGTTCAATATGGCCAAGTTCATCGCTGGCTCGGAAGGAACCCTTTGTTTTCTGACTGAAATCAAGCTGAACCTCGTTCCTCTACCCCCCAAAGAAGGTGGCCTGGTCTGCGTTCACTGCCATTCCATTGATGAGTCGCTGCGCGCTACGCTGGTCGCGCTGAAATATAAGCCTTATGCTGTTGAACTGATTGACGATATCATTCTGGAACGAGCCGACACTAACGCCGAACAGCGTAAAAACAGCTTTTTTGTCCAGAAAACACCAACGGGTCATTTCCCCATCATTCTGGTTGTTGACCTTTCGCGCGACACCCGGGCCGAAATTGAGCAACTGGCAGCCCAGATGGAAGCCGAGATGCGGGAAGCCGAATTAGGCTACCATTATCCGCTGCTGTTTGGCGAGGATACCAAGAAAATCTGGACACTGCGAAAAGCGGGACTGGGTCTGCTTGGTAATCTGCCCGGCGATGAAAAGGCTGTGGCAGTTATTGAAGATACCGCCGTAGACGTTCAGGATTTGCCCGATTATATCCGCGAGTTCAATGAGATTCTGAGGAAGCACAACATGGCATCGGTCCATTACGCGCATGCAGGTTCGGGCGAGCTGCACCTTCGGCCAATCATTAACCTGAAAACAGAAGAAGGTCACCGACAGTATCGTCTTATTGCGGAGGAGATTGCCACGCTGGTCAAGAAATATAATGGTTCGCTCTCGGGTGAGCACGGCGACGGGCGGTTGCGGGGCGAGTTCATTCCGCAGATGGTCGGGCCGCACAACTACGAGCTGATGCGGCAGATTAAACACACCTGGGACCCGGATGGTATTTTCAACCCCGGCAAGATTGTTGAGACGCCCCCGATGGATACGTTTCTTCGGTACGAAGCGGGTCAGCAGACGCCGGAGTTCCAGACCTATTTTCGTTATAAGGACCAGAATGTGCTGCAACATGCGGAGCAGTGCAACGGCTCGGGCGATTGCCGCAAGACGCAGCTTTCGGGAGGAACCATGTGTCCCAGCTACATGGCCACTCGTAACGAAAAAGACACTACGCGCGCGCGGGCCAATATTCTGCGCGAAATGCTCACGCGCTCACCCAAAGAAAACCGCTTCGATCACGAAGAGATTAAGGAAGTGTATGATCTCTGCCTGTCCTGCAAAGGCTGCAAGAACGAATGCCCGTCGAACGTAGACGTAGCCAAACTGAAAGCCGAGTTTTTACAGCACTACTACGACACCAACGGCGTACCGATCCGGTCGCGGCTCATTGCCAACTTTGCCCGGCTGTCAGGATTGGCATCGTTCATTCCCTGGGCCTGGAACGGCGTATTGGGTACTCCGTCACTCCGGCGTATTGCCAACCGAACGGTCGGTTTTCATCCAGACCGGACAATTCCTTTGCTGGCCAGCACTACACTGCATCGATGGGCTAGAGGAAGAAGCCAGAAGAACCAAAGTGATAAGCAGCTTTTCCTGTTCTGCGATGAGTTCACGAATTATAACGACGTAGAAGTTGGCCAGAAAGCTATTCAGTTGTTCGAACGGCTGGGCTATACTGTTGTCATTCCTAAACATGGCGAAAGCGGTCGGGCTGCCCTCTCGAAAGGCATGCTGAAATACGCCAAAACGCTGGCTGAGCATAACGTACGGGCCCTGAAAGACGTTGTAACTGCCGAAATACCTCTTGTTGGGCTGGAGCCGTCTGCCATTCTTACGTTCCGGGACGAGTACCCTGATCTGGTTGATGAATCCCTAGTGGCCGATGCCAAACGCATTGCCGAAAACGCGCTGACCTTTGAGGAATTTATAGCCCGCGAGCTGGAAGCCGGACGCATCCGGCCCGAACAGTTCACCGACGAAAAACGCATGATCAAACTACACGGCCATTGCCAGCAGAAGGCTGTTTCATCACTCGTTCCGGGTAAGAAGGCCTTGTCTCTGCCTAAAAACTATAGCGTGCAGCTCATTCCATCAGGTTGTTGCGGCATGGCGGGGTCGTTTGGGTATGAGGCTGAACATTACGAGGTTTCCATGAAAATTGGCGAGCTGGTTCTGTTTCCAACCGTGCGCCAACAACCCGATGACATAATCATTGCCGCACCCGGAACCTCCTGCCGGCACCAGATTAAGGACGGCACCAATCGGAAAGCCAAACACCCGGCCGAAATTTTATTCGAGGCTCTGAAGTAAGACCGACCGTACGGCCGGCCTTACTCTTCCTCGCCCTCTCCTTTCGTCATTTCAGCTTCGAGCACATAAGCCCCCTTCACGACAACCTTCGTCAGGTCGGTTGGCTTCAGGGGTATGACTTCAACGCGCCCCTGCTCTACCTGGCCAAGTTTGACCGGCACCCGCCGATAGGTGCGCGCCTTAGCAGTTGATACGTACACAAATCCATTCTGGCCTTTACGGACAACAGCCTCTTCGGGTAAGGTAGTAGCCACCCGCGAGCCGGTCAGAATGCGGGCGTTGAGGAACATGCCGGGGATTAGTCGCGATTCCTGCCCTTCGTTTTCAATATGACCGTGAACGTTAATAGTGCGGGCCTCCCCTTCAAACGCTTTTCCAACCAGATAAACCCGTCCACGTACGGTTTCAGCGCCTAGCTTGGGATCATTGAGCAGGATTGTCTGCCCGTTTTTTATTTTGAACGCGTCGTTCTCAAACACGTTGAGCTCCAGATGCTTGTGTGCCTGGTCCATAACCTGAAACAAAACATCTGTCGTAGCCACCTGCTGACCCAGGTGAACATTCGAGGCCGTAACGTAACCCGCTACCGGCGATACGATCCGCATAACGGACGATAATTCGCCTTTTTTCAATGTCTCAACCGACGTACCCAGCGTCTGGAGTTTAAGCGCCAGTGAGCTAACTAGTGCCCGGTTGCTGGTATAATCCGCTTCGGCCTGCTGAAGTCGTTTCCGCGCGCCTACTTCTTCGGCATTGAGCGTTTTCTGGCGCTGCAGCTCTGCCTGCTGATAGGTCAACTGACTAATCGCCTGCAGGTAATCCTGCTGCATCTGAATGTAATCCAGACTTTGCAGCGTTGCCAGCGTTGCTCCCTTACCGATGCGTTGCCCCGGCAAGACGTTGACTCGTTTAATAACACCCGCAATGAGTGGGCTTACCGAAGCCATATACTGGGGCGGCACATCGACCGTACCGGTGGTTTTCACCTCATCACTAACGGTCGTCTGCGCTGCCGATCCCAGTTGCAGCCCCATTGACCTGAGTTGCTCGGGGGTAATCGTCAATTCATCGCCTGTTGCCGTGCTTTGAGCGACCGTACCAGTATCAGCAACGGCGTCGTCTTCGGCAGGCTTGCCATTGCAGGCAGCCATCAGGAGTGTAATCGATATGATAATGGCGTATTTCATGAGAATGGAGGTTCGCTATTCAATGCCCAAAAGCTCTTCGGTCTGAACAACGATGTTCGTATAATTGAGAACCGTGTTGAGGTAGTCTTCTTCAATGACAAATGCCTGCTGGCTATTCTGGAAAAACTCGATGTAGTCGATCTCTCCGGCACGATAACTCCGAAGGGCCGTCGACTGGATCAGCCGGGCCTGCGGCAAAGCAGCCTGCTCGAAATAAGCCAGCGACGCCCGCAGGGTTTCGGCGTTCCGCTGCAGAATGGCCAGTTGCCCGGTCAGCTGCGTTTGCGTATACGTAAAGTTGTTATCGACAAGCTGTTCGTTGATGCGGGCCGCGTTGATGCGGGCTTTGAACGCTTTGGAAAACAGTGGCACCGACACACCGGCCTGCACAACGTTAAAGCCAGGCTCGTGCAGAATCGACTGATTATAATATCCTATCAATAAATCGGGTTTCAGCCGCTGTCGTTCGAGGTGCGTCTGGTTCCGGCTAACAACACGCTCCTGCTGCAGCACCGCCAGAGCAGGATTTGCGGCCAGGGCGACCGTATCTGCCAGAGGAAAATCGCGCCGGAGGCTAAGCGTTGTATCGATCATCGGTAGATCGGGTACGTTAATAAGCAACTGCAACGCCCGCGTGTGGGTTTCAATATCGGCCCGCAGACTAAGCTGTCGCAGCCGAACGCTTTGCAGACGCGTATCGGCCGATACCTGCTCCAGTCGGTTGGTTTCACCGGTTCTGTAACGAACTTCGGCAGCGCGGGCCGCATTTTGATAGAGACTATCCTGCTGACGTAGGAGTCTGCTTACCTGATAATCAAACAACAGTTGATAATAGGCCTGCTTCACCCCGGTACTTAGCTGAACCCGCCGGAGGTCAAACCGACGTTCGGCCGATACAGCATTGCTCTGGTACAACAGCTTCTGAGCCCGATAAAACGACGGCAAGCCAAACAACTGGGTTGCGCCCACAATGTAGTCGGTTGGGCGAGCCTGCGTCTGACCAATCTGCACTTCCACACTGGTTTTAGCCGGATCAAAGGCCGAGTTAATCAAAGCTCGCTGACTTTCAATTTCCAGAGCGCTACCCCGTAACAACAGGCTCTGGCGATTGGCCAGATTAATAGCTTGCGGCAAGGTGAGCCGCTGAATCGTTCCTACATTCACATCAGGAGAAGGAATTGAACGGCTGCTAGCCGTTACTGAGGCCGTCTGGGCCAGCACGCCAAAAGGCAACCCGGCAATCAACAACAGGGCCAGCGCTGTTGGTACTGTTGCCGAAGGCTTGCTGGTCCCGCGTTTGGCACGACCCACAACCAGACTATACAGCACCGGCAGCACAACCAGGGTCAGGAGCGTAGCGGTTATCAAACCGCCGATAACAACCGTTGCCAATGGTTTCTGTACCTCTGCCCCGGCGGAGGTAGACAGCGCCATGGGCAGAAAGCCCAGTGAGGCTACTGAAGCTGTCATGATTACCGGCCGGAAGCGAACCCGCAAACCGTGTAGAATCCGTTCGTGCAGATCGCGTTCCCCTTCTTTTTCCAGTTCATTGAAATAACCAATCAAAACAATTCCGTTCAGGACAGCCACGCCGAACAGAGCAATGAAACCAACACCTGCCGAAATACTAAACGGCATATCCCGTATCCAGAGCGCTAGCACCCCACCCACGGCCGCAAGAGGAATCGAGCTAAAAATCAGCACGGCATATTTGAGCGAATTGAACGTAGCAAACAGCAGCAGAAAAATAAGAAACAAAGCCACCGGCACGGCAATACTTAGCCGATCTTTGGCTCGCTGCAGGTTTTCAAACGCTCCACCGTACGTAAAGTAATAGCCCGGTGGTAGTTTAATCTGCTGCTCCAACCGCTGCTGGATGTCGCCGACTACACTCTCTACGTCGCGTCCCCGGATACTGACACCAATGGTAATCCGACGTTTGGTACCGTCATGCGAAATCTGTGCCGGGGCCTGAATATAGCTGATCGTGGCAACCTCATCGAGTGGAACACTCCCCCCACCGGGTAAGGCGACGTAGAGTCCGCTCAGATCGGTCATATTCTGCCGACTGGCACTATCCAATCGAATCACCATATCGTAATGGCGTTCTCCTTCATAAACAGGCCCGGTCGTTTCGCCTGCAAAGCCCGCTTTAATGAGCCGGTTTACGTCTGCCACCGACACGCCATACTGCGCCAGCTTCGTCCGGTCATACTGCACGTTGATCTGCGGCAGACCCACCGTTTGCTCAACGCGCAGGCCCACTACGCCCGGTACTTTCTCGATGAACCGACTGCTGGCATTCGCCTTGTCGAAAAGTACCTGCAGATCATCACCAAAAATTTTAACGACGATATCCGACTTAACGCCCGTAATCATCTCATTGAACCGCATCTGAATGGGCTGCGTGAACTCAGCCGACGCGCCGGGTACCTCCTGCGCCAGCACCTCGCCCATTTTGGCGGCCATGTCCTCGCGGTCGGTGGCATTGGTCCAGTCGGCGCGGTCTTTCATGGTGATCATCAGATCAACCTGCTCAACGGGCATGGGGTCGGTAGGAATTTCTGACGCACCGATGCGCCCCACAATCTGTCGTACTTCATGGAAGTGCGTTTTCAGGGCTTTCTGCGCTTTGAGTGACGCGTCAATGGTAGCCGAGAGCGATGTGCCGGAGGGCATCCGAAAATCAATAGCCATATCGCCTTCATCCAATTGCGGAATAAACTCGCCCCCTAACCGGCCGAACAGCAGAACAATCACCGCCAGTGCGCCCAGCGCAATCAGGATGGTTGTTTTACGCCAGCGTAGGGCCAGCTTCGCCAGGGGTTCATAATGTTGGTAAAGCCAGTCCATCAGCCGGTCGGAGAAGGTTCGTTTTATTTCGACCGTTCTGGGCAGTAACAGCGCTGACATCATCGGTACATACGTGAGCGACAGAACCAGAGCAGCCAGAATGGCAAACGAAACCGTTTCGGCCATCGGCCGGAACATCTTTCCCTCGATGCCAGTAAGCGAGAGAATCGGCAGGTAAACTATCAGAATAATAATCTCGCCAAAAGCCGCCGACCGCCGGATTGCTGAAGCCGATTCAAAGACGGCCTCATCCATCTCGGTGGCCGTAAGCGTTCGGCCAATAAACCGTTTTTCCTGCCCGAAATGATGCAGCACCGCTTCAACGATAATGATCGACCCATCGACAATCAGGCCAAAGTCAATAGCACCCAAGCTCATCAGGTTGGCCGACAAGCCCAGCGTTTTCATCATACCGAGGGTAAACAGCATAGCCAGCGGAATTACCGAAGCCACAATCAGGCCCGCCCGCCAGCTGCCCATCAGAATCAACAGTACCGTTACCACAATCAGGCCTCCTTCCAGCAGGTTACGCTCAACGGTAGCAATGGTTTTACCAATTAGCTTGGTCCGATCAATGAACGGTACGATTTTTATTCCTTCGGGCAGCGAGGTCTGAATCCGTTTGATCCGCTCCTTGACGCCTTTAATTGTTGTTTCGGAATCGGCCCCTTTCAGCATTAGCACAATGCCACCCACAGCTTCGCCCTCGCCGTTTCGGGTAAGCGCACCAAAGCGTACGGCATGGCCAAACTGCACCTTCGCTACGTTACCAATTCGGA
Source organism: Spirosoma taeanense (assembly GCF_013127955.1). NCBI lineage: Bacteria > Pseudomonadati > Bacteroidota > Cytophagia > Cytophagales > Cytophagaceae > Spirosoma > Spirosoma taeanense. Next base: position 5,038,988 of record NZ_CP053435.1, read on the forward strand.
TAGGCAACCCATTCCGGGTGTGGATAATTGTATTCTCGATGTCTTTCAGACTGCTGACGGCACCTTCGCCCCGAATAAAATAGGCCTGATTATTCCGTTCGATATAGCTGCCACCGGTGTTGGCATTGTTACGCGCCATGGCATCAGCCAGTTCGGTAAGCGTTACGCCCGACGCTCGCAGGCGTTCAGGGTCAACGGCGACCTCATACTGCTTCAGATATCCGCCGAAACTGCTGATCTCGATAACCCCTTTAATGCCGGCCAGCTGCCGTTTCACTATCCAGTCCTGAATGGAACGTAACTCCGACAGTGAATACTTTCCTTCATAACCGGCCTGGGGTACGAGCGTGTACTGATAGATTTCACCCAGCCCCGTCGTGATGGGGGCCAGAAACGGCTGCCCGTAATCAGCGGGAATATCTTTCAGCGCATTTTGCAGCTGTTCCGATACCAGCTGCCGGGCTCTGAGCATATCCGTCTCTTCGGTAAACACGACGGTCAGCACCGATAGGCCCAGCTTGGACACCGAGCGAATCTCCTCTACGTTCTGGAGGTTAGCCATCGCCAGCTCCAGGGGTGTTGTGATGAATCGTTCGGCCTCCTGCGCAGCCAGCGCGGGCGTCTGCGTAATGACAACGACCTGATTGTTGGTGATATCCGGCACGGCATCGACCGGCAGGTTATAGGCCGAATAGCCACCCCAGCCAATCAGAGCCAGCACAAACGCCCCAATGACTAATTTATTCCGAATACTGAATCGGATTATGGCATCAAACATGGATTTCTGAATAGAATGAACCGCTCAGGCGGATTGAGAAACAACAGGTACGAGCTATTGCACTCGCTTAGGTAACGAACACAATGGCAAACTTCGGCTATCTGACGACGGCCGAACCAGTAAGCTTATTCAGCAATGAGAAATCTACCGCCAGAACCGCGGTGGTTGCAGGAGTGAGGAGAACGCCTGTCGGGCGTTAAATAAAGGCACTTTGAAAATGGCTGCTGACGCCAGCTCTGTCACAAATGGCTCGTAAACAAACCGAAAGGCCTGCATGAAATCATAGGCTGAGGAGCCTCCATCAAACGATGGCAAACGGTTGTGGCTATGGCAGGGTGCTTTGTGATGCGGTGAATCGGGCAAGTAATGATCCAACAGAAAAGCCCAGAAACTCAAATCGTTGCCTTCCTCACGCTGGTGCTGCTGGTAGTGCGTCAACAACTCGGGCAGATGAGCTACCTGCTCCATGCTCATTCGCGGAATCAAACTTCCCACAAAAAGCATAACTGCCAGGAAAAAAGACACGAGCTGCTTCATCACCAGTTTTCTTCTCCTCAAAAATACAATACTTTGAATGAATACACATCCGGTCTGGTCGTTCAGCCTTAATTTGTAATTTATCGAACAACGTCATCGCCTTTATTTCCCGGCATAAAGACTGTCTTCTTTCTCCTGAAAGGGCCACCGCCTTCGAACGCCTGCCTGAATCAGAAACGCTACTACGCCCAGGGCGATGACCGTCAGGCCAGACAGCATGAATGTCAGGCCGGTAGATAAGAAGATGAATAACCAGACGCTGATAGCTAGCAGAACCGGTAGCGGATATAACGGCATTCGAAACGGGAAATCAACGGCTGTGCGACGACGGTGCAGCAGCAATAAACCAACGGCCTGGCCCACAAACTGCACCACGATACGCATGGCAAGAATGGCCGTAATCACATCACCAAGCCGAAACAGGAGGCTGAACACCAGCCCCAGCCCTCCCAGAAACAGCAGCGATACGTAGGGAAACTGCCGGGTAGGGTGCAGTTTGGCAAAAATCCGGAAAAACTGCCCGTCGGCCGCTGCAGCATACGGTACCCGCGAGTAGCCCAGCAAGACGGCAAACAAAGACGAAAAGGCGACCAGCAGAACCAGAATCGTTGCCAGCCGGGCCGCTTCAGGCCCGTACAGCGTCTCGACAAACGTACTAACAATAAACTCGCTGTTCTGAGCCTGTTGCCAGGGCACTACGCTCACCACACTCAGGTTCATGAGCAGATACAAGCCCGCAATGCCAACAATAGAGATAAACATGCTGGCCGGAATATTGCGCGCGGGCCGCTGAATTTCACTTCCAAGATGACAGACATTGTAGTAGCCAAGGTAGCAGTAGATCGTCTTCACCGATGCCTGGCCCAAGCCAGCCGCCACCAGTCCCCCGCTGATTGAACCAATCGAGCCAATCGTCTGGGTCAACGGAATCCGGGCATTACTGAGCCCGCCAACGATAATCCAGCCAAGAGTCAACAGCACAGCTCCCCACATGACAAGCCCAATTTTACCGATTGAATCAATCTTCCGGTAAAGCAGGATGATGATAATGAGCACAACTCCGCCCGAAACGGCTTTACGTTGCCATTCTTCCAGCGGCATCAGGTAGGATGCATACTGGGAGAAGCCAATGGCTCCGGACGCCATCACTAAAGGAGCCTGAATCAGCGTCTGCCAGACGTAGAGGAACGACAGGAGCCGACCCCAGCGCCGTTCGCCGTACGCAATTTTGAGAAAGTTATAGCTGCCCCCGGCCTGTGGGAAAGCCGCGCCCAACTCGGCCCATACAAACGCATCAATCAACGAAACAACCGCTCCTAATACCCAAGCCCACAAAAACTGCGGACCGCCCAGCGTTTTAATGACTAAGGGCAGAACCACAAACGGCCCAATACCCACCATATCAATCATATTGAGCGCCGTGCCCTGCAGTAGATTCAACCGCCGGGGTAAGGCTGGCGACGTAGCGGCTGGTGAGTCGGAAAGCGAATCAGGGGACGTAGAATCAGTCAATAGCGTAACAGATAAAGATTCCTGACAACTTATCTGACTAAGGTCATAAAGACCCTAAAAGTTCGACGTTTTGCGCTTACTCTGTGTTTTTAACCGCTCACTGGCTGTTCACCCGACAGCGTCGCTTACTTTTCCAAACAAACACGATAGACTAAGGTTGATACTTCCACTGAATCAGCAGGAATCAACTTTAACTACAGCGTTATGAAAAAAGTAATCATGTTGGCCGCCGTCCTGACTGTTGGGACAATGTTTAAATCTTTTGCACAAAACCCATCTCAGAGTACGTCTACGGGAAGCGTTTCGCAGCAGGGTAAATCGCCAAATACCAAGACTAGTTCGGTAGAGGGTATGAAACGGAAAGGCAGTGGCAAGATGGCATCCGGTGTTACCCGAAGTGGCAACAGCAACCTTTCACCTACATCGCCAACCAATACACCGGGAACTACCTCGAAGGGATCAGGTAGCGACAAAGGAACGCGCGTGAATGATATGAAGGAGAAAATTCCGGCTAAAAGCACCAAAAACGGTACGGCCACTGATGGTGGATTAACCAGCAACGGAACGCCAAACTATGGCACAAAGGTTAATGTTAAGTCGACTTCAGGGTCGAATGGCAGTTCAAATCGCTCAACCTCAACCCAGGCACGCAGCAGCGACGCCAATGGATCGAGCAATGGGGCGCAACCTGCCGGAGTTGGTAAAGCAGACAAAATGAAACGGGGCAAAGATGGCCAGTTGCCGGCCGAGGCTACCCAAAATGGCAATAGCCGTGCATCAGTCAACCAGCCCATCGTTACGCAGGGCAGCACTTCACAGGGGTCTGCCAGCGTTTCATCGGGGGGTGGTGCAAAAGGAAGTCAGGTAAAAACAGCTAGCCAGAAGGCTATGGCTAACACCGAAACCAAAGCCAGTGTAAAATCAACTTCGGGTTCAACCGGCGGCTCGATACGGCCAACCTCAACAGCCGCGACCCAGCAGGAAGCACGGACTAGCGACGCCAATGTGTCGAAAAATGGACCGCAGCCAACTGGAGTCGGTAAAGCCGGTACGCCTTCGGGCAATACGGCTGGCCGCAAAGCGAAAGGCCAAAGCTACCCGCAGCAATGAATTATTCTGGTGGACGCTAACAAACGTCCACCAGAATAATTTCTTTATCAATACAGTACGTGCAGGCTTCCTTTGTAGAGGTCAGTCCGGCCGAAGATGTGGATAACATACTGATAAACGCCCGGCGCAACTTTCTGGGCGTTATACGTACCGTCCCAGGGCGTTGCATACCCTTTCGATTGAAAAATCGGCGAACCCCAGCGATCATACACCAGCACCTCGCAGTCGGGCATATCGGCGATGTTCCGAATTTCCCAGGTATCGTTCTGGCCGTCGCCATTCGGCGTAAACGCACTGGCCGTAAAAAGCCTGATGATCCGATCAATGCGGATGCTATCGTAAGCCGGGCACTGATCATTGACTAAACTAACCTGTAGTTTATACACACCCGGTTGGTCGACTACCAAATCTGGCTGACTGGCCCCCGACAGGGATTGGCCATCAAATGACCAGCGAAACCGGTAGGTTGCCGGTTGTGGCAAGGTAGTTAAACGCAGCGTATCGGTCTTGCTGGTCAGTACCGTACGTAAAGACTGAATAGCGGCATTAGGGACATTGGGCGGCAGCACCTTCACGGCTTTTGAGGTCGTGTCTGTCCCGCATTTCTGCAGAAACTTCTTAACAACTGTGTATGTACCCGCATCCGTCACGCTGAGCGTGTAGCTGGTGGCGCCGGTAATGTCTTTTCCATCACGCTGCCACTGATAGCCATAGGTCATATCAGCCGGGATGGCCAGCGTAATCGGGGAGTTATCGCAGCGGGCAATCTCCGACGAATCGCGCCCTTTATAGGTAATACTGGGGGCAGGGGGCGTGTTGAGTTTACAGTCAACAACCGGCAACTGGTATTCGCGCCGGACCTGCCCAATCTCGACACCCCCACGAAACTCATGCACAACAACGGCAAACACAAACAAGCCAATCTGACTGGCTTTTACGCTCAGTTTACCAGTGTTTTTATCAATAGACAGGGCAGGATTACCGGGAATGGCGTTCGTTGCGCTGAAGCCGGTTGCCCACTGCGCCGGTGGATAAGACGCCCGTGAGGTTCCAAGACCGTATACGCTAACATTATTGGTGTATCCTGCCAGGGGCGTCACCAGCTCGTAGCTCAGTTGATCGCCATCCGCGTCGGTGGCGCTGAAATCCATCTCGAACGACTGGTTCCGGCAAACGTACTCAGCCGCCGGAACGATAAATCTGGGGGATGAATTTTTTGTCTGCACTCCCGGGAAGTCAAGCTGAAAAACCATTCCAGTGTTCTGTGGATTACGCAGGTTGGTCAGGCTGCTGTTGCGACAGCACCGCTCCCAGATGACGTAGTAGCCGCCGGGGCTGTTGAACTGATCGTCTGACAGCGTAACCCGATTTGTATACCGCACCATCAGCAACTGCACATCCCGGAGTTTGGCGCAGGCGGCATTGTTACCATAGAGCGCCTGCTCAGACGTCTTGTCTAAATTGAACGAGCCCATCTGGACGTTGTCCTGCCGACGAAACACATAGACATCCAGATTCGAGTTGAAGTTGGTATTATCCAGCTTGGTCTTATCGTAAAAGATGGTTAGCGAAAGCTCATAAACGCCCGCTGTGGCCGTCTTTTGCAGACTTATGTCCCCACCGTAAATGTGTTCGGCAACAGCATCGCTTGCCCCAGCCAGCCAGTTCCAGCCTACGATCAACCCAAGCAGCCAGTACAGTTTCTTCATGCGGCAAACCTTATGTTAATATTCTGTAAAAATACGTAAACAGTTTGGCTTGTCGGATGCCCTTATATGTATTCATTACCAAAAATCAGCTGATGAGTAGCGGCTTAGACGCTCGAAGCTCCTGGGGGCCCTGAAACAAAAACGTCGCTGCCGGTTGATAGCCAGCAACGACGTTTTGCTTCAATGAAACATGCAATCAGTTCAACAGCTGATCAAACGTCAGGCTAACGTAATACATCGAGCCAATGCCGGGGTTTGCCCACGACTGGGTATAAAGTTTACCTAACAGATTGGTTCCTCCCACTTTCAGTATCGACTTCAGGCTGGTGATCTTCTTGGAAACCTGCGCATCGAGCGTACTGTAAGCCGGGATGATTGTTTGCTTACGGTTGGTTGCCTCAACATTAGCGACGGTCGTTTCCCACAGGAACGAGTCCTGATAACGCCAGATGACGTTGAAGCCAAAGCCGCTGTTACGCAGATTACGGTTGCCCACCGAGAGATTGTAACGGTACTTAGGCGTGTTAAAAAACGTTACAAAGTCAGCCGGAATTTCGTCGGTGTTGACCAGGTAGTTTGACGATACGTTACCGCCGATAGTGAAGTTAGCCGGTAGTTGATAGTCTGCGCTGATGGCCCAGCCGGCATTTTTCAGCTGTACAGGCGAATTAACCGGCAGGTTATACACGTTCCGGGTCGTGCTGCTCAGCAGTGAAGCCGGAAAACCAGCCCGGCCCGGCGTATTGTCCTGCACGACCTGCTGGCCACCTTCGTAGTTCAGGAAGCGGTTATAATAATAGTAGGCATCGATAAACAGCTTCTTGCTGATCAAGGCTTTATAGCCTACCTCATAAGTCTCTACCCGCTCGGGGTCGTAACCTGGGCTGACAAACGGCTGCAAGAGCTGAGCCGCCTGCGCGGGTGCCGTTCCACCCTGTACAGCCGCTCCAAACGCCCGCACAGAAGTTAAGGTGTAAACCGGGTTCGAAGCAAAATTATATTTCTGCGCAAATACGGGCAAACCCCCGATCAGCCGCGCACCTGGCGTATTAAGATCAATGTACTGCGACTGCGTGGTTGGGATGCGGAAGCCCCGCTGGAACGACGCCCGGATGTTGTGCACCTTGGCCAGCGTCAGCACCGCCGACAACCGGGGACTGATCTGCGCCTTGAAATTCTGGTTCTTGTCGTAACGGATAGAGCCCGTCAGCTTCAGGATTTCGGCCAGGGTTTTTGAAGCCTGCGCGTAGCCACCGTATTCGTTGATGGTATACTCGCTGCCGTCTTCTTTCTTCAAAAAGATCGTCCCGCCCGAATTCAGCGCATACTGACGGAAATTACCGCCCACAATCAGCTCGACAATTTTCGGCTCAATCAGCTTGTTGAAGTTATACATAAACTCCCCATGATACAGGTTCGTTCTGTCCAGAAACTTTGCCCCTACGCCCTGTGCATTCCCTGGAATCGGGCGGCTTGCTACGGCATCAAACGCCTGCTGAAACGCCGGAGTACCGGGAATAAGCCGACCCTGGTCTGCTACACCACGCGCTACGCCAAGCCAGGTTACCTGCTGGCTGTTAACAAAATTCTGGGCACCGGCCAGTGCGGCCGTCGGCGCCTGCCCCGCGCCCAGCGCCGTCAGGAAGGCACCGGCGTATCCTTGAAAAGCCGTTTGGGCGTAGGTACCAAAGAACTGAGGAAACCAGGCGCTGGCGCTGGGCTTCCAAGCTTCGTTGATACCAATACCCAGCGTTCCGGTTGCGTAGGCATCTCCCGAACGCTCCTGGGTAGTGTAAGCCCGCACGAAGAAGTGCGAACCGCGCAGTTCGAGCTTGTACTGCCCCAGCACAAACCCTTTAATGTAGTAGCGGTCAGCCCCCGTGTATACGGTCGTTCCGGTGCCAACGTTGCCCTGACCAATCAGTTCGACCGCATCGTTGATACGATAATGCAGGGCCCCGCTCAGTTTAAGGTTATTGACGTTATAATCGACCAGTTCCGGCTCCATATACCCCGTCCGGGAAATATCCAGCCGAGGAATGATGGCATTAAAGATCTGCAAAGGTGTCTGACCCGTCAGCTGTGGCAGCGTCCGGTTGCCAGCCTGCGGAATCTGGGTTGTGGCAATCAATCCTAATATCTGCGAGGTGCCATTGGCACCGGTGCCGGGCTGGCCATTACCCAGCAGGCTGCTATAAATATTCGCCCGCACCCCCCCATCGTCACCGTATATGTTGACGCCGTCGTATCCTGGGTTGTTCTGGCGGCTGCCCGTCTGCAGGTTAAACCCGTTCGAGAAGCTCTGATCCCGATAATTGGTTGCCTGCCAGTCGTTAGCTGCTATATAGGAGGCATTTAATTTGAAGGCAAAGCGGTTATTGAACGCCTTGGCATAACGAAACGCGACATCGTAATAAGGCGTTGTTGCCGTTGCCCGGTTGTCGGCGTTCATAACGCCCACTTTAGCCTGTGCGCTTACGCCCTGATACAGAAACGGACTTTTGGAGGTCAGTAGTAGTAGTCCATTGATGGCGTTAGGTCCATAGAGCGCCGAAGCAGCCCCCGGCAGCAGTTCAACGCTTTCCAGATCAAGTTCCGAAATACCGGCGATGTTACCCACGGCAAAATTCAGACCGGGGGCCTGATTGTCCATACCATCGGCCAGCTGCACGACCCGCGTATTGCCATTGGCGCCAAAGCCGCGCACGTTCACCGACCGGAACGTCAGACTCTGGGTGCTCATATCAACGCCTTTGATATTCTGCAGTGCATCGTAAAATGTGGCGGATGGAGTAGCCTGAATAGCCCGTATATCCATTTTTTCCACCGATACCGGCGACTGCATTACGCTTTCCTCCACCCGCGATGCCGACACGACAACCTCCTGACCGAGCGTCACCTGCTCTTTCATGCTGACGTTCATATCAGTACGGTCGTTGTTGATGACAAACTCCTGCGTTTGAAAACCAACCCCCGAAACAGCAACCGTAAAAGGTGTGGGCGTGCTGGTCGTCAGCGAAAAGTTACCTTTCTGATCCGTAATGGTTCCAATAACTTTGCCTTTAACGGCAATGCTGATCCCCGCAAGCTCCTCCCGTTTAGCCTCGTCAGTCACCTTGCCGGCGATACGAGTCTGTGCCATCGCATTTAGGCTTAAAAGACCTGATAATCCGAGGGCAAGAATGAGGTAGGTAATAGTTTTAGACATGAGTGATTACAAATAAAAGTGGGATTTAGTGATGGGTTAACCGTTTAAGGCTAAACATACGGATAAGTCTGAGTTTTGTCTAAAAAAATCACCTTAACAAACTATAAACATGCAGTATAAAAACCTCAATGCGCTGTAAGTCAATAGTTTGTTAAGTAACCCTTTTTATTCAACGTAAATCAATACTACTGTCTCTCTGGCTAAAACTTAGCGGTTTCGAATCTTAGCCGCTTTTTTAGCATTTGCAGCCGAAAAAAGTATATAGGGTTGCTAGTTGTCTTTCAGGTAACAGGACTATCTCTTAATTGACCTCTATACCCGTATGACACACGAATCGAGTAACCCAAACCGGCGCAGTTTTCTCAAAGCTTCTGGTTTGTTGACTGGTGGCGCTATGCTAAGCAGCTTCGGAGCCACCGCTGGCGACCATCTGGTCCGGGGCTTTCACCTTTCGGTCAACGACACTATTAAAGTTGCTCTTATCGGTTGTGGCGGCAGAGGCAGGGGGGCTGCCCAGCAGGCTCTTAGTACGAAGCAAAACGTTAAAATCGTGGCATTGGCCGATGCTTTTCGTGATAATCTCGACCAAGCGTATAAAATTCTTTCAGAACGAGGTTTAAAAGCAGCTGATGGATCACCGAAAGTAGACGTACCCGAAGATCATAAATTTGTTGGCTTCGACGCCTATAAACAAGCTATCGCCTTGGCAGACGTCGTGATTTTGGCGACGCCACCGGGTTTCCGGCCGAGTCATTTTGAGGAGGCCGTCCGGCAGGGTAAGCACATTTTCATGGAAAAACCCGTAGCGACCGACGCACCGGGTGTTCGGCGGGTACTGGCGGCTGCCGAAGAAGCCAAAAAGAAAAAATTGAACGTAGTCGTCGGCTTACAGCGTCGCTATCAACCTAGTTATCGTGACATGATCAAGCGCATCCACGACGGAGCTCTCGGCGATATTATTGGCGGACAGGTCTATTGGATTAGCGGTGGCGTCTGGCATAAGCCTCGCCAGCCCAATCAGACGGAAATGGACTATCAGATGCGCAACTGGTATTACTTCAACTGGCTCTGTGGCGATCATATCAACGAGCAGCACGTTCATAATATTGACGTAGCAAACTGGGTGAAAAATAGTTATCCAGTTTCCTGTCAGGGAACGGGTGGCCGCCAGGTACGTAACGGCAAAGATGACGGCGAAATTTTTGATCATCACATTGTCGATTTTGTTTATGCCGACGGCACAACCATCAACAGCCAGTGTCGTCACTACGAAGGGACTTACAGCCGGGTCGATGAACTTTTCCTGGGTACGAAAGGTAAAGTTGAAGGCATGGAGAAGAGAAGTAGTGCCTTGATGAGCTACAATGGGCAACCTTTATATACCCACGACGCTAAAGCAGATGGCAATCCTTACCAGATTGAACACGATGAGTTGTTTGAAGCCATCGCTAAAGGCCAGTACACATTCGCTGATGCCGAACGAGTAGCTAAAAGTACAATGACGGCTATTATGGGCCGTATGGCTACTTATTCGGGAAAAGTGGTGAAGTGGGACGAGGCTCTGAATTCGCAGATCGATCTGTTTCCCGAAAAACTGGCCTGGGATGCCATGCCCAAGAGCTTACCTGATAAGGATGGATTTTATCCGATTGCGGTACCAGGTAAAACCATAACCGTATAGACAGACGGAGCAAAGCTGCTAAACAGCAGGTTTATAATTTACTTAAACGCGGCCGACTGCCACTGGCGAAGTCGGCCGCGTTTGTTTTCCAGCAAGAGGAGCTGCGTACCGGGAAACCGCTTTAGTAGCCGACGGCTTTTTCGCATACCCGCTACACTGAATACCTTCGTAAGCGCATCTGCCTGATACCCGTTGGGTGCCAGCACCGTCGCCTGGACAAAATGCCGCAAGCCCAGCCCCGAGCGTGGGTTCATAATGTGCGAGTAACGCCGACCCCTGTATTCCAGAAAACGGTACGTATCGCCGGACGTAGTAATGGCCGCATTTTTCAACAAAATTACAGTTGTATCCGGCTTTCCGTTCTGCCCTGAGCCGATGCTCACGCGCCAGCCCGAACCAGCCGATCCGTCAGGGGGTGGGTCGCCCGCCAGGATATCGCCACCGATATCAATCAAAGCGGAGCGAACGCCGAACCGTTGTAATACCAGCAGAGCCTCATCAATGGCAAACCCCTGCCCAATTCCGCCTACATCAAGCCGCATACCCGCCCGACGCAGCCGCACCGTTTGATTTTTAGGGTTTAGTTCCATCAGTCGATAGCCAACCGCCCGCCTTGCCCGTCGACGTTCGGTCGGGCCCGGAAACTCCCTCCGCCGAACCGCCCGACGCCAGAGTAACGACATCGGTCCAATGGTCGGATCAAAACGACCGTGCGAGAGACGGGCGATTGTCCACGCTTTTTGTAGTACCTCAAACAACTCTGCTGATACGGACACCCACCGACGGGAACCGCCTGTAGCCGAAAGTCGGTTAATTTCGGATCCGTCCAGATAGTCGCTCATGATTTGGTTGAGCGTATCCATCCGGGCCGATACAGCGGCATTGGCGCGACTGGCGGTCAGACTGTCGGCCGCATAGAAGGTGAGGCTAAACTGCGTTCCCATCAACCCACGGTGAAAGCTGAAGCGACGCAGAACCGCAGTGGTAAAACCTTCGTGACTATATGACTGAGCAGTGAGCGTATAGGGAAACAAGCACCCTATCAGCAAAGCTATCCGGAAGCGGAAAGACAAATTAGCGCCCAACGTGTTTTTACTGACGTGGCCTGACCAACATCATTAGTTATGGTAACAATCCGAAATAAATTCGTTTTACTGGCTGCCGGATTCTGGCTCGGCGGCATTATCCTTCTGCTACTTGGGGCCGCGTTCAGGCCGCAATCCTGGGCGGGCGCGCCCCTGACGATCGGGATTATCGGGCAGGCACTCGGTTTCGGATTTCTGGGCTTCGCGCTAATGCAGGCTGTTTTTAGAAAAAGGAATAGATAGTCTTTACACCTGCGCAGCCTTATTCCGCAGATACATATCGGCCAGAACCAGAGCCGCCATCGACTCAACAATGGGCACCGCACGAGGCACTACGCAGGGATCGTGTCGGCCTTTGCCCGAAACCGTAACGGTCTGGCCCTGCACATCCACACTATCCTGATCCTGCATAATGGTCGCTACGGGTTTGAACGCCGTCCGGAAATAAATATCCTCGCCGTTGCTGATGCCCCCCTGAATTCCGCCCGAGTGGTTCGTGCGGGTACGCACATGTCCGGTTTCGTCGGTATAAAAGGCGTCGTTATGCATCGAGCCATATAACTCCGCTCCGGCAAAGCCACTGCCGTATTCAAACCCTTTGACCGCATTAATGCTCAGCATTGCCTTGCCCAGCTCGGCATGGAGTTTATCGAACACCGGTTCACCCCAGCCTACGGGCACGCCGGTTATTACGCAGTCAACCACGCCCCCAATGGAGTCGCCCTGCTTTCGGGTTTCGTCGATATACTGAAACATTCGCTCGGCGGTTTCGGGGTCGGGACAACGTACTGCGTTTTCTTCGGCGAGCGCCAGGCTGAGTTCCTGATACGGCTTTTCAAGTTTCAGCTTTCCTACCTGCGAAACATAAGCGTGAATCTGCACGCCCTGCTGGGCCAGCAGGAGTTTGGCAACGGCACCCGCGGCAACACGGGCGGCTGTTTCGCGGGCCGATGAACGGCCACCACCCCGGTAGTCGCGGGAGCCGTATTTACTCTGGTAGGTGTAGTCGGCGTGCGAAGGCCGGAACTGCTCGGCGATATGACCGTAATCCTTACTGCGCTGATCCGTATTCCGGATCAAAAGGGTGATCGGCGTTCCCTGCGTCCTGCCCTCAAATACGCCCGATAAAACTTCGAATTCGTCAGCTTCACGCCGTTGGGTCGTAATGCGCGACTGACCGGGTTTACGCCGATCGAGTTCGTGCTGGATAAAATCGGTGTCGAACGTTAGTCCGGCGGGGCAACCATCAATCACAACGCCAATGCCCGGCCCGTGTGATTCACCAAAAGTAGCTATTCTGAAAATCGTTCCGTATGTATTGCCCATAGGTCGGGACGTTGGTTGTTGAACTCGGCGCTGAAGCTTTTCCTGGTTCTCTATTCGTCAACCAACGCCTTTATCGCTTAAAAAACACAAAAATAATCCCTAACAGCATCAACACAATCAGAACATTGGCAACAGCCCGAATCAATACCGAAATACTAACTGGCTGGCGATTGCTATCCAGTGCGTCAATCCCGGCATAAAGCGAGTTGCCGCTTGGAACCGTTGGGGCAAGCTCACCTTCGGGTATGGCAGCTTCCTGAGCTACCGCCGAGCCACCAACATGCAGCTGCATTTTAGGCCGTAACGTGTCGTACCGCTCCTTTTGAAGATCGAAATAAATCCATTGAAAGCGATTCGCCAACGAAATGATTCCGTTTTGACGCGGTACTACAAAGTACGTAAACGTTTTACTACCCGTGACCTGATTGCCATTCTGATTGATGACATGCTGCTCTTCGGGCGGAAAAATATCGGCATTACCAGCCTCGTCCAGCTTATCAGGCTCCGGTAAAGCTGCAATGTTTCCCTCCCCGACTATGCTGAACGAGTATCGGACGCTCTTCCCCACGCCTACTCGCTGGCGGTCGAGTTTCTCTTCCAGAACAAACGAACCAACCGGTACCCGCCCCCGCAAAGGATGCGCAGGTAAAGCCTGAACATTGACGGTAAGCGGTTTGCTGCTGAACGATACATACTCTGTTTGAGCCGTGGGTGGACCGATAACAGGCCGGGGGCGTGCCAACCGGATAGACACCGACGGTAAACGGATCGGTTGCGCGGCTAAGGGAAAAAAAATGGCCTTATAGAGTTTGTATTCCCTGAATTTTTTACCGCCTACCAGTACTTCTACCGCTTTCAGATCTGCGCTATGTACGTTTTCTTCCCAGGCATTAGCGGGCCGGATGCTCCGGGTTATCTCCTGCAACTGCTTATCGAGATTGGTAATATTCAGCTCGTAGGGATAGTTATTGGCGACGAAGAAAGCAAGAGTCAGGCTAATGGCTTCCCCGGTGTAGATCGCAGATCGGGACGTTCGTAATGCCAGAAAAGCCGCTCCATTGGGCGGCACAGCAACCGTTGTCAGCGTCGAACTAGCCGGCGCTGAAGCAGCTGCCGACGACCGTACGACCAGCACGGCTCCCTCCGACCGCACGGATACTCCATTAATGATCAGCACGAATGGTGGCAGGCGAAAACGCCCAGCAGCCATCGCCTGATAGCTCTGCGAGATAACCTGGTTAGTGATGGTTTCACCCCCAACTTCGCTGGTGGTTACGCTGGTCGACGTACCTTTTTTTGTAAAGCCCGGAATGTCGGGAAAAAGGATCGTTGGGCGGTTTTCATTATCCGGAATTGATACAGAAATAGTAAAAGGCCGCTCAATCGGAAAATTTAAGGCACTAAATTCAATAGCTGGCGTATTATCAGCCACTTGAGCAAAAGCAGCGACTGAACAACAAAAAAATAATACAAGTAATTTTGGGAATATTTCAATTAACATTGTTATTTCGTAGCAACATTTTCCGGTACAAGCCGTTCCGAGATTAAGTAGTCAATAGCAAATGGATCCGTTTCTCCTTACAGAAAACTGTGAACTTCTTTAACCAAAAATAAATCTAACCTCCCATGCTTTCCATGCTTGAATACATCAAGACCATCCTTCAGAAGGTGAGTTTTGATAAAGCACTGTTTGAAAAAGAGCTGGCTAAGGCCATCCAGATGCTCATTCCCGAAGAGGTTAAACAACTGAAACGCTGGTGTTACGCCCAGTTCGGTAAAATGTACCGGGTTGTGCTGAATCGTTGCTTCTCTCGAGCAAGGTTTGCCTGACGGCTTTCCCGAGCTTTTTGAATTCGTTACGCCCCGGCTACCTAGCCGGGGCTTTTTGCTGCGTTACGCTGTGGATTGCGCGGCACTGGATGCCCTATAAGTCGCGCTTCTCGCGCATATCCGGTATTTCGACATGCTTAAAGCCAGCGGCCTGTAGCTTTTCTTTCCAGATCAGTTGCTTATCGTATTCACCATGGACCAGAAACACCGTTTTAACCTGGTTTGGATCCTGACAGCTCAAAAACTGCAGCATTTCGCGATAATCGCCATGCGCCGAGAAGGAATCCATCACCTCAACCCGGGCCGCAACGGCGTATTTCTCGCCAAAGATCGTTACGTCGCGATCACCCCGCTTCAGCGCCCCACCCAGGCTGTTTGGCGATGCGTAGCCGACCAGCAGGATAGTCGTTCGGGGATTTTCGATATTGTTCTTGATGTGGTGCTTAATCCGTCCGGCTTCCGCCATGCCCGATGGGGCAATGATAATACACGGCTCCTGCCGGTTGTTGATCGCTTTCGACTCTTCAACGTCAGCGACGTAATGTAGATTGGGAAAGTTAAATGCATCCCCATCCTTCTTAATGTAAGCCAGAATATCGGGGTTAAAATCTTCCTCGTGATCCCGCATGATGTGAGTGGCCTTCACCGACATGGGGCTGTCAATATAAACCGGCAGCCGGGGCAGCGCTCCTTCGTTCGATAGCTGATCGAGGGCATAAATCAACTCCTGCGTCCGGTCAACGGCGAAGGCCGGAATGAGTAATTTACCACGTTCCTCAACGCAGGTTTGCCGCACAATCCGTAACAAATGGGCCTTCATGTCGGGTTCGGCTTCGTGAAGCCGGTCGCCGTAGGTCGATTCGCAAATGATATAATCAGCCTGCGGGAATGGATCGGGCTTCCGTAAAATCTTGTCGTCGGGCCGACCAATATCCCCGCTAAAGAACAGACGTTTCTCCTGCTGGCCTTCCTGAATTGCCAGGCTAATGGCCGCACTGCCCAGCAGATGAGCCGCATCGGTCAGCAGGCCCGTCACTTCATCACAGATTCGAAACGGCTGATTGTATTCAACAGAACGCATCTGGTCGAGCGCCCGACGCACATCGTCTTCGTCATACAGCGCTTCGAGTTCAGGCTGTCCCCGGCGGCTCCGTCGTTTGTTAACGCGTTCAAGGTCTCGCTCCTGAATCCGGGCGCTGTCCATCAGCATCACTTCGCAGAGATCAATGGTGGCCGATGTGGTATAAATCGGTCCTTCAAAGCCCTGCCGAACGAGTCGCGGAATTAGCCCGGTATGGTCAATGTGCGCGTGAGACAGCACCATATAGTCTATCCGGGCCGGATCGAAACCAAAGTCCTGGTTCAGCTCGTCGGTATTGATTCCCTGAAACAGGCCACAGTCCAGTAAAATCTGGGTACCGTTCGTCAGCGTGAGCAGATGTTTGCTGCCGGTTACCGTGCGGGCAGCGCCGAAAAATTGGATAATCATGGCTAGAGCAGAAAAAACGGGAGCCGGACAAAATAAATTGTTACGGCTCACCGTGAATCTCTTGTTTCTTTACGTGTCCCGGTGTCACAACCGAGTCAGAGACATGCACAAAGAAACGCAGAGATTCACGGAGTTGACTATCGGGATGCTGGAAAAAGTCGCGAGTGGTGTCAAACGCCTGTGGCGGTACCGCCTGATCAAGGCGTTTGTAGCTCTGTGGCTGATTCTCTGGGGACTTGACAGGGCGTTCCCGATTAACACCAGCGTTCCCTACTCAACGCTCGTTACGGCCCGCGACGGACAGATTCTTCATGCGTTTCTAAGCCGCGACGATAAATGGCGGCTTTATACAGAACTGCCGGAGATTACGCCTGCCTTACGGGATGCCATTCTGTTCAAGGAAGACCGATATTTTCGTTACCATCCGGGTTTCAATCCGGTAGCTATGCTGCGGGCTGCGTTCCGAAATCTGCTCAGTGGTCGGCGCACATCGGGAGCCTCGACGATTACGATGCAAACAGTCCGGCTGCTGGAGCCCCGCGAACGAACCTACAGCAGCAAACTGATTGAACTGTTCCGGGCTCTGCAGCTGGAGTGGCATTACTCGAAAGATGAAATTCTGCAACTATACCTCAACCTGATTCCCTACGGCGGCAATATTGAGGGGCTGAAATCTGCGTCACTTCTGTACTTCGGCAAGCCGCCCGCCCTGTTAAGTTTGGCCGAACTGACCACACTGACGGTCATTCCCAATCGCCCGTCGAGCCTGCGGCTGGGGCAGAACAACCTACTTGTCGCAGAGGCTCGTAACCATTGGCTTACCCGTTTTCGGAAGGCGGGACTTTTTGACGAAGCTGCCATTACAGACGCCATTCAGGAACCGCTAACGGCTTATCGACGTAACGCTCCGCAACTGGCTCCGCACGTATCGCGCCGGCTGCGGGCTGCGCAGGTTGACGTTCCGATTGTTCGCTCAACGCTCAATTCGAACGTGCAGGCTACAGCGGAGCGATTGGTTCAGAATTATGCAAACCGGCTGCGGGCGCTAAATATCCACAACGCAGCCGTCTTAATTGTGGATAACCGAACACGGGAGGTTGTGGCTTACGTTGGCTCGGCCGATTTTAGCAATACGTTCGATGGCGGGCAGGTCGATGGTGTCCGGGCTGTGCGGTCGCCGGGCAGTGCGCTCAAACCCCTGCTCTACGGACTGGCATTCGACGCGGGTGTTATTACGCCCCGCACGAAACTGGCCGACGTGCCGACTAATTTTAACGGCTACGAACCCGACAACTACGACCGGCGCTTCAACGGCTCCGTTACGGCGGAGTTCGCCTTAGCGAACTCGCTCAACATTCCGGCCGTAGCCCTGCTGAAGGAGATTGGAACACCAATGATGGCCGCGTCTCTGCGAAAAGCCGGTTTTGCCACCATCCGAAAACAGGCCAGTGACCTGGGGTTATCCATGATTCTGGGCGGCTGTGGCGTTACGCTCGAAGAAATGACACAGCTCTATACCGGACTGGCGAATCAGGGTAGTGTCTCACCGCTGCGGTTTACTTCCTCAACGGAGCCCTCAGGCAATGCCGTGCAGCTTGTTTCGCCCGAAGCGGCTTATCTCATTACCCACACGCTCACGCAGATTACCCGCCCGGACCTGCCCAATAATTTTGACAACAGCTACCACCTGCCACGTATTGCCTGGAAAACTGGCACCTCCTACGGTCGGCGCGATGCCTGGAGCATTGGCTATAATCAGCGTTATACGGTGGGCGTCTGGGTCGGTAATTTTTCGGGCGTAGGCGTAGCTGAACTCAGCGGAGCCAACACCGCTACGCCCTTGCTGTTTCAGCTCATGAACGCCCTGGACTATAACTCGCCAAACGGCTGGTTTCGGCCGCCCAAAAACCTGACCATACGGCTCGTTTGTCCCGAAACGGGCGACGTACCGGGCGAATTCTGCAAAAATCTGGTAACCGATTATAGTATTATGGGCGTTTCGCGCTATCGACGTTGCCAGCACCAAAAAGCCGTTTTTACAAACGCAGCCGGAACGCTGGCCTATTGCGCCCACTGTCGTCCAGACTCAGGTTCAGTGCGTCGTTCGTATCTGAATCTGTCGCCGGAGATGGCCGCGTTTTACCAAAGCCGACATATTCCCTATGAGCTGGTACCGATGCACAATCCTGCCTGCGAACGCGTTTTCGGAATGACCGGAACCGACAGCCAGCCCCCTCTGATTACGAGCCTGAACGATGGCAGCGACTACTTCATTAGCCCGAAGCAGCCAACCGATATGGCGTTGAGCTGCCAGACGGCCGACGATGTACAACTGATTTTCTGGTACCTGAATGACAAACTATACCGTAAGGCTCGCCCGGCCGAAACAGTCTTCTTCCGACCCCGGCCCGGTATGCTGAAAATTTCCTGCGCTGACGACCGGGGCCGGCATAGCGACCTACGCGTCATGATCCGAACCGAGTAACGATTTGTTTATTTGCCTGCTCCGCCTTTTATTGACATTTTTCCAGCCTAAAATTCCATAAAGCCTTATGAAATTTATTTTTTTCCTTCTGGTGGTAACCCTGCTGGCAGCCACGACAACCTTTGCTCAGCAAACGACTGATCCAACTCAGGACCCGACTGCGCTCGGTAATGCGTTTTTTAAAGCCATGCTCGATGAAGATAACAGCACAATGGGCAAGCTCTTAGCCAGCGACTTCAGCATCACCAGCTTTGATGGGCATTCGGTCGACGGCGATATGCTTCTTCAGGGCATTGGTGGGGGTTATGTAGTTGTCGATAATGCCACGGTTTCGGATACGCGGACCCGCCAGTATAACAATGACTCGGCCGTGATGACCGGTACCTGGAAAGCTAAAGGCAACGTGCAGGGGCAGGGATTTGACAGTAATGTCGCCTTTTCGGTGATGAGCACGCGGCAGGGCGGAACGTGGAAAATCGTTCATGTGCAATTTACACCCATGCGCTAACGAACCGATTACTAAGTCATCGGCCAGCAGAGTACTGGAAAGCCAGCCCACTCACCTATTTTGAGTGGGTTTTTTCGTTTCCATTCGACCTCTCACCGCTACTCCCATGAAACGCGTTTATCGGCTGCTGTTACTAACGCTTCCGTTTGGTTTTCTTATAGACTGCGCCCATCTACCGTTTGGTGAGGTATCGGTAATTGGTCGGAACTTCGATGAAGAAATCCAACAGACGCAGAACCTTGTTTTTACGTTCAACCGGAATGTTGGGCCCAAAAATGCCCTGAACGAATGGGATTCGGCGCAGTATGTTCGTTTTAAACCTGCCGTTCACGGCTGGTTTCGCTGGTCGGCACCGAACGAACTGATCTTTTCGCCAGCCGTTGCCTTCGATCCGGCTACCGATTACCGCGCTGAACTGACCGATAATCTACTCAAGCAATCCGGACAGAAGGACCTGAACGTATCGGGCGACGACATTACGTTCCATACGCCTTACCTCCAGCTAAACGCCACTGAAACCTGGTGGTCGCGTTCGCGGGAAACGGGTCAGCCGGTGGCCAAAAACCGACTTACGTTTAACTATCCGGTTAATCCGGCGGAGGTTTCCGGCAAACTATCCGTAACCACCGGGAGCCAGCCCATGGCAATGCAGTTTGTCCAGAGCCCGACGCCAGCTACTGTAGTGCTCACGCTGCCGAATGCGCCGGCCGAGAGGAATGAGCGACCGATAACGGTCAGGCTGGACAAAGGCCTGAAAGTTCTCAACACAGCCTACGTCAGCAAACAGATCATCGAAACGACCAGCACGCTTCCCTCCCGTTTTAACATAGAAGTAAGTGATGTACAGACAAGTTTTGAAACGGCCGAAACCCGTACCGGCGGTCCGCAGGGCGTTATTCGGGTCATCACGACGCAGGAGGTTCAACCGGGCGACTTGAGCCAGTACTACACCATTCAGCCGCAGGCTGCCACGACGGCCGAACTAACTGAGAACGGCTTTCTCATTCGGGGCGACTTCACCGAAACAGATACGTATGTCTTAACGCTGACTGACCAGATTCGGGGTGTGTTGAATACCAGACTGGCCGAACCCGTAACGCGGGATTTGTTTTTTGGCAAGATGCCCGCCAGTATTCAGTTTGCCAGCCAGAAGGCGCTGTACTTATCGTCGAAGGGCGCACGTAACATTGGCCTGAATATTATCAACGTGCCGAAGGTGCAAGTCAAGATTGCCCGGCTGTATGAAAACAACCTGCTACATTACCTTCGTTCGAACCGGTACGAGCAATACGCCGAAGCCACCGACGGTCAGTGGAAACCCACCGGCACGTTCAATTACAGCAACGACGAAGCGGGCGACCTGAGCGATGTCGTCGTTAACAAAACCATCGAAACAACCGATCTGCCGAAGGTTCGGGGCGTTTCAGCCCTGAATATCGCCGTGCCAGACCTTAGAAGGACGTTTCAGGAACAACCGTTGCGGGGTGTTTATTTAGTTTCGGTTAGTTCAAAAGACGAAGCGTACCGGCAGGCCAGTCAGTTAGTTTCGGTATCGGATATTGGCCTGATCGTCCGTCAGACGCCGGATGAGGTTTTAGTCTGGGCCAATTCTATCCAGACCGCCGAGCCGATGCAGGGAATCGAAGTAACGCTCGTTAGCCGAAATAACCAGTCCGTTTATACGCTCAAAACCGACGGTACTGGCTTTGTGAAGTTCGATAAGGTAAGCGAGAAGCTTCCCGATTCTACGTTGCCGGGTTCCCGTATCGCTTTGCTGACCGCCCGATCATCCGACGATTTCAACTTTTTGTTCCTGCCCGACACGCAGGTTGAAACCTCGCGGTTTGAGGTGGAAGGCAAACGCGACAACGCATCCGGTTTTGACGCCTTCGTTTACGGCGACCGTGACATCTACCGCCCCGGCGAAACTATTCACCTCAACACCGTCGTTCGGTCGGCCAGTTGGCAACCGGTCAGCGAAGTCCCAATGCTGCTGCGCGTGCTGGCTCCCAACGGCCGCGAGCTGCGGGCTTTCCGAAAAACCACTAATAGCCAGGGCGCTTTCGCCACGGATATACCCCTCAATCCGGCGGCCGTAACCGGGACCTATGTCATTGAGGTGCTGAATGCCAATAATGTTCTGCTCACCTCGCAGCCGATAAGCGTTGAAGAATTCGTTCCTGATCGCATTAACGTAACCGTTCTGACCGATCGAACCAGCTACCGGACGGGGCAAACCATCACCTTGTCGGCTACGGCCGTAAACCTGTTCGGGCCGCCCGCTTCCGATCGCGCTTATGAAATGGAGCTTCACCTTAAGCGAAAAGCGTTTACGCCTAAAGGCTTTGAGGATTATGCGTTCGACATAACCTCCGAACAGGCAGCCGGGCCAGTTTCATTTCAGAAAGAGCTCCGGCAGGGACGCACGAATGCAAACGGGCAGGCCACCGAGCGATTCCCAATTCCCCCCCTGTATCAGAACATTGGCCTGCTGGAAGGGAAGCTGTTTGTAACGGTTTATGACGAAAACGGTCGGCCTGTCAACCGGCTTCGTCGCTTCGATATACTGACGCAGGATACGTTTTTTGGTATCCGCCTGCCCAATCGCTACGTAACGACCAACGCGCCCGTAGCCGCCGAACTGGTTGCGCTCGATCCTGCCGGTGCCCTAAAACCATCCGCTACGGCTACCGTCGAGGTCGTTCGGTATGATTACCAGACTGTCATCGAAAAGCGCGGACCGGGTGACGGACAGATCCGGTACACGACCAAACGACGCGAAAAACCGGTTTATACCAATACTCTCACGTTCAACGAGGGCAAAGCCAGCTTCCGTTATGTACCCAGCGTATCGGGTGAGTACGCGGTTCGTGTGCGGGCGGGTAATTCAGGCGTATCGGGTGGTTACGCAGCCACTGGATTTTACGCCTATGACTATGGCAGTACGTCGGCTTCCTCGTTTGAAGTCAGCCAGGAGGGGCAGGTACTTATGACCCTCGACAAGTCGACGTATCAAACCGGCGACAAAGCTAAAGTTCTCTTCAAAGCTCCCTTCGACGGCAAACTGCTTGTTACGGTCGAGCGAAACCGCGTTCTTGACCATCACTGGTTAACGACCAGCAATAAGTCGGCGGAGTGGCAGTTCGCCATTGGCAACGACCACCTGCCGAATGTTTACGTAACGGCAACATTGATTCGGGCGCTGAACGATTCGGAAACCGGCCCTGTCAACCTTCCCCTTACGGTAGCGCACGGGTTTGCGCCAGTACCGGTTCAGGATGCGGCTACAAAACTGCCCGTTAAGATAACGACCGTTGCCCAATCCCGGTCGAAAACCCGGCAAACCATTCGCATTGCAACCGCCCGCAATGCACAGGTAACCGTAGCGGTTGTTGATGAGGGAATTCTGCAACTTAAGAATTTCAAAACGCCCGATCCGCACGGCTTCTTCTACCAGAAACGCGCCCTGGAAGTCGGTAGCCATGACCTTTACGCCCTGCTGTATCCTGAGTTGTCGCTACGTGCCCGTTCAAGTGTCGGGGGCGATGGCTATGATCTGGAACGGCGTGTCAACCCACTAAGCAATGGCCGGGTTCAGTTGGTAGCCCTCTGGAGCGGCCTGATTGATACCGGTTCCGACGGCGAAGCAGAATTTACCATCAACATTCCGCAGTTTTCGGGCGATTTGCGGGTCATGGCTGTTGCATATAAAGACAATGCCTTTGGGTCAGCCAGCAGCAACATGAAGGTAACCGATCCGATTGTCATCAGCACGGGTGTACCCCGGTTCTTATCGCCCGGCGACCAGCTTGAATTGCCAGTTACGTTGAGCAACACAACGGCAAAGCCTGCCATCGTTACGGCTAAACTGAGTTTAAGCGGACCGTTGCTATCGGATAGCCTCACAACGCAGAAGCTTACCATTCAGCCCAGCCGCGAAGCCCGAACCACCTTCCGTATCTCGGCCCGCCAAGCAATCGGTCCGGCTGCGGTAACCGTAACGGTAAACGGCCTGGGCGAAACCTTTACCGAGATAACCAACGTAACGGTTCGTCCGGCGGCTTCGCTGCAGAAGACGACTCTCTCGGGCGTAGTAGCTGGTGGAAAAACGCAGAAAATCAATCTGGAGGGTGATTTTCTACCGGGTACGGCACGAGCCAGTATAACCCTGAGCCGGTCGCCGGTTGTACAGTATGGCCGTGAGTTGTCCTATCTCCTGGGCTATCCCCACGGCTGCATTGAGCAGACTATTTCAAAAGCGTTCCCGCAGCTTTATTTCGCCGAGCTGACCAAACAAATGGGGGCAAATACCTACTTCGTTCGTCGGGGTGACAGCGATCTTAACCCAACTACCAATGTTCAGCAGGCGATTCAGATAGTTGAAGGTCTGCAGGCACCCAGCGGAGGGTTTTCTATGTGGCCTGGCGGAGTGGCGGGTTCAGGTCCTGACGTAGACCCATGGGCAACTGCCTATGCCGTTCATTTTTTAACCGAATCTAAGGAAGCAGGCTATGAAGTGCGTCCCTCTGTATTAAGCTCCGCACTTGATTATTTGACAACCCTAACCAGCAATCCGGCTTTTGAAAACATCGTCTCGTATGACGAAGCGGGTGACCGAACGACCCGTAAACTCGCCAGCCGGATTAATCTGTACGGCTTATACGTACTTGCTGTATCGGGCATGCCCAATCGCCCGGCTATGAATTATTACAAACAGAATGTAGGACTACTGACGCCTGACAGCCGGTATCTGCTGGCATCGGCCTTTTTCCGGATCGGCGACACCCGCAGCTACACTGCTTTACTTCCCAAACGGTTTTCAGACAACACAACCGAGCGGCAAACGGGCGGCAGTTATGCCTCCCCGTTAAGAAATCTCGCCTTATCACTCGACGCTCTCGTAACGACCGACCGCGATAACCTGCAAATTCCGACGCTTGCGCGGCAGTTGGCCATGGCCTTACAGCAAGCCAGTTACCTCAACACGCAGGAAGCGGCCTTTGCCTTTCTGGCGCTGGGTAAGCTGGCTCGCCAAAACGTCGGCAATACCGCGACGGCTACCCTAATGGCCAGTGATAAATCACTCGGCACAATGACTCGCGCGTTTCTGAAAGTAACTCGTCTGCCAACGAATCAGCCCCTGATGCTGACCGCTAAAGGCCCTGGAAACGTCTATTATTTTGCCCAGAGCGAAGGCATTCCGGCTAAACGGCAAATTCCGGAGGAAGATCACGGCTTACGCGTTCGTCGGGAATACCTCGATCGCGATGGGAAAGTCCTGAACGAACTTCGGCAAAATGATCTGGTAGTTGTGAAGATCACGCTGGTCAGTACCAACGGGCTAAACGTCGAGAACGTTGTCATTACCGACCTGCTTCCGGCCGGTCTGGAGGTCGAAAACCCCCGCTTGACCGAGCAGCGCGATATGCCGTGGTTAAAAAATCCGACCCAGCCCGATCATTTCGACCTGCGCGACGATCGGATAAACTTCTACACGACCGCATCTGGAGCCCTACGAACATTCTACTACCTTGCCCGCGCCACCTCAAAAGGTCGGTTCGTACAGGGTCCGGTCAGTGCCGATGCCATGTATAACGGCGAATACCGGAGTTATGCGGGTCTGAACTTTCTAACTGTGAAATAGGGAATTTACTCCACAGTTTTTGTAGGAATAGTATCCACTGCAGCTCATCAATTCAGGCCCTACAGCGCTAGAACCGGCTTGGTACGTTTTTTGGGGACACTTAGTTGTTACCACTAATCAACCAACGTTATGAAACGAAGGATATGGACAGTTGCTACGATGCTGGCTATTACGATAAGCCTGTCTTCCTGTGCTACAGTTGAGGGCTGGCTCTATGGTGATTCGACCGCCAGTCGTCAGGATATGGTACAGCGTAGCAGCAATCGTGATTCGCGGGACCGCAACGTGAATGATGACAGCCGTCGGGATCGGGATGAGCGGTTTAGCCGTAATGATCGCAGCAGCCGGTCAGAATCCCGGCAAAATTATGACGACGACCGTGAGCCTGGCTTATTCAACCGCCGGAACAGTAGTCGGGATTATCGGGACAGCCGAAGCAATAATTCGCGCAGTTCTTACGCGTATCGTAATCCCTATAACAACTCCAGCCAGTCATCCAATGACCGGTCCGGCCGGATGTCGGGTAGCGATTCAAACAATGATCGATACAGCTCTAACGACAGCGACCGGTATGACAGCCAGTATCGGTACGATAATCGGGATTCATACAACAGCCGCTCGGATTATGACAGCTATAACAACCGGTACTCCGACGATAGATATAACGACAATCGTCGAATGAACGACAGCCGCTCTAGCGATCGTCGGGATGACCGTGATAACTATCAGCGTAATGAAGATCGCGACAGCCGCTTTAGTTACAACGATCAGCGATATGATGACCGTCGGTACGATGAGCGTAATGACGATCGCGATAGCCGGAACAATAACTACAATCGGAATGACCGATATGATCGGGGTAATCGAACCGACCGGGACGATCGGGATAACCGCCGGGATCAGTCAGGACTTTTTGATGATCGAAACGACCGGCGCAATGATAACGTAGACCGGAATGAACGGCGCAATGACGACATGGAACGGAATGATAACGGCCGAAATGACCGCAGCGGCCGCCGGAATCGCGACAATGATCAATATAGCGATGAACGCCGTGACCTGACGGACCGGATTTCGGAGCAGATGGACAAAATCGACGATCAGCTTGATGAAGCCAAAGCCGACGTAAAGAATGAAAGCCGCAAGGATCGTAAAGCGCGCGAAGACCGCATCAAAGACCTGGAAGACAAACGGCGTCAACTGGCCGATACATACTACAAAGTTCAGCGGTCAACCGAAGATGACTTCCGGAAAGTAAAGCGCGAGACCAACCGCGTGGTTGATGATATTGAAGATGCAATGGATAAACTGATGGACAAAGCTGACAAAAAGTAAGCGGTCATGTCAGCGAATCGAGACGGGGACTGGTTAATCATCAGTCCCCGTTTTTTATGGGGTGGTTTCCAAACCAACTTCAGCTTACTTTTGCGATATGGCTTTAGTAAAACCCGTTCGCGGAATTCATCCCCAGTTTGGCGAAAATTGCTGGTTCGCCGATAACGCCACGATTGTTGGTGAGGTAACAATGGGACACGATTGTACCGTCTGGTTCAACGCTGTTGTCCGGGGCGACGTAAATTCGATCACTATGGGCGATCGCTGCAATGTGCAGGACGGCGCTGTCATTCATTGTACGTATCAGCGCTTCAAAACCACTATTGGCAATTACGTCTCCATCGCCCACAATGCCATTGTACACGGCTGTACGATTGAAGATAAGGTCTTAATCGGTATGGGCGCCATTGTTATGGATGGGGCCGTTATTGGATCGGGCAGTATCGTCGCGGCCGGAGCTATCGTAACGCAGCATACTATCGTGCCACCCGGTTCCATTTACGCCGGTAATCCCGCCCGGCTTCTGAAAGCCGTTTCGCCTGAGCAAGCAGAACTATTCATGCGCACGGCTAATAATTACGTGATGTATGCGGACTGGTTCAAAGCATGAGTGATTTCTTCATTTATCTGGGCTTAGGATTCGAGCACATCACCGACCCCAGCGGGTACGATCACATCCTGTTTGTGATAGCCCTTTGCGCCGTTTATACCCTGCGCCAATGGCGACAGATTCTGAGTCTGGTCACCGCGTTCACGATTGGTCACTCCGTTACGCTGGCACTGGCAACGCTGCAGCTCATCAGTTATAAAACCGAACTGACTGAACTGCTCATCCCCATTACCATTCTCATCACCGCCATCACAAACTTTTTTTATAAGGAGCCCCGGGCGCAATCGTTAGCCATTACCCGGCAGCCAACTGTGTCCTGGCGGTATGGCATAGCCTTGCTTTTTGGATTGATTCACGGCATGGGGTTTTCCAACTACCTGCGCAGTTTGCTGGGTCGTGAAGCGAACATTGTGAAACCCTTACTAGCCTTCAACATAGGTCTGGAAATGGGCCAGCTGGTTATTGTCAGTATCGTTTTAACGGTTGCCTTCCTGGCTCTGGATATCCTACGAAGCAGCCGATTACGGTGGACGCTGATTGTGTCGGGCATTGTAGCCGGCATGGCTCTTTCGCTGATCATCAACAATGAATATTTGCCTACGCTGATCGAGTAGGCATACCGCTGCTTTTTTTGTACTTTTACCCGCATTTCAACAACTTCAACCTGTTTATGAAGAAGATAATTCTGCTAACAATCGGTTTGGCAGCTTCAGTAAGGTTCGCAGGTGCTCAGGCACCAGCCGCGCCCACGCAAAACGCAAATACGCGCTTTGAGCAGCTCGGCCCCATGCTGCCAACGCCCAATACGTTCCGCACGGCCGCGGGTGCGCCCGGCCGCGACTATTTCCAGAACCGGGCTGATTATGACATCCGGGTAGAACTCGACGACGCTAATCAGAAGATTACGGGCTCTGAAACCGTAACGTACCACAACAACTCTTCGGACGAATTGCGGTATATCTGGCTTCAGCTCGATCAGAACCTGTTTGCCAAAGGCTCAACGGGTAGCATCACCCGCACGGGCGGCATTAACGAAAGTGGCATGAGCTTCAATCAGTTGCAGAACCTGACATCCGTACGTGAACGGAGCAGTCAGCAGGCAACCGATAAGTACGGCTACAAAATCACGTCCGTTAAAGATGCTAAGTCGGGCAGCCCGCTCAAGTACACGATTAACCAGACCATGATGCGGATTGACATGCCGACGCCACTGAAGCCCGGCGCGAGTTATTCCTTCAACGTGGACTGGAATTACTTTGTCACCGAATATTACGGTCGCAGTGGCTATGATTTCTTTCCTAAGGATGGCAACTATAACTACTTCATCGCACACTGGTTTCCGCGGCTCTGCGCCTACAACGACGTAAACGGCTGGCAGAACAAGCAGTTTTTAGGTCAGGGCGAGTTTACGCTCATCTTCGGTAATTATAAAGTAGCCATTACCGCACCAAGCGACCACATCGTAGGCGCAACCGGCGAATGCCAGAACTACAAACAGGTTCTGACGGCGACCCAGCAGAAGCGCATGGCGCAGGCGGCCAACTCGAAAACACCGGTTGTAATCGTCACGCAGGACGAAGCCATTGCCGCCGAAAAGGCCAAACCTGCGGATACAAAAACAAAGAAAACCTGGGTATACAAGGCTGATAACGTACGTGACTTCGCCTTTGCCAGCAGCCGTAAGTTTATCTGGGATGCCATGCAGACAGACGTATATGGCGACGGCCGCAAAATCTGGAGCATGTCTTTTTATCCGAAAGAAGGCAATCCGCTCTGGGGACAGTATTCAACCCGCGTTGTTGAACACACGCTTAAATCCTATGGCAATCGAACAATCAAATATCCTTATCCGGTAGCAATTTCGTGTCATGCCACGCCCGGCGGAGGTATGGAGTACCCCATGATCTCGTTCAACGGTGGCCGTCCTGAAGCTGACGGTACGTATTCGGAGCAAACTAAAGCCGGCATGATCGGCGTCATTATCCACGAAGTTGGCCATAACTTCTTCCCAATGATTGTTAATTCCGACGAGCGGCAATGGACCTGGATGGACGAAGGTTTGAACACCTTCTGCCAGTATCTGGCCGAAAAAGAATGGGACTATAACTTTCCAAGCCGCCGGGGTGAACCGCAATACATTACGGACTATATGAAGTCAGACAAATCGGTTCTGTCGCCGATTATGACCTCGTCTGACAACGTTATCAGCCTCGGCCCCAATGCCTACGCTAAGCCAGCCACGGCCCTGAATATTCTGCGCGAAACGGTTATGGGCCGCGAGCTATTCGATTACGCCTTTAAAGAGTATGCGCGTCGCTGGGCTTTTAAAAGTCCTGAGCCTGCCGACTTCTTCCGTACACTGGAAGATGCTTCTGGTGTTGATCTGGACTGGTTCTGGAAGGGCTGGTTCTATGGCGTTGAACCCGTGGATCAGGATCTGGTTGAGGTCGACTGGTACCAGGTGGATGCGGGCGATCCGGTGACGACCAAAGCAGCCGCTCGCGCTGAAGCGCAGCGCCGGGCCGGAACCATCAGCAAACAGCGTGATGCCGCGACAAAGGCCGCTACAGTTGTTGAGCAGGATTCAACCATGAAGGATTTCTACAATGGTTATGATCCTTACGCTGTTACCGATGCGGATAAAAAACGGTATGAGGACTATCTGGCGACGCTGAGTGACAGCGAGCGTAAGGTTCTTGAAGCGAATGCCACTACAAACTTTTATACCCTGTCGCTGAAAAACAAAGGTGGGGTACCAATGCCAGTGATTGTTCGGATGCAGTTTGAAGATGGCACCGACTCTGTAGCGCGGTACCCGGCCGAAATCTGGCGTTTCAACGACCAGGCGATTAAGAAAGTCATTGCGACTCCAAAGAAAGTTACCCAGTGGACGCTTGACCCGTACTACGAAATCGCTGATATTGATACCGAGAACAACTCATTCCCGCGGGTAGCGCAACCTACCCGTTTCCAGTTGTTCAAGCAGCGGCAGAGCCCATCTGCTACCCAGGGACAGAACCCAATGCAGCAACAACGACGGGGCAATCAACCACCGGCCACGCAGGGTAGTGGTAGAAATTAAGTTATGTGAGGGGGAGAAAAGAGAACAGACCCGCATTTCTTTTTCTTTTCTCCCTTTCCTGCTTACCTTTGCAGACCCCTCGGGATGTAGCGCAGCCTGGTAGCGTGCTTGCATGGGGTGCAAGAGGTCGTGGGTTCGAATCCCGCCATCCCGACTTAAAGCCGACCTCATAGGGTCGGCTTTTTTGTATGTTACCTTTCAGTGTGGCAAGGGCATTTCTAAAACAACGAAGCTCCGGCAGGTCTGCCGGAGCTTCGTTGTTTTAGAAAAATAAACGCCTAATTAACCAGAACCGGCTCCGGTTCATGATCGATTAAATCTTTCACGAATGGGGTTCCCCGCCATAGCGACAACAGCGCATGAGCTGTCAAAGCACCACACATGGTAGCGACGGCTAACCCAACCAATAGAAACAGGAGCTGACCCAGAAAAAACCAGCCCTGTGACAGAAGCACAAAGTGATGAAAAAAATCAAGACTCGTCAAAGCGAAGGCCGATAGTACAAGACCGTTACGGAGAATATTCATAACTACCCGATTAAATGCTGTCCTGGCAACTGCTACCAAAAGATTTGGGAACAAACTTCAGCCTGCAAGATTAATTCCTGATTTATAAGTTGTTAAAGTAACATTAAAACTAATTTTTACTCTAATTATTTCTTCACTGTTCGTCTAATTTCTGCTTATACCTAAAAAAACCTTGCCAGGCATGTGCAATCGGGCGCCTTCCCGCATCTTCAGGTTATACAGAGCCCATTACAAACTGGATTTATTCCGAAAACCTTATTAAATATTTATGAATAAAGCCCCTCCCTCTTCTGGTTACTCAACCCGTCTAAATTGGACTAATAACTGTCGGAAGCTTGAAAAACAAGGTTTTACCAATCATTGCGTCAATATGTCCTAGTACAGGTAAAGCCGGATATGTACAAGTATTTATTGACGGATTGCCATTAAAAAGGAAAAATTGACTGATGATTTTGCATTGTTTTCGTCAGAAAAACCATAGTTTTGTGGAGGTTTCAGAGGCTTTCAGTCAAATTTTTAACTGAACAAACCCAAACAGTCTAAATTTTTCGCTTTTTTTACCGGGCAAACCAACTTTCAATTTAACCCTACAGTCTAGTTCCAATGAAAACACAAAATCCCTCTCCAGCACCAGCCAAAGCAGCGGCACCAAAGAAGAAATCGTCGGGTGGCTTGAATCCAGCGTTCGTAATCCCGGTTCTGCTGTTGATCGGTATCCTGACGTATATGTTCGTCTTTGGTGACGGCAGTCACTTTCAGGATGGAGACAACACGAAAGAGCCACTCCCAGGCGATTACTTCGGTACCGTCTATAAAGGAGGATTTATCGTACCTATTCTCTTTACGTGCTTCCTGACCGTGCTGGTATTTTCCATCGAGCGGTTTATCACTATTGGCCGCGCAAACGGGTCAGGTTCGATTGATGATTTCGTTCGGAAAGTAAAGGGTCAGCTTGACCGTAATGACGTAGCCGGAGCGATTCAGGAGTGCGATCGCCAGAAAGGCTCGATTGGTAACGTTGTTAAAACGGCCCTGCTGAAATATCAGCAACTGTCAACGGACACGGAACTGACCAAAGAGCAAAAACTGGTAGCCCTGCAGAAAGAAGTAGAAGAAGCTACGACGTTGGAACTGCCGATGCTGGAAAAGAACCTGACCATCATCGCTACGCTGGCATCGGTGTCGACTCTTATCGCGCTGCTTGGTACAGTACTTGGTATGATCCGGGCCTTCGCAGCCATGGGTGCTACAGGTCAGCCTGACACGGCTGCTCTGTCAACGGGTATCTCGGAGGCTCTTGTAAACACGGCCCTTGGTATCGGTACGGCTGCTATCGCGACCATCATGTATAGCTACTTCACCAGCCGGATCGACGTACTGACGTACAACATCGACGAAATCGGTCTGAGCATCCAGCAGAACTTCGCGGCTCACTATTAAGCCGTAGTGGATCGTTGGTCTAATTAACCGCCTTAACCGGATAAAACCGGACAGGCAGAAACAGAATAACTCATGCCAGCAGTTAAAATTAAACGTGCAAGTTCTTCAGTGGACATGACGGCGATGACCGACGTGGCGTTCCTGTTGCTGACGTTCTTTATCCTGACCGCCCAATTCCGTTCTCAGGATGCCGCCAGCATCGATACCCCGTCTTCTATCTCCGGCATCAAAGTTCCGGACAAGGACATCATGACCATTGGTTTGGGTAAAGACGGTAAAGTCTATTTTGGCATCGATAACCAGAACAACCGCATTGCTATGCTGGAAAATATCGCTGCTGCAAAAGGCATTACTTTCTCAGACAAGGAAAAGAAGGAATTCGCCCTGATGTCGAACTTCGGATTGCCCATTGCTCAATTGAAGTCGTTCCTGGGCATGCCCAAAGAACAGCAGGCAAAGATTAAGCAGCCGGGTATTCCTACGGATTCAACAGGGGCGGGTGCCACGAATGAGCTTAAAGACTGGGTATTTAATTCCCGGAAGGCCAACAACGATCTACGAATTGCGTTAAAAGGCGATAACCTTGCCAAGTTTCCGGAATTTAAGAACGTGCTGGCTACGCTTCAGGCGCAGAACATTAACAAATTCAACCTGATCACCGGAACAGAGGCTCCGCCGGCAGGTTGGAAAGCAGACTAACGCGTTGTTTGTCTGTTCATCTGATTAGCTATTTTAGAGCCATTCAGGTGAACAGGCAAACAACTAAACCAAACAAGCCATGGCAGAAATTAACACTGGCGGTGGTGGTGGTAAGCATGACGGTGGTAAGGTACGGTCCAAGAAAGCGTCAACCCGTGTGGACATGACGCCGATGGTTGACCTCGGGTTCCTCCTGATTACCTTCTTCATTCTGGCTACCACCCTGAGCAAGCCATCTTCGATGACGCTCAACGTGCCGGACAAAACAAAACAGGAAGAAACGGAGCCTATTAAGGCCTCCAACGTAATGACCGTCTTTCTGGGGAAGGACAACAAGGCGCATTACATCTTTGGTAAAGCGGCCAATGAAGACCCCGAACTAAAGACAGTTGGCTACGGCTACGAATTCCGTCAGGCTATTCAGGAAAACGCCCGGAAAGTATCCGCCGATAAGTTTGTTGTGGTTATTAAGCCAACCAAAGAGTCAACGTATAGAAATATGGTTGACGTTCTGGATGAGATGGCCATTACGAAAACGAAGCGGTATGCTCTGGTGGACCAGCTGACTCCGGACGAAAAGAAGCTTCTTAAGGACAAAGTTAAAATAGACGCATAACACCATGGCAGAGACTCCTCAAAACGCAACACTTGATGACATTGTGTTTGCGAACCGGAACAAGGCGTATGGTGCCTATGATCTACGGAAAGCGTATCCTAAGACTGTAACACGTGCCCTGATTATTGGGGGTATCCTGTTTACACTCGGTGTACTTGCTCCGACCATCATCACTGCCCTGACTCCGGAGCAAGAAGAACAGGCAATGGTAGAGGTGGACCTGATGAAGCTCCCTCCTCCGCCAATTGACCCGAACGAACCGCCACCACCACCGCCACCGCCAGTCGAAGTACCCAAGGTGAACACGGTTAAATTCCTTCCACCGGAAGTAAAACCGGATGAAGAGGTACCCGAAGAAACGCCACCGCCGGCTGTTGAAGAACTGAAGGAAGCTGTTGCTGCTGAAAAAACGCAGGAAGGTGACCCGAACGCTGAAGAAGTCATTGCGGCTCCTGAAGCCAGTGCTGCTCCAACGAAGGTAGAGGTTGCTGTTGAAGCCGCTCCGAAAGAAGAAGAAATCTTTACGGTCGTTGAACAACAGCCAGAGTTTACGGGTGGTATGGCCGCTCTTGGTCAATACCTGCAGAAAAACCTTCGTTATCCGGCAGCCGCTCAGCGCGCGAACATTTCGGGACGGGTTTTCGTAAGCTTCGTTGTTAATACCGACGGTAGTATTCAGGACGTTCAGGTTCTGAAAGGACTGGGCTTCGGAACGGATGAGGAAGCAACCCGCGTGGTTAAAAGTATGCCGAAATGGCGCCCTGGTAAACAGTCAGGTCGTCCAGTACGGGTAAAATACAACCTACCGATCAACTTCACGCTGGAATAACTCCTATGCGCGGACAAAATCGAGGTCCGGCGCAGCTAACGCTGTATATTTCAGTGCTGGCTTCGCTGGCATACTTGGGAGGAGGCATCGTACTGATTGCCTCCTCTCAGTCTTTTGGCATGTTCCCTGAACCCGGAATTCTACGGTATGGGATGGCGGCTCTATTATTAGTTTACGGGAGCTATCGGGCCTATCGGTCTTATCAACGTTTTCAAGAAAATGAGTAAAAACGGATTTTGGGCAATCAGTCTGCTGCTAGGCTTTTTCGGCTGCGCCAATGATAAGCCTGCTCTGGACAATCCATCCCGGGGGAGTATTATTGTTGCAGCTGATGAATCGTTTAAACCCTTAGTCACGCAGTTGACCTCAGCCTATTCAGGTATATACCCGGATACGCATTTTGAGATTGTCTTTAAACCTGAGCAGCAAGCAATCAATCTAATGCTGCAGGACAGTGCGCGGATTGCTTTCGTAACCCGTAAATTGACCCAAAAGGAACAGGCCGTCCTAGATCAGCGTAAAATTGTAGGGGCCGCAACGAAAATTGCAACCGATGGCGTAGCGCTTATCATCAATCGATCCAACACAGATAGCCTACTGACAATGAATGAGTTGAAGAGCTTATTCAGTGGCAAGATAACGCAATGGTCACAGTTGAAAGGTGGCAACCAGACCGGTCCCATTACTTTAGTATTTGATAATAACAATTCGAGTAATCTGGAGTTTGTGTTAAATACTTTCAAAGTCAATAATGTCCGGAACTTGCGCATCTTCACAACCCGGTCCAACCGGGAAGTGATTGACTTTGTGCGGAAGAATCCGTCGGCATTGGGTTTCATCGGTGTAAATTGGATCAGCGATGGAGATGAGCCCCTTACGGCTGAACTGTCGCGGGATTTGCGGGTAGTAGGTGTTTCGGATAAGGCGAATCCAACAAAACGGGATGATTATTATCAACCGTTTCAGGAGGACTTAGGTATGATGCGTTACCCTTTACGTCGACCGGTTTATGTCTTGAGCCGGGAAGCTCATCCGGGTTTGGGAAGCGGATTAGTAAATTATGTAGCCCGTGATGCAGGCTCCTTGATTATTTACAAATTGGGACTTTGGCCTTCTGTGCCGTATAATCGGGAAGTGAACTTGAAAAACTAAGGAAGTTTTTTGGTTTAACGGCAATTTTTTAGTTTTGTCGATTGTTTACCTAACAGAACACTTATTTAATTTCCAACCTAAATACATGATGAACAACCAGAAGAAATCGCTGTTGACCATCCTGTTCGTGGGAGCATCTATGGCTGCTCCGCTGTTGGCGCAGGACTTGCC
The DNA here is from genome assembly GCF_013127955.1 of Spirosoma taeanense. Lineage (NCBI taxonomy): Bacteria > Pseudomonadati > Bacteroidota > Cytophagia > Cytophagales > Cytophagaceae > Spirosoma > Spirosoma taeanense. The sequence continues at coordinate 5,074,351 of NZ_CP053435.1, forward strand.
GACGGCTCTGAAAGATATTGAGGCCGAACGTTATGGTAAAGCAGGACAAGCCCTTACTCAGTTAGCGTCTAGCTCACCAACGGCTGAAAATCAATTCTACCTTGGTTACTACTATCTGAGAAGCGGGCAGTTGGATCAGGCAAAAGCTGCTTTTGAAAAGGGTGCAGCCGCTGACCAGAAGAACCAGCTGAATAACGTAGGTCTGGGTGGGGTAGCTTTAATGAAAGGCGATCGGGCCGGCGGTACCGCACAGATTAACAATGCAGTAGCTGCAACAAAGAATAAGAATCAGGACGTTCTGATTCGGGCAGCCGAGATGTTCACACTGTCGGAAAAAACCAATGATCCGGCCAGAGCGCTCGAACTGTTAGCTATTGCCGACGAAAAGGATAAGAAAAACGAGAACGCCGAGATCGAAATGCTGATGGGTGATGCGTATTTCCTGAAAAATGATGGTGGTAACGCTATCACGAAATACGAAAATGCGCTGACTATCAACCCGAACCTGGCTGAAGCCAATTATAAGATTGGACGCTTGTATCTGCGCGGTAAAAACTACCAAAAAGCTCAGGATTACTTTAAACTGGCCATTCAGGGTGACCAGGAGTTCGCTCCTACTTACCTAGCTTACGCTGATGCCCTGGCAAATTCGCGCGCTTACAAAAGTGCTGCTCAGAACTACGAACTGTATGTTCAGAAAACGGGCACAACTGATCCTGAGCGTCTGCTTGACGTAGCTCGTTATCGGTTCCTGGCACAAGATTACCAGGGTGCTACGACTTACCTCGATCAACTGAAGGGGAAAGTAAACAACCCAATCGCCGACCGGATGTATGGCTGGGCTTATTACGGTTTGAATCAGCCACAACAGGCAGTAACGGCTCTGAACCGGTTCATCTCAACAGCTCCGAACAAAGTGATCTATGACGATTACAAGTATCTAGGCCGTGCGTACGGTATGCTGAATACTCCGGAAGGCGACTCGCTGAGCGTTGCTTATCTGGAAAAGGCAGCTCCTTCGGATACAACCGAAAACCTGTATCGCGAGATTGCTGAGAAGTACTACAAGACGAAGCGATTTGACAAGGCGGCTAATTACTACACCAAGACGATTCAAAACGATAAGAAGCCACAAAACAACGACTATCTTTGGTTAGGCCTTTCGAACTATCAATATGCTCCTCGTGTAGGTCGTGACAGCTTAGCGGCTCCCGTTGATTCGGCACAAGTGCCTGCGATCAAGCAGGCCTATTATCTGAAAGCTGACTCGGCTTTTGCTCAGATGGCACAGAAGATTGAAGCTACTCCGGGTCAGACGTATCCGCTGGCTTATTACTACCGGGCTCAGGCAAATTATTACGCTAACGCTAAAAACCCGGACCAGGCCATTAGCGCTGCAACTCCGCTGTATGAGAAATTCATTGAGCAGGCACTGGCTCCTCAGCCGGACTCTACTCAGAAAACCGATTACAGTCGCTATCTGGTGACGGCTTATAAAGCACTGGCGGGCTTTAGTCTGCAGCAGAAAGATGAAGCCAAAGCCAAAGAATACTTTAACAAGGTGCTTGAAATCAATCCGAACGATGCTGATGTAAAGCGAGCATTGGAAGGACCCAAGGCAGCACCAGCAACCAAACAGCCTGCGAAGCCTGCTACCAAGACTGCGCCTAAGGCAACCGCACGAAAGTCCTCAGCGAGTTAACAACTGCTGACGTTAAATCAAACAAAAAGCACAGGCTATGCCTGTGCTTTTTGTTTGATTTCCAATTAATAAAAACCTCTAGGTCCAGGGCAGACACCACTATTATTTTTCAGGCGGAGTCGTAACTTTGCGGGCGCAAATTTTTGACCGGACGCCACTACTCTATCTAGCTGTATGCTCAATCTTGTCTTGTTTGGCCCTCCAGGGGCTGGCAAAGGAACCCAAAGCGAAAAACTTATCCGGAGATATAACTTAGTACATTTATCCACCGGTGATTTACTCCGTTCGCAGATCGCCAGTGGCACAGAGTTAGGACTACGGGCAAAACAGTTGATGGATCAGGCATTGCTTGTGCCCGATGAGGTCGTAATCGGCATGATCGAGCATAAGCTTAAAGAAAACCAGTCGGCTGCGGGCTTTATTTTCGACGGTTTTCCACGTACAGTACCGCAGGCTGAAGCACTTGATCAGCTTCTAAGCCAATACGGCACACAGATTAATGCAATGATTGCGTTGGTAGTGGACGAAGAAGAGCTCACCAAACGACTATTGTTACGTGGGCAGACATCCGGTCGGCCCGATGACCAGAATGAAGAGCTGATTCGTCGTCGCCTGCGGGAGTACAACGAAAAAACCAAACCGGTTGCCGGCTATTATAGCGAGCAGGGTAAATACGCAGCCATTAACGGGATTGGCGAGATAGATGATATATTCGCCCTAATCTGCGAAAAAATAAATCAAGCTGCTGGTGAGGTCAGATAAACTGCAGTTAGCCTGACCAGAAGGTACACGCAGCAGTAAACAACAAATATGGCTTCATCAAACTTTATTGATTACGTAAAAATAAATTGTCGCTCGGGAGCGGGGGGAGCAGGCTCAGTTCATTTTCGGCGCGAAAAGCATGTTCCTAAAGGTGGCCCTGACGGGGGTGATGGTGGCCGGGGTGGCCATATCATTTTAAAAGGCAACCCTCAGCTTTGGACATTGCTGCACCTTAAATACCGCAAGCATGTCAAAGCAGGCAACGGTGTAGCCGGAGAAGGTGGACGACGCCAGGGCGCACAAGGGGAAGATGTAATACTGGAAGTGCCTCTGGGCACCATCGCCCGGAACCCCGATACGGGTGAGCAACTGGCTGAAATCACCGAAGACGGTCAGGAAATTATTCTGTTTCCGGGTGGGCGGGGCGGTTTGGGCAATGACCATTTCAAAACGGCCACCCAACAGGCCCCCTATTACGCCCAGCCGGGCGAATCCGGCCGCGAAGAATGGGTTGTACTGGAATTGAAATTATTAGCCGATGTAGGGCTCGTTGGCTTTCCCAATGCTGGTAAATCAACTCTGCTATCGGTACTTTCTGCCGCCCGGCCAGAAATTGCTGACTACCCCTTTACAACCCTTGTACCCAATTTAGGTGTCGTAGCATACAGGGATTACAAATCGTTTGTAATGGCCGACATTCCGGGGATTATTGAGGGCGCATCGCAGGGAAAAGGTTTGGGGCTGCGGTTTCTGCGGCATATTGAGCGTAATTCGGTTCTGTTGTTCTTGGTGCCGGCCACCAGCGAAGATATTCGGCACGAATACAATACATTATTGAACGAATTACGGGAATATAACCCGGAGCTGATGGATAAGGATCGTCTACTGGCTATCTCAAAAATAGATCTGGTCAGCGATGAGGAGTTAGCCCGCATCAAAGCCGATCTGCCCCAGAAGATTCCCGTTACATTTATCTCGTCGGTTAGTCAACGCGGACTGGATGAATTGAAAGATAGTATCTGGCAACGGTTAACTCTACCTCCGTCGGCCGAATAGTCTATTTAAGTGGTATCCAAACGACTGCTGATCGCTTGATCGGGTCGTGCTTATGAACGCTATGAAACACATTTCGGTAGCCTACGCACTGGTGGTATGGTTGTTTCTGCCGCTGGTTACTATGGCTCAGATTCAGGTATCATTTCCTACTACGCGGGCCGTTTTCCAACGAAGCAAAGCCAATCTGGCAACGATTCGCATTACGGGCCTATATACATTAGCCGTTACGCGAATCGAAGCCCGCATGGTGGCCCGCAACGGACAGGGCACTTCAACCGAATGGCGACCGATTCAGACAAGCCCCGGCGGTGGTAGTTTTGCCGGCGACTTTACCGGAACAGGCGGATGGTATAACCTCGAAGTACGCGGCATGAACGGCGATCAGCAGGTCGGAACTGTTACAACGGTCGAGCGCGTTGGTATAGGCGAAGTGTTTATAATCGCCGGACAATCGAACGCGCAGGGTATTCATACCGATGCGCCCGTTTCAACCGACGACCGGGTTAACTGTGTCAACTATCGTTACCCGGACAATGGCTTTCCAAATGATCCGCCCGTTCCTCAGTTTACTCACTTAGACAACGGAGCTGATTTTTATATTGCGCCCCGGGGCCTCGGCAGCTGGTGCTGGGGGCGTCTGGGCGATTTGCTGGCCAGCCGGCTCAATGTACCGATCATGTTTTTCAACGCGGCTTTTACCGGAACGGCCGTTCGCAACTGGCGGGAAAGCGCCCCGGAAGGCGGCACTGCCAAGAGTGTGTATGACCCCAACCTGCTGTACCCGCCCCGCCAGCCTTATATTAACTTGAAGATCGCGTTGCAGTACTACGCGAACATGCTCGGTATGCGGGCGGTTTTGTGGCATCAGGGCGAAGCTGATAACCTCATCAGTACGGCCGGGGCTAGTTATACAAGCGATCTCCAGTTCGTGATCAACCAAAGCCGGCAGGATTACGGCCGGAATATGACCTGGGTGGTGGCCCGTACGACCTATGGTGACAACATTCCCACGAAAACCAGCCCCGCCATTATTGCCGCTCAGAACAATGTTATTGTAACGGTGCCTAACGTGTTTCCAGGACCGGCTACGGATGATATTCAGATACCCCGCACGCGTCCCCCCCGCAACGACCCTGAAGGTTTTCACTTCGACTATAACGGACTGCTGGAAGTAGCAAATGTCTGGAACGGAAGTCTCGATGATGCGTTTTTTCAAAATTCAACTCCGCATTCTCCCGCTCCGGCACCAACTATTTCGGTAGCCTGCGCGGGTAACAACCTAACGTTTACGATTAACGGTGAGTATACATCTTTCCAGTGGGAATCGGGTGAAACCAGCCGAACCGTAACAAAAGGGCCCGGCGGTCTTTACCGCGCTAAAGTGAAAGACGCCCGGGGTAATACTCATTTCACAAACTATGTACGCGTTTCAGATACGCCTACGGCCACCGTTGCCGACAATCGTCCACCGGCCATCTGCGCCGGCGGTACGCTTGCACTAACCTCCAATTATGATAACGTAACGTGGATCAACAGGACGACCAACGCGGATATTTCCTCGGGTCGGACACTCAATGTCAGTACGGCGGGCGTCTATCAGGTTCGCTATCGGGATGTTAGTGGCTGCGACTTTGTGTCGAATGCTATTCAGCTAACCGTCAATCCCCTACCGGCTACCCCAACTATTACCAATACGAGAGCCACCACCTTCTGTCAGGGTGATAATACCATATTGCAAACCTCGGCCGAAAACGTACGCTACAGTTGGAGCAACGGCCAGCAGAACCGCGTCATCACCGTGGGTACACCCGGCACTTATAACCTTGCGGTCATTGATCAGAACGGCTGTGCGTCAGAGCGGTCCAACTCCATTACAGTGGTTGTGAACCCTCTGCCCGTTAAACCCGTCATTACAGCAAGTGGGGCTACAACTTTCTGCGCGGATCGTAACGTCGTGTTAACCGCCCCCGAAGAAGCGGGGTACATCTGGACGAATGGACTGACAACCCGCACCCTGACCATCAACCAGTCGGGTAATTTTTCTGTTAAAACCCGCAATCAGTTTGGCTGTATCTCGGAACCGTCTGATGTGCTGACCATCAACGTGAATCCACTGCCACCAACGCCTTC